>CALDYR010000017.1 GCA_937944405.1 uncultured Pirellulaceae bacterium
CACTGCGCGAATTGCCAAAAAAAATACAAAGCCGCAGATGCTTCGGCAGGCAAAACGGGCCGCTGTACCGATTGCGGCCACATCAACAGAATCCCCGCAGCACGCCCAACGCCGCCAGAGTCTTCGACCGGGACTAACCAACCGGGGGGGGAAACGTATGAGGTCAAATCGAGCATCAACGGTGCGGTGTTCGGACCGGCCGATCAGAATCTGCTCAGGCAATGGCTGAAGGAAGATCGAATCACGGCGGACTGCGAAATCAAACAGGTTGGTACCGATGCTTGGGTGCCAGCCAACGGTGTGTTTCCAGAGTTTCGAAACAGCACTTCTAACGATCCATCGGACGTCAACGCCAACGGAAATCAGTCATCCAACGACAACGACTACGCCGACGCAGACGACGACGACTACGCTGGGCAAATTGCACCCGTTCTAGGGGCTTCATCGGTAAGCTCCACGGTTGCCACTGACGTTGCTGCAGCGGCCAACTCAACAGCCAATCCGTTTGCAGGGATTGGACCGCAAGGCAGTGCTAGCATGTCGGTGAATCCCTATGCGGCTGGTTCGACCGGTGCGACCGGTGCGGATCACGCTCGTGTGCTAGAAGACATCACACCGACCTACGCTGACCTTGAATTCATTTTCCAGCGCGCCTTCGAGGTTTACCGCAGAAATTGGGGAGTGCTTGTCGGCGGTGGGTTGGTCATGTTGTTGGCGCTGATCGGAGCGGGGATGCTTGCGGGGGCTTTGTCAGCGCTGGGAACCGCCGCGGAATTAGTTGGTGGGGTGTTGTTGATTGCATTGCCTTCTTTTTTGACCACTGGATATGTAAAGATGGCGATCAAAGCGAGCCGTGGTGATCCCATCGAAATCAGCGACCTGTCGACTGCCGCCGACCGAATCCTTCCTCTGTTGGGATACTACGCGCTGATTTGTTTAAGCAGTTTAATTCCTGGCGTTGCTGTCCTGGCGCTCTTAGTTTCCGGTGCACAGGGGCTGATGCCGATAGAACTTGCCAGCGCGTTAGGGATGCTGATTTACGTGGTGATGATGACCGCGGGGTTATTCCTCTGGCCAGGTTTGTTTTTAATCATTGATAAAAAAACGTCCGTGTTGAAGGCATTCTCTGTTGGGTTTGCGATCGCGAAAAAGAACATTTTCCAGTTCATTGCCGTATACATTGCAGCTTGTGTGATCGCGTGGATTGGAGTTTTAGGTTTGGGAATTGGCCTGTTCTTTACTGCTCCCTTGGGCCTACTGGTTGTGTGCTGTGCCTACCTTAATATGGCAGGCATGCTCAAGCGGTGAACTCAGATAACGGGTTTTCCGTTAACAAGTTGTCCAAGTAACTTTGTAGCAACGCGCGACCCTGAAGAATGCCTTTGGCATGAATGTGTTGGGCCGCTCGTATTACCGCCAACAACGCCAGCGGTAATTCTTGCGAGTCTCACTACGATCAAATTGGCAGCTTGCCTGTGAGATTGGGGAAGCGTCAGACATAGTGGTTTCCAAGGACTGAAAGTCGGCGGGGCTGGTGGCAACCGGTAGTCGGAAAACATAGGACCAAATAAGCGCGGCTAACGTCGAGCGCATCCTGCTTCGACGCATGAGTGCTGAAGAGCGCGAATCAAGCCCCCGCACTGCTAGCGTGCAGTGCGATAATAGGCGTTGATTCTAATTCCGAGTTCATTGATTTTTGGGAATGTGGTGAAACGGCGCGGCGGTGGCGAATGGTTCCACGTGGAACTGGCGAAGGTTGTCAAGTGCTCGGGATATGCGAACCGGCTTGGAGAGTCGCCACTCGTGATCCTTGCTCTCGTTGGGCGACCATGATCATCGAGTAGTTCATGACTTCGGAGATCGATGGAACTGGATCCGCTAGGGTTCGGATTTGATACAGGGAAAACTGCAGTCGGCCAAACGGCTGATTGAATCGCTCACGGCTTTCACCGCCACAATCAACGAGACAGCGTCGGCGCCATTGAAATACTTCAAATAGGGTGGTCCTTAGCGGGGTTGCACCGTGGGCGCTGCCAAGCTTCACGACGATTGGTGGAACCCCTATCTCGTAGTACCATGCAGATGAGCGCCGGTGGGGAATAATGTCGAGTTCGGACATCAAGATTTGCTGAAGACCGCTTTGTCTTCCGCTACTTTTTCATTCGCGATGATGGCCTCTGGGGTAAGCCTCTATTTTGCTAACTGAACAAAAAAGTGCAATGTTCCAGAATTGTCAGTTCAACGCTGGGACAGCGGGACATGCCCTTTGAGTTTCTCTTGCGGGAAAAAGATGGGTTAACAAATGGTCAGGCGGTCATAACTAAAAAACTATGAGTACAGTTTCACGTGCAACTTCCGATCTGCATTCATTTTTCCCACGAGAGATGATGGATTGCATGTTTGGCATTTTAGGTTTTCATTCGCCGTGTTAGTTTAATTGGACAAAGGCGAACTGCGTTGCGCTTTATTTCCCGTCACGAACGATTCCAAGGATGGATCCGTGAGCCGAACAATATGTGTTGCAAACCAGAAAGGCGGCGTCGGCAAAACGACGACTTCTATCAATCTGGCTGCCGCTTTAGCAAATAGCGGACACAAAACATTGCTCGTCGACATGGATCCGCAATGCAATGCAAGCTCGGGCGTGGGGCAGCATCCGGTCAAACAGCACCCGTTGATCTCCGACGTGCCGATCGCAAACAGTATTCGTACTGCCCAGACCCACCACGGATCGATCGATCCCTATGACGTGCTTCCGGGGAGTCGTTCGTTCCTTGACGCCGACATGCTAGCAGGTAGTTCAGCGCCTAATGTTGATTTGGTCGTGAAACATTTAGCCGATGGCGGGAAAGCGTATGACTACGTTTTGATTGACTGCCCACCGTCGCTTGGCCAACTCACGCGCGCCGCATTGTCGGTTTCCAACGAAGTGTTGATGCCGATCCAGTGCGAGTACTTTGCGATGGAGGGGCTCGCGAAAATGATCTCGGTGATCAAAAGCGTGATGCTGGAACGACCCGGCCAACTGACCTTCGGCGGGATCTTGCTGACGATGTACGATCAAAGTCTGGAACTCACATCAGAAGTGGACCGAGAGGTCCGGGATTTTTTTGGGGAAATCGTGTTTGACACGGTCGTCCCGCGTGATGTTAAAGTCACCGAATCACCCAGCCACGGATTGAGCGTGCTTGATTACGCGCCGCGATCACGAGGCAGTCGAGCTTATACTGAACTGTGCATGGAGGTACTTGAACGTGACTAGAAAAAAACGATTGGGACGTGGATTAGAATCGCTGTTGAATTCGGTAGAAGTCGTAGGTGAAACGCCGATCGCGATTGCTGAAGATCAAATCTCGACGATGCCAATGATGGCGCCAGCGGCAACGGTGGAAGACGCTCCAGACGACCCTTATGCGGTGAGCGATGCTTTGCCGCACGGCGGAAGCGCAGCCAAGAGTTCTGGCGGCGTCAAGGATGGCGATGTGATCGATTTGAGCGTTTACGATGTTGAGGACAATCCGTTTCAGCCTCGGCGAGAATTCGGTGAGGCTGAATTAGTGTCCTTAGCCGAAAGTTTGAAAGAGCACAGCATCCTGCAGCCGATTCTGGTGCGCATCGTCGACGGTCGTTATCAATTGATCAGCGGCGAACGGAGATTGCGGGCTGCGATCAAGGCGAATTGGCAGACGATCCCGGCCCGAATTCGCACCGCGGATGATCGGTTAGTTTCGGAACTTGCGATCGTTGAGAACTTGCAACGAAAAGACCTCAACGCGATTGAAAAGGCGCTGTCTTTCCGACGTTACATCGATCAGCACCACTGCACGCAAGAGGATTTGGCGAACCGTTTGAAGATTGATCGTTCGACCATCGCGAATATGATGCGTTTGTTGGAACTACCGTCGGAGGTGCGTTCGGCGGTCAGTACCGGTACGATTTCCGCCGGTCATGCTCGGGCGCTGTTGTCTCTGGGGGACGAAGCGGCTCAACTATCGTTTACTCGACGCATTGTCGACGAAGGCATCAGTGTCCGTGGCATTGAGAGATTAGTCGCCGAACATTTATCAGCCGATGCGCTCGTCCCCAGTGCCCCAACTGCTGCGCGTACAACCCGCGCCCCCAGCAATCACATCCGTCAATTAGAGACGGAAATGAAGATGGCTTTGGGGACCAAAGTCCAGATCAAACAGGGAGCGCGCGAGAAGGGACAGATCGTTGTTCATTACGCCAATAGTGCAGAATTCGAGCGTTTGAAGACGCTGATGGGGACTTGATGTGTCACCGCTGATTGATTGTTCAGGCGGCGCCCGAATCGCTCCATCCGCAGAGATAAAATTCGGTCGACACGCCGGTTGTTGCCGCAGGCGGCATCCGGTGCAGGGAGAATCAGCGGTAACGCAGTGGCAGAAATTTTGTGTTGAGAGTTTGGGGTTAAGGTTTATCGCAGGAAGGGATTAAGAACTTTGTGATCCGTCGTTTGCCGCATGGTCACGGTTTTCGGTATCGGGGCTGAGTTCTAGCAAAGGCAAGCAGCTGCTTTGAAATTAAAATTAGGGAAAACCGCAGGATGTCCCCGAAGGTAGCAGGGGAGGGGAGCGTAGATGCCTAGTGGAGTGTCAGCATTGGAATTTAGGGCTTAGCCGTTTTGGCGATAGCCACGGTTCCGAAACGAAAAACCGGGGCTAACGCCCAAACGGCTGATCTAAACAATCCTAATTCTTAATGCTCACAGACCACTAGTCCGGTGCAGATGTTCAGAGGAGACCGTTTTTCTATGAAACTTCAGCACACTGTCAGCGTGGTGGACTGGGTGTTGAAGTGGAGTTTGGCCTGGCTGAATTCATGCTGAACGTAGTGACGATCAAATTTTTGTTGTTCTAGGAGGAAACAGCGATTGCGTTTCATCATGAATCTCGCTAACATGGCGGCTTACGCGAGAGCGATTTTTCGTTTTCTGTTTTATCGGGGTGTAGCGCAGCCTGGCTAGCGCACCTGGTTTGGGACCAGGGGGTCGGAGGTTCGAATCCTCTCACCCCGACTATTGGAACGATCGTCTTCGCTACGGAGACGATCGTTTTTTTGTATGGATGGTAATCGAATGGACTCGATGTGTTTTGACGACGTTGAGACTGGTCAGTCTTGGATCAGCCAAGCCCGTACGGTGACTCAAGCGGATGTTTCACAATTCGCAAGCATGACCGGCGATTTCAATCCGCTGCATGTTGACCATGCTTTCGCCGCACAAAGCCCCTATCGAAAGCCGATCGCCCATGGTTTGTTGGGATTGTCTTGGGTGGCGGGGTTGGGCAGCACCGCTCCGCTGATGCGCACCGTCGCGTTTACGGGAATCAAGTCTTGGGAATTTCTGGCACCGATTTACTTCGGCGACACCGTCCACGTAGAAACGGTGTGTCTGGAGAAACTTAGTCGCGGCCGCAAAGCAGGGGAAATCGTGTGGGGCCGCAAATTGATCAACCAGAAAGGGCAGACCGTCCAGCAAGGACGTTTTGAAACGCTGGTCGCGATCGCCGATCCCCGTGACACCCCAGCCGCCAGCGATGCGGTAGTTGAACGTGTAGACAGCAAAACTCCGGCGGTGAAACCGAATTTTCTCAAGACTGACGGCGCAAGCAAAACACCATCGGCGTAAACGGGAGATCTTCTTGTGGCCGATTGTTGGGGACTGCTCACCGTCATTTACCGCTTGCCGCCAGTATTGGCATCGCTGGATGGCGGTTCATCTTTGGCCACCGTTCCTGTTAAGCAGTTGGCGCTGGTTCAACGGCGCTAGTTTCACGGCGCTGTTTTCGGGTGCTGCAATCGTTCGCTTTGGCAAAACCGGCGGTTGGTTAACGTTTACGGGGTTTGGCGTCTTGCCGATCGTTGCTGTGCCTCTGGTTTTTCCCCCTGCACCGGAACGACTCTTTTTCGCTGCGGCGCGCGATTCTCGTAGGCCACTTTTTTTGGCGTTCGGGCCGTTCGAAAAAGCTGGTTAACTGACGCTGCGAAGTTGTTACGATTTCGCTATTGTGCGGACTGAGGTATCGGGAGATTCCGTACAACCGGCAACCTTTGCTCAAGCCGGACGACTCACGATGCCGATACCGATACCGTCCCGCTGTGCGTGGGCATTACTTTTCGATGAATAAACTTAGTGTTGGAATCAAAAAGCACGATGTCTGATACCTCTTCAATTGCAGATACGCCGACCATTCAAAAAGTGCTCTGGCGTAAGCGCTGGCAAGCCTGTGCCGTCGTTGCACTGGCGTCGTTCTTGTTGATCAGCATGATTTGGCCGTTGGCAACACGCGGTTATGAGAGTCGCGCTCAGATCGAAGTTGACGTGGAGCAGAACGGGGACGCTGTGGCGCGGTTTAAAACGATTCTTGACGAGGTCGTTTTGCGGAATTTGTCGGAGAACGCGCTGAAGCGGTCGATTGAGCAAGTCCGTTTGGACAAACCCAGCCAGATCATGGATAGGCTTGTTAAAGTTCCGTCCATTCGACCGATGTTCCAAGTGTCGATGAAACCGCAGGGGGATAATGGCACTTTCGTAATCGACGTGAAGTACAGCGGTAAAGGCACAGCGTCTGAGAATCATCTTTTGAACGTGCTTACCACAAACGTTGCGCGCGACTTTCTGGCGAACCCGTTGGCGTCGATGGGCACAGGGCCAAAAGGCGTCCCCACTCTCGGCACTCCCGGTGCCAGGCAAGAGATCTTGGAGAACGCACGAAACCTAAACGAAACGGCTCAGCATTCGATTGACTTGTTAGAACAGCGGGTTTTAAACGGAAGTGACGAACAAGAGAGAAAACGTTCACCCTTCATGGTGGTGTCGAAATCAACCCAAGTCAGCGATGCCCAAATGTCTAACCCGGCCTATGAACTGGGGCAACTACGCCAGACCGTACAAGAGTTGACGTCGATGGTCGAACGGGCCCACAATGATCAATCGTCTACAAACGGTGCAATCTTCTCAGTGCGTGAAGTCCGATCCCGGCCGATGAAACCTATAGGTTGCGATCCGAAATGGCCGAACCTGATACTGTTGGGATTGTTTTCTGGGATTTTTGGAACGGCGGTCGCGTTTCATTACTCTCCCTTCGAAGCCAAAGGGTTCCAAAACGTCGGCAGTATCGCATCGCGATTAGGAATCCCCGTTGCCGCGACACTTAACAATCGCCTTTCGGCCACCGAACCCGACCGCCCCAAGGCAATGCCTTGGGCGAACAGGGTGGTTAGCTACGCCGAGTTATTTTTGTTTGCGATCACCATTTTGGTGTTGGGTTTTTGTTTTATCAACTCAGAGATTCGCGAAGCGTTCACTGATAACTTGTTTCACGGATTTTCTAGGATCGTCTGGATGTTCAGAAACTGAGATAACTTTTTTGACTTCAGATTGTCGCGGTTTGACTATTGGCTTTGATGGCCCTTGAGGATTTTCGTCATGTACGAACAAGCATTTAATTTTTCACAACGACCTTTTAACATTTGCCCAACGCCGGAGGAATTCTTCCCCGGGCAATCGCATCAACAAGCCGTCGATGCGGCGCGTAGTTGCATCGAAAGACGCAATGGGCCGGTCGTTTTGATAGGTTCGGTCGGGACGGGAAAATCGCTGACGCTGCAGGTCACCGGCGAGGTGTACAGCGACCAGTTCGATATCGTTTCAATCGAGTGCTCCCGGTTGGAGCAACGCAGCGAATTGCTTCAGAGCATTCTCTTCGGGTTGGGGTTGCCATTTCGTGAGATGCGTGAAGGAGAGTTGCGACTGTCGTTGATTGACCATTTGAAAAATGGAAAAGGGTCCGAGGAAGGCATGCTGTTGCTGGTCGACGAAGCGGATCGTTTGTCCGTTGAATTGCTGGACGAACTGCGACTGATCACGAACATCGTCCGACAAGGGCGCTCTCAAGTCCAATTGATGCTCGCCGGTACCCAGCGTCTGGAAGAATCGCTCAACGATCCACGTTTGGCTTCCTTCAACCAGAGGGTCGCTGTCCGCACGTATTTGCAGAATCTTTCCCACGGCGAAATAAGCGAATATATCTCTGATCACATCAGGCGGGTCGGTGGAGAAGCGTCGGAGGTCTTTGAAAATTGTGCGATCTCGGAAATTGCCCGGTGCACCGATGGGTGTCCGCGTCTGATCAATCAGCTTTGTGAAAGAGCGTTGGTTGATGCCGCGAAGCAGTCCAGCACCACGGTGCAAGAGAGTATCGTTCGACAAGCGTGGGCGGAGTTGCAGAATCTTCCAGTCCCGGGCCGTAATCAGAACCAATCAGAATTCCGGGGGCAGGGCGAATGCCACAGCGACTCTGAAAGTGTTGTTGAATTTGGGTCGCTGGATGACGACGGGCAAGGAACCCCGGTCGAAAGTGAGCCGATTCAATCCGCTGGATCGTTGAATGAATCAGTGAACCGAGCGACCGGTCAGTGTGAAGACGGTTCGGTGGATGATTCAACAAATAGCACCGGAGATAGTATTGGTGATGGTGTTCAAACTCAAACGCACCAAGAAGACGCCAGTTCGTTCGGGCCGTTCATTTCCGGAGCCGACTCGCAAATTCATGGTGAAATAGAAGTAGAGGATCCCGCGGAGGGAAATTGGGGTGGGCGATTGCCGAAAAATCTGGCAATGACAGACTTCCCGTCCGGCTTTCAACCGCATCCGCCCCTTGGCATGGGCGGCATCGATCCCTTTGCACCCGAAACTGAAGATAACGGGTTCGATCAGATGGCCTATCGGGCCAGTAGCGCGGTTGACCCTTCGATCGAAGCAAATGGGTTTGTTTACGGGCAGAATTACACGACGGCCGATTCGTCAATTTTGCGTCCGATAGTGGAGTACGACAATTCGAATCAACTGACTGAATATGACGCTCAGCAAGGAGATGCTCAGCAAGGAGACGCTCAGCAATGGGACGCTCAACACAACGATCCGCGCGTCGAATCGTTGCAGCAGGAACAAGAAAACCTCCTGCACCATGTCGATGCAGCGACGCGTCCCACGGGGCATCCGGAAGCAATCGAATCCGGTGTCGATGGCATCGCGGACGCAGACGGTGGCGAATCGGATGTTCAATCCGCGTTTGACGGACTTAATCAGATCGACCAAGCTCGTTCGGAACAGCCTTTTCTGAATCCGTTGGGGGCAGAGGCACTTTCAGAGGCTCCGTCCAATTCGGGCGGTCAGGTGGTGGACCCGTTCGATGAAGATTTCGAAGAAGAGGTGCTGTTGCAGGACACCTATTCGCCATTTGTGGCAACGCAGAATCAATCTTCGTTGTCGGTTACCTCAGAGAATCTTGCTCATTTGACGCCACGTGATCAGGAAATATCTGTGGAATCAAAGGAGAAATCACCGGAAGGATCGACTGGTGATCTCGTAAGTGTTTGTAGCAGCGATGTTGTTGAAGAAGAGGTTGCGTCGTTGGTTTTGGAACAGTCGATTGTGGAACAGTCGATTGTGGAAGATGATGCTCGTCCCAGTGCATCCTTTGTGCCGGTGCAAGCTTCTACGACGGAACTTTCGGTTGACTTGGATTTGTCTGACGCGTCGGTATTGAGAGAAAGCGTTGAAATGACGCGACATGAACCGATAACGCCTCAATCGGCGGTGTCCCCGATGGCGAGGTCCTCAGATGTTTCCGAGATCGATCCCGAATTTGAAGCACACACCGGAGGATCGGGGGGCGCGAATGAGGCTTCCCAAGAAGAGGTTTGGCCGCCCGTTACCCCAAGCCACAGCCAGTTTTTCCCTCACGTCGTTGGTGACACCGAGCGTCCGGTACAACCAACCGCTCAACCTGTTGACGCCTACTCGACACCACCGTCCGAAGGAGGTGTCGGTCGTGTTGCTCACGGGCAAGGACCGTTTTCTCAGGATTACGCTGCCACGCCGTCGCAGTTTGGAAGCGATGACGAAGATTGTTTTGCCAACAAAATCCGTTATGAAGCCGAAGGGATTGTAAAAGAGCTCCAGCAAACGATTGATTCGGGAGTTTCACATGAAACCAATTTCCTGCAAGGTCGAAACATCGAACAACCGGCAGACGCGAAGCAACCAAGTTCTGATCTGTCGCCACCGGAACGCGATCAGCAAGTGCTTCGCGAACTCATGGAACAACAACATGGAGGGGGTGGCGGCGAATCGGATCAAGAGATGGAGGTGACCGACGAAGCAACTGCGCAGGTGGATTCAGTTTCCGTCGAGTATCCGATCACCGAACATGGAAACTACCAAGCTACCGATGGAGTTGAGAACGTTGATTCTGATGGCAGGGATGACGACAGGGACATCCTAAGAGTCAGCGCATCTCAATACACTCAGCCAGCACAAGAGGTTCCCCAACCCCGTTCACCGTTAGCCGACGCAATCCCCTCAACGGGAGAGGCTCAACGTATGGACTATGGTCAGTTGTTTGACCAGCTTCGTAACTTGCCGAAGCAATAGGGGTTCAGTTCGACCAACGCGTTGTAGTATTTCAAGGATGATGAAATGGATCAAACGGTAAACAGTCTCAACGGGCGAAAGTGGTTGACCAACCTTTCGCCAGCAGTCACATCAAAAGAATCGTCGATGGCTTCGGTGCCCGAATATCACGGCGACCAGCACCTGCCCGAAATCCCTGCTGCCGAAGTAATCGAAGTTTCGATACCATCGGTGCCGAATTTCCACACTAAAGCGATTCACGACCAGCTGCATGGGGTTGGAACGCCGGCGGTTTCTGATTTGACGCAACTAAAGTTACCTTCGATGACTGATTTGACTTCTGAGCCCTCCAACTACGAAATTGTCTTCGTCGACATTCCGAAACTTGGGGAAGATCCAGCAACCACTCAATCGCTGGTTAATTTAGCCGATCGCCCAAAACCTGAATCAGGAAAAGGGGAGGCAATCCAATCAGCGCCGACAATCGAAGCAAACAGTGCTCAATCCGAGAGTTCAGAAACCGAGAGTTCTGAATCTCGAAGTGACGCCCAATATGAAATTTTCTCACAATCAATACCTGCGATCAGCAGCGTTTCAGCGGCTTTTGCGGCCAACGCGGTGAACCAAAGCGCGCAAACGCAGGAGGCATCGGCACTCGATTCTACGTTGGCCCCCAAACCATCACCTTCTGATTCACCGACGCCGAAGTTTGTCGGCGGCGAACTTGGAGTTCTTGTCGAACGCATTATCGACCGTTTTCCTCTGGCGGCTCCGACCGTATTGCTGTTTGTCGGGGGGGAAGCGAATCCCAATGTGGAAGAAACCTGTGCTCAGGTCGCGTCGGCGTTGGGCGCATGCCATGTAGGGAAAGTGCTGTTGATCGACGGGGATGTTGTTGGCCGGCAATTGACGATCGCCAGTGGCATGAATGACCAGGCGGGGCTCAGTGAGGCGATCAATCGTAGCGCTGATTGGCGATCATTAGTGGTCTCTCAGGATTCTGCGTCGTTCTCCTTTTTACCGGCAGGCGCTTGCCCAATGGACCGTTGGAATTCCAACGAACTTCTCCGCCAGATGAACGCGGAAATGAAAAACGACTTTCAGTTCATCTGTGTTGCCGCCGGCGATGCCCATACCAAACATGCAAAATTATGGTGTGAGGTTTGCGATGGGAGCTATCTTATCGTAAGTTTAAAAAACAGCAACGAAACGTACGCCAAATCAGCCGTCCAAGAGCTCACCAATAACGGGGCTCGAGTGCTGGGATGCGTCGTTGCCGACGCTGAGTAATCGTTGTAAAAAATCGTAGTAGATGGCTTTGTAGCGCCCTAGTGTTTTTTGTCGTTTGCAACGCGGTGTGTCGACGGCTTCGGCGACGTTGCCGTTTCGGGACGCCGGTCTGATGTCTGTTTCCAATTGTTACGTTTGAATCTTTTCCTACCCAATCCATTCCTTCTTAGAATAAAAAAACGATGAATGTTTTAGTCACCGGTGGCGCAGGCTACATCGGAAGTCACACTTGTCTTGAATTGCTTAACGCGGGCCATCAGGTCACCGTTATTGATTCTCTGGTTAACAGTTCGAAAGAATCTTTAGCGCGTGTTGAAGCGCTGACCGGCAAAGCGATCAAGTTCCACCACGCAGATCTTTGCGATAAAGCTAAAATGGTCGAACTCGTCGGCAGCGACAAATTTGACGCTGTGATCCATTTTGCGGCTTTAAAAGCGGTTGGGGAAAGCGTCGCAAAACCGCTGGAGTACTACGAGAATAACCTCACCGGTACTTTGAATATCTGTTTCGCGATGCGTGAACATGGAGTCAAGAATTTCGTCTTCAGTTCCAGTGCGACAGTGTATGGAATTCCTAAATCATTGCCGCTGACCGAACAATCCGCCACGCCGATCCATGAAGTCACCAACCCATACGGGCGATCGAAATTGATCATGGAGTACATCCTGCGCGATTGGCAGGCCTGTGATCCGACCACCAATGTCGCGTTGCTACGCTACTTCAATCCGGTAGGAGCACATGAATCAGGGCGCATCGGAGAAGACCCTAACGGCATCCCGAATAATCTATTGCCGTTTGTCTCTCAAGTTGCGGTCGGAAAACTGGAAAAATTACGAGTGTTCGGCGACGATTACGAAACCGAAGATGGAACGGGCGTTCGTGACTACATCCATGTTGTCGATCTGGCGATCGGCCATGTCGCGGCGTTGAAGAAACTTGAATCCGAACCTGGTATCGTGACCTATAATTTGGGTACAGGTAATGGTTATAGTGTGCTGGAAATTGTCAATGCCTTCTCCGATGCATCCAATAAAGAGATTCCCTACGAAGTCGTCGATCGACGGCCTGGCGATATCGCGGCCTGTTACGCGGATCCCACGTTAGCCACCCAAGAGCTCGCATGGACGGCGAAAAGAGGATTGGAGGAAATGTGCTCCGACGGTTGGCGTTGGCAAAGTCAAAATCCGGACGGCTTCGGCACGTAACGTCGTTGTCAGCAACCCACTCCCGGTCCATGCTCCATTTCCGCCCGGGGGTTGTGTTCGGCGGCGTCAGTTCGTGGGTTCTTCATTTCATTGGCCGTCAGTTCGAATGCTGCGGTCAATGGGCTTATTGGTCGATCTTAGGGATGAAGCATTTTTCATCTTTGACCGAAGCGGCGAACTTAGCCAGTAGATCGGCGGCGTGTTCGAGATCGTCTAAACAAATTGTTTCCACAGCGCTATGCATGTAGCGATTGGGGATTGCCAAAATCCCGGCCGCGACGCCGTCGCGCGTAACTTGGAGTGCGTTGGAGTCATTTGGCGCGGCCCGTCCGAGGGCTTTTTGCTGGAACGGTATATCGTTTTCGGCGGCGATGCGTTTGAGTCGTGCGTTGACTTCGGGGTTGATATTAGGGCCGCGCACGACAACAGGTCCGCCGCCTAGGGAAATGCTTCCGTTTTGATATTTCGTGATCGTAGGGCAGTCGGTGGCGTGGGTTACGTCGACCGCGATGCCAATGTGCGGATTGATCGAATGGGCCGCAGTGCGTGCGCCCCGTAATCCGACTTCTTCTTGAACGGTCGTCACGGCATAAAAACCGCACCTCGGATTCAGCGCAGCCGAACGACGAAGTGCCTCAACGACAACCCACACACCGGTTCGATTGTCCATCGCAGGCCCGGTAGCACGATTATTCATCAGCATCTGTAAACCCAGTTGAAGCGTGATCGGATCGCCGATTTGAACGCGCTGTTCGGTTTCGGCGCGCGATTGGGAGCCGATGTCTACCCAGAGATCGCTGGCCTTAACGACGGTCTTCTTCTCGGATCCTTCGAGCAGGTGGATTGCCTTGCGGGCGATCACTCCGGGGATTGGCCCGGAACTACTCCAGACCGTCATGCGTTGCCCAATCAATTGTTGGGGATCCCAACCACCGACGGTCTGCGTGTAAATAAACCCTTCATCGTCAATGAAGGACACGATCAGTCCGATCTGATCCGCGTGCCCGGCTAACATCAGGCGCACGTCAGCGTCCGGGTTTTTGCATAATACTAAATTTCCGTGTAGGTCCGTCGTCATTGTGTCACAAAATGACTCCGCGTAGTCTCGGACAACCTGCTGAACCTGTTGTTCGTATCCAGAGACTCCTGGGGTGTTGACCAAGTCGTTAAGAAATTCGATTTGTTGCGATTGCATGGTTTGGTTTTTGGGGGAGATCAGTTGTTGAAATTGATATCGGGTTCTGTTGTTACGCAGCCTGCTTTTGGGCCGTTGATGGTTGGTTTAGAAATTCGATCGCTTTGTCTAAGATGGAATCGTGTTGAAGATCGATCCTTTCAATCGAATCATGGTCTATCGTTTCGACGGCGTTTAAAATGTCGGTCTGGAGCTTTTCTGGGCTGTCGCCTGAAGCGCTGACGTCGCTGACGTCGGTGACGTCGGTGATGCGCTCTTGTATCGATTGTTTAAATCGTTCGATAGAGATTGCCATCAGTTGGTCTTGTTTTTCTGGGGGAATTAGCCCTTTGATTTCGCGGTTTTGCATTTGTTTCAATTGGCTGATCATTTCGATTTCCGAACACGATACCAAAAATTCGGGTTCCGGGCGGATGCCCCACTTCTGCGATTTTTTGGACTCAACGTCGTAGCGGTCGATGTGTTTGCCGCTGGGACGCCAGTAACTGGCGGTGGTTAGTTTCAGCGCCGCATTGCCCTGTTTCATGGGGATGACTTTCTGAACGGTGCCCTTGCCCCAGCTTTGTTCGCCAATGATCGTGGCTCGATTGTGGTCTTGTAAACATCCGGCCATGATCTCTGAGGCGCTGGCGGAATTTCGATTGATCAAAACAACGATTTTCACGCTAGATCCGACAATCGGTTCGTCGCGCGATGGGATTGTGCTGATGACTTTCCCGCCCCTTCCGCGCGTGGAGACGATTGGCAAACCTTTTTTTAGAAACAGATCGCAAATGTCAGTCGCACACGTTAGCAGCCCGCCGGGATTGTTTCGCAAGTCGAAAATAATTGAGCTGGAATTAGCCACCGTACCGAGCGCTGATTTAAGTTCGTCGGTGGTGGGTTCAGCGAAGTGCTTAATTTGGATGTAAGCGATGTCGGGATGTTGGGGCAGGTTGTAGTTCCAAGATCCATCTAGATTTCGGCTGTAGCCATGCACACTGGTCAGCGGGATGATCGAACGCTGGATGTTGGTTTTTTTCAACTCTCCATCGTGCTGGTATTCAACGACGACGCTTTCTCCAACCCGACCGCGCATAAAACCGGCAATGTCTGATCGATTGCGTTGCACCGTGGACTGGCCGTCGATGGTTTTAATCAAATCACCGGCCTGCAATCCTGCTTGGTCGGCAGGGTGCCCCGGCATCACTGCCAGCACGTACATGCCATCAGCCGGCACGTTTTCGAAGTAGACTCCAACCCCGCCAAACTGCCCGTCGATTTCTTCGTCGAAGCTGCGAAAATCGTCGCCTGAAAGGTAGTTCGAATGCACGTCCAGTTCCGACAGCATCCCTTTCATCGCAGCCCGGAAAAGTTCAGGCCTTGACCGTTGATGGAGTGCTTCGCGCTGGACGATGTCGATCGCTTCGGCCAAATTTGCGGCGTCTCGATTTTTGACTGCCACACTGTAGCACGCGTAACAAGCGAACAACGAAACGACAATGGTGAAGAAATTACGTGATGGCATTGGTGAATTAAGCGTAAAGTGATCGAGCGATTGATAGAGACCGAGCGCATTTTAAGCAACCCCGCAACCGCCAGCAGCCGAGCGCGTTCAGCGCAATGAGCCCCGCGCGTCAGCGATTGGTTGCCCGGCAGATTATCCGGCCAGTGATGCGACAACCCTGATTCTAGCGTGATTGCCAAGTCAAAGATATCGGCAACCCATTCTTCCTATTCTTCCCGCGTGCCCCAATGGGAACGGTCTACTGAATCGGAGGGTTCGAATCCAGTGACCTGCCTAATTCGCATCCAGTCCACCGGATCTGAGGACGATAAAAGATAACGACTTTGCGTTTTTTAGCGGTTGGTGCGACAGAAGTGCCGCATTGGACCTCTCCGATTGACGCAACATTATTTCCAAGGTCAGCTTACGGATCTCTCGGATGAATCAAACGCGTTCCTACAAAACATCAATGAAACGTCGTGTCTTTTGCGCGACTTGTTTAGTGATCAGCGGCAGCTTGGCGAGCCTCGGTTCGGCCGGTGGCCAGACACTGGAGACCGAATATGCGTTGGCAGCTGGTTTCTACGCCCGCAGCCAATGGGCTCAGAGCGTCGATGCGTTTCGCAATTTCATCGCCGATCACCCTGAAACGCCGCAGTCGTCTGCCGCGAATTTTTTCTTGGGGGAGGCCTACGTTCAGCAAGGCGATTATGAATCTGCGTTTCCTGCTTACCAGCAGTACCTTAACGAAAATCCACGTCAGGAGTTTTCTTCACGCGCGGCGTTCCGATTAGGCGAATGTGCTTATCGGTTGGGGAACACGAAGGCTGCGTTGCGATTCTTAGAATCGTTTGTGGCTGATCATCCCCAACATGAACTGATTGAGTTCGCGTTGCCGTATCTGGGAACGCTGCGTTTGACGCGTTCGGAACCACAGCTTGCCCAAGCGGCTTTTGAGACGGCGTTGAAGTATTACCCCAGCAGTATACTGTCCAATCAAAGTCGGCTGGGGTTAGCCAAATCGTTACAGGCTCAAGGCGCGATGGAGGACGCCGAGCGGCTGTTTTCGTTTGTCGTGTCAGCACCCGATTCCGAATTCACCGCCGAAGCCGGTAAACATTTGGGGATGATTAAATTCAGACAAACCGATTATCAAGCGGCCCGTGGTTACCTGAAACGATCAATCGCCAATAGTACCGGCGAAGCAAAAGCGGAGGCCGCATATTGGTTGGCGCGGACGGAGATGGCGACCGATAACCATCGCACCGCGGTCGATTTAATCGAAGCGATATCGCCGGACAGTCTTCCCCAAGACATCGGCAGCGTCATGCTGTTTGATGGAGCCGTCGCGGCGACAAAGATCAACGACAATCAAACGGCTCAACGTTGGCTGACGCAACTTCGCCAGCAATACCCCGACAATCATCTGGTAGATGAATCGCTGTTGTTGGATCTGAATCTGTCCCAGAATCGCGGTGACCACGACCGCGTCATCGAATTGGCAAGCGTTTTTCAGGCCAATTTTTCAGACAGCACCCATGCAACAGAAGTCGCGGAAATTGCGGGGCGATCGTATTACGCGCTAAATGATTTTGACGGTACCGTTTCGACTTACCGTGACTTATTAAATGGGAGCAGCGACGACGTTAAAGCCGAACCGATGGCTGATCGAGTGCGGAAGCAACGTTCGAAGTGGTTGTATTTGCAAAGTCTGGGGTACCTTGGTTTAAAGCAATACGAAGAAGCACTTAAAGAACTCAAACTGGCCGAAGCGTACAATCAAAACCCCGAATTAGCGACGCTGATCGACCTTGCTTACGCGACTGCTTATTTCGGCAACCAGCAGTATTCTCTGGCCGTTCCACGATATCACAGTTTTTTGAATCATCATGAAAACGACGACGTGAAAGGCGGCCATGCGCCGGAATTCGTCCGCGCGGCTTGCGAAATGACGATCTGCTTTAACGAACTCAAACAGTGGGACGACGCAGCGCAGTCGTTCAAGATCATGGCCAATTGTGGCGACAGTGAGTTGGTGATGCAGACCACCCAGTATTTGGCCGAACAGGCCTATGATTCCCAGCAGAAAGAATTGGCAGGTCGGTTCTATGAATTTATGGCGCGCCCTGATAACAACGATCAAGTCATCGTTTCGCGTGGGCTTTCAGGTTTGGCTTGGGTGCACATGGAGTCCACCGACCCCCAGGCGTTGGCCGTGTTTCAACGTTTTGTTGCCGAGTATCCCGATAGCTCCTTTGCAGCCAAAGCGACAGTGGCACGGGCGAAGTTTTTCGAAGCCAACCAAGACGTCCCCGCTGCCATGGAAGCCTACCGGTTGGTCGTCGATCGATTCGATGATACTTCCGTCGCCAACATCGCGCGCCTGCGTTACGCGAATTTGCTGCACCAGTCTGGAGGAGAAAAGGATTTGGTTCAGGCGCACTCGCTTTTGAAAGATTATTTGCAGAACGCGGCTGAGAAAACAGCTCCTGACGAAGCGCTGTATCTCTTGGGGTGGGTGATACACGATCAAGGCGACCCGGAGCAGGGGAGGGTACGTTTTCAGCGCCTAATCGACCAACACCCAGAAAGCAAATACTGGTCCGACGCCGCGTTCCGAATTGCTCAACAACATCTCCGCGCTGGTGACGATTCCAGCGCCGACCAACTTGTCGATGCGATCATTGCCAAGGGCGCGCAGGCCAACGAATCGTCCGACCAGAACGTCGGCCAAGTGCCCCACGAGGTTCTCGCACGGGCGCGCTACATGAAGGCTCAGAAAGCGGTAGTGGAAAAGGATTGGGAAAAAGTATCTCAGTTGATGCAAGCGATTGCGGATAACGCCGACGCCAATGATGCGTTAACCGCGTTACAAGCTCGGGCAAAATACTGGTTGGCCGAATCACTTTATCAACAGCAAATGTTCAACGAAGCGAGCCAGCGGTTTGCGTCGATCGCTGATTTGAATTTGATCGATTACGGGCTCAGACCATGGGTACGCCTTCGAATGGCACAGTGTTTAGGAAAGCTCCAGCGTTGGGACGACGCGGATGTCGTTGCCGTCGACGCATTGCATCAGTTTGATGATTTTAAAAACGATTACGAATTTGTGTTCGTGTCTGCCCGCAGCGCCGAAGCCCAAGGACGGTTTGATGACGCCGAAAAGCTATACCGCGAAGTCATCCAATCGACCAACGGTCGGAATTCGGAAACTGCCGCAATCGCCCAATGGCGAATTGGAGAAATGTACTTCCACAAGGAACAATACAAAACCGCTATTCAAGCGTACTACCGGGTGGATTCGCTGTACGACTACCCTAAGTGGCGTAGTGCGGCGATTCTACAGGCCGGAAAGTGCCAAGAGCATTT
This sequence comes from uncultured Pirellulaceae bacterium, assembly GCA_937944405.1. Taxonomy (GTDB): domain Bacteria; phylum Planctomycetota; class Planctomycetia; order Pirellulales; family Pirellulaceae; genus Mariniblastus. The sequence goes on from CALDYR010000017.1 coordinate 18,984, forward strand.
AGGGAACTGGAAACACGCGGCCAAACTATACAACCAGATTCTTGAAAAGTACCCCGACTCAAATCTCGCCGACAGCGCCACCCAGCGGTTGCAGTTGGTCAGTAGTCGGCAGGCTGAAAAACCGGTCCAACAGCAACGCAGATAGCCTCACGGTATCACTGTGCCAAGTCTCACTGCAGCGCCGTATCACGATCGCGGTGATTCGGTGCGGTGCCGGGTTAATGGGAACGATCAACAGTTCTCCGGGCCTCCCACAAAGACAAAATTTCCGAGACCAAGGATAGATAAGATGAATTCTTCAACACCGTCCAAATCACCATCGCGCAGCATGTTGAAGTTTGCCGCAATCGCGCTCTTTGCTGTTTTGACAATCGCCGATTGCCGCATATGTTTGGCACAAGGATTCTCTAATGTTGCGACTTCCGAACCGATTACCGGGTTTGAAGTTCCTGAGGATTCGCAGGCCCCGCCGACACCTCAATCGCCAGTGCAAAATTTAAATCAACAAACCGTAAATGCGACGGACACCGCCCCCCCAATCTCAACGCCAACGGTTTCCGGGGCGGCTTCTGCGTCCAAGCGGTTGTTCGACGTGTTAAGAAGCGGTGGCGTCTTAATGATCCCGATCGCGATTTGCTCTTTCATTTTGGTTGTCTTCATTTTTGAACGCTTAATCAGTTTAAGAAGAGCGCGAATTATCCCCGGTCCGTTTTCGACGCGGTTCTTGGATCAGTTGGGAAATGGAGACCTTGACCGATCCGCCGCGCTATCGCTGTGCGAAAAAAATAACAGCCCCATCGCGCACGTTTTCGCAGCAGGCATTCAAAAATGGGGACGGCCATCGGTCGAAGTCGAACAAGCAGTGCTCGACGAAGGCGAACGAACTTCCAATCGATTGCGAAGCTACCTCCGATTGATTAACGGCGTCGCGACGGTTTGTCCGCTGTTGGGAATGCTGGGGACGGTGCTGGGAATGATTCAGGCCTTTGATGCAATTGCCACAGTCGACCCGTCGATTGGAGACCCCAAGACCGTGATCGCGACTGGGATCAGTCAGGCCTTGCTGACGACGGCGGCCGGGATGACGGTTGCGATCCCCGCATTGATTGCCTATTTGTTCTTCAGCAGCCGCGTTGACAAACACGTGATGGAGATCGATCGTCTGGGGATGAAGGTGGTCAATTTAATCTCCGCCGAAACCCTGCCGATGAAAAGAGCCGCAAGAACCACCAAGAAAGCCGCGTAGTAACCCGTGCTGTTCCGAACGGCAGCCAACCGCGTTGGAACGCCAAAGGCCACTCTGGCGCTGGCCAAAAGATGGGCGCAATTCCAAACCGATAGCCTTTTCGTGAATCAGACAATACCAATTAAGAGGTTCCTGCGATGCCATTAAAGATACAGCGCGATGACCAAACGTCGATCAACTTAACGCCGATGATTGACATCGTATTCCTGTTGATCATTTTTTTCATGGTGGGGTCACGGTTCAGCGATCTTCAACAGACAGAACGTGACATTTCACTGCGTGTGCCTCAAGTCCAAGCGGCTAAAGCACTGACTCATTCGCCCAGCAAACGCGTCGTCAACGTTTACAGCGACGGACGCATCACGTTAGACCAAAAACCAATGACCCTTTTGGACCTGGAGAATGAACTGGCCGCCGCAAGGGAACAGTATCAAAAAGTTGGAGTCGTGGTGCGGGGCGATCGTGAAAGCCAATTCGACAAAGTCGCTCAAGTCATCGCGACATGCGAACGAGTGAAAATTCGCGATCTTAATATCGCCGTCAGCAGCCAGTCTGTTCATCGTTAACGGTTGAGCGGCAAAGTTTTGGTTGCTTCAGCAGGCGGAAACCGTAAAACGTACGCCGAAGAAAAAATCTTTCCTCACGACAATAATCCCAAATAATCCGGCTCTGTCACGCCCAATGTTACTCATTTTTTCCATCCTTCAAATTACGCTGGACTACTTCCAGGCTTGCTTGACCAATAACAATCTGCAGATTGTGTTGCTGGTTGGATCAGGGATTTTGGCCGTCGGGTTATTGATGTTGGCGTTGACGCGTTGGGGGCATTCTCGACCGGTTTGGAAATGCGTCATTCTTTCTGTGATTGCGCATGTTTTGTTGATCGCTTACGCTTGGGGGACGCATTTGATCGCGCCTGTTGTCGTCGAAACCGTCGTCGAATCGGAACCCATGCGAATTAATTTTAAAGAAGAATCCGGCGACGAATCAATTGAAGTGAATCCAGATACTCTCGCGGAAATGGGGGCCGATTGGAATCAGTTTTCCGCGCATAGCCCTTCACCTGATCGGGCTCATTTGCCGCGTCCGGAGATCGATTCAGAAATTATCATCACCCGGTCGGATTCGCAGCAGCAATTGTTCCAGTTGGCTCCGGATAACTCGCATGTCGAACGTCCCGAAGTCGTGGCTCCCGCGATGGTTGGTAAATTCGAAAGCAGCGTCGTGTTGGCTGAAGAATTGGCGGCTTCTGTCGCATCCGATGTTAAACCTGTTCAACGTGTGCGTTCTCCCAATCTTCAACCCCAATCGATCAAGATTGCGCGGCGCGGGAGTTTGGCAACGGCCAACGAACCTCAATTCAATCCGCTGCCTTTTACTGCAGAATCCAATTCGATCGATCGGGCTGATATCGTGGCGGACGATTCGAATGTTTTCCAAATGCAGCAGCGTTCTCAAGGCGGTTTTGAGAAACCACCCATCGGTGATTTTCGGGCTCCTAGGCTGCCCGATTCGCTCGCTGATAAGCTGGACGATTCCCGTGCGCTGGCGCGAAAATTTCGGACTGAGGATACAATTGATTCGACTCTCCGCAACGTTTCGGCGGATTATGTGACGCCTCGTCGACTGGCAGATGGACAGCCTCTACCCATCATTTATTCCTTAAGAAACGCTCCCAATCGAATCGAAGTCGCGAAACAGCGTGGGGGTTCAAAGAAGACAGAAGAGGCCGTCGAAATGGCGTTGGTTTGGTTGGCTGAAAATCAATCCAAAGACGGACGCTGGAACCCGAGATTGCTTGAAGGGGGCCGCGATGACAAAATATACGGACACGATCGCGAAGGGGCCGGCACCGATGCCGACACCGGTATTACCGCGTTGGCGGTGTTGGCGTTTTTGGCTAATGGCTACTCACATTTAGAAGGGCCGTATCAAGGTGTCGTGAAAAACGGACTTGAATATCTGGTCAGTAATCAGGCTGGCGACGGAAACATCGCAGGACGCGCGAAACTTTTCGCACGAATGTACTGTCACAGCATGGCGTTGCTGGCGATCAGTGAAGCGTATGCAATGACCGGTGATCGTCGGTTGGCCGTGCCTGTCCAGAGGGGCGTGAATTATTCAGTCAACGCCCAAGATCCCAAGGGAGGTGGCTGGCGTTATCAGCCCGGAGACGATGGCGACATGAGCCAGTTCGGTTGGCAGGTGTTGGCACTGCACAGCGCCGGGCTGGCCGGCATTGATATCCCACGATCGACGAAGGATAAAATGGAAACGTTTCTTGATCGTTGCTGCATCAGTCCCAGTAAAGGTATCGCGGCGTACCGCCCCAATCATGGCCCCAACACAACCATGACGGCCGAAGCGCTGGTCTGCCGGCATTTGCTTAAACAACCCATTGGAGTCAATCTACAGAAAGAAGCCACCGACCGGATCATGGAGCAGCCCCCCAGTAACAAACGGGTCAATATGTACTATTGGTACTATGGTACGATGGCCATGTATCTAAGTGGTGGGGCGCCATGGCAGCGGTGGAATCAGCAGATGAAAGCCACGCTGTTAGACTCGCAGGTCACCCAAGGGCATGACCGGGGCAGTTGGCGGCCCGACGGATTGTGGGCTGGGTACGGCGGTCGGGCTTACTCAACCGCCCTGGCGGCCTTAACTCTGGAAGTCTATTATCGCTACTTGCCAATCTACGATGTCGCCGATCGGAGCGGAACACGGAGCCTGCGTTAGACGCTTCGCCTGTATTTCGTAACCGAAATCCGGTCCGCGGGTTCCCAAGGTAGGTTCCCGCAATCACAGGATCGAACGCCGCAAGGCCAAACTCAGCAGGCAAATCTCTCTGCAGAATCGCCGGATGCGGCGTTTACATTGCGGTGGCTAAGCGAAGAGAGCTTTCCACCATTTTAATTCGGTCCGGCCTTCTTTGGTAATGTGGTAGCTCGTGTTGACGCCACTCTTTTTCGTTTTGATATATCCGTAGTGTTTCACGCGATTGAGGTAAGTGCAGACCGCGCGGCGTTCTACCTCAAGCCCCATCTGTTCGTAACTGGCGACCGCGTCGTCGAGCGTCATTCCTTCTGGATAATCACTGAGAATGCCAAGGCACACTGCGGTTGTCGCGGACAAGTTCTTGAGACGTGTTTTTTTTGTTTTCTTCATTGATTTCGGTGAGTGCAATTATAGTCGC
>CALDYR010000018.1 GCA_937944405.1 uncultured Pirellulaceae bacterium
GTGGGGCGTCTTGGGTTGATAGCCACCGTGATGACCGTCCAAGGGCTTTAGCGGCATCCTGTTGATTCAAGACCAACGTTGATGGTGGTGGTGCGTTGGTCATGCCGGCCTCAATTCGATGATGGGTTTAGATTTTGTCGAACCAAGGATAGGTCTAATCGGTCGCCACGGATGACTGATTCTTGCAGTTCGATTCTGCGTTCAAGTTGGGCGATAATTTTCCGTTGCCAAGTGATGACTTTGTCTTGTAACGCTTCGACTGTTGGTGTTGGGTTTTCACTCACTGATTCACTCCGTCGGAAGAACTCGATTTTAAGTAATACGTTGGCAAACATAGTTGTCGATGTTTGGGCTGCGCCCTGCGACCCCGTTATTCAGGGAACCTAACAGGGTGCTTACGTGCCTGCCTCTGGCGTCATCACCGATCGTTCGGCCTTTTCAATGAGCGCGTTCTTTTGGTCGTCAGACAGCCGACGGAAAGCTTCAACGAGCCTACGTTCTTGGTCGTTCTGCAAACTATTTGAAAACTCGGGGGTTGAAACAGGCGGTTTTCCCTTGGTTTGAAGCGTTTTTTCTGACTCCTGTCGGGTGTATTTCTTTTTTCCCTCTCCGCGTTTCGCGCTCTCGATCTATAAACAGGGAAGAACAGCGTTTGTGATCACCAACCCGCCGCTTTACGGTGGACTTTTCTCATTTGCTTTTTCAGCGGCCTTCATGACGTTATCAGGTTCGATTTGCAGATAGTGAATTTGAGCAATATCGGGCGGATTGCTAACCACTTTGCGACAGTGTTCGGATCAACCCCCAGCGGTGTCACCAACGAATAGAACCCGCACGCTGCTCATGCTCTTGTGATCCGACAGCGCCGCCGCGCTCATCCCGGGCGGGGTCACGCTTCTCTTCGGTTGGCGATGGACCATCGAAAAATTCTTGTTTGAGAACGCAGTGTATCGGTCTGGACCGCGCTTGCTGCAGTGCCTAATCCAATGGCTGTTTCTGCAATTTTTTGCGATGACTTTATTTGGCTTTGTTTGACTTGGGACTGCCAAGAGGGAAAACCGAACGCAACTTGAGGTTCGGTTTTATACGTCCCGATGCCGTTAGCCTGGTAGTCATCAGTAGGACGACAGTTTGGGAGAAAATTCGGGCTCCCAACTGCCTACACGTCCTGCAGAGAATCTTTGTCACCTGTCTGGCAGAAGGGGGATGATGATGTCGCGAAAATCTCTGTCAGTTTTTCTTGACGGTAGCGAAAAATTTTCTCCAAATCCGGCTTCACCATAAAACGATGAATCAGGCTCCCACCACGGGGTATGTAATGCACGTCATCAATCACTGACGTCACCCCGCCTCCGGCGTCAGTAAAGGTGTGCTCATGGTACCACTTCTTATAAGGGCCCTTGAGTTGCTGGTCGACGAATCGGTTGGGCGACTCCCAAACGCAAATCTCGGTTCGCCAACGAATGGGAATGTAATGCAGACGGATTTTATAATCCAACAAAGCTCCTTTTTTAATCGCAAAAGGCATCGGCGTTAAAATCTTAAAATTCAGCCAAGGCGGTGTGATCTCTTCAAGGTTCGCCGCATCGGCAAAGAACTCAAACACTTCATCGATCGGTCGACGCACTTCCATGGTGGCATTAAGCCGATATCCCACGGTTGGGTCATTAAAAAGTTTTAAAGTAGGTGGGTTGATCATTTGTCTCTCGTGATGCAAATTCATTTCGTATATAAAAACCGACCTGCCGTGATGTACTTAACCGCCACCTTCGCCCGCGCACAATGCATTGAATTCAATTTTAGAAAAAATAGTCGACCGTAAACGGGTTGAAGTCGAAGCCGCTAAAACATCACGTCCGCTCGAAGACGTCATCGCGGCGGCTCAAAACGCCCCCCCTGCTAAAGATTTCCTATCCCCCCTGCGTGCTGACGATTCGGTTGCCTTGATCGCCGAGGTCAAAAAGGCCAGCCCCTCCAAAGGCATCATCCGCTCCGATTTTGATCCTGTCGAGATCGCCAAAACGTACGCCCGGTCGGGGGCTTCTTGCATCAGCGTGCTGACCGACGAACACTTCTTCCAAGGGCATATCGAATACTTGGTCGCGATCAGGCAAGCCGTCGACGTTCCACTGCTACGGAAAGATTTCATCATCGATCCTTACCAAGTCTTCGAAGCGCGGGCCGCTGGAGCCGACGCGGTGCTGTTGATCGCAGAGTGCTTAAACGACCAGCAATTGATTGATCTGCACCGCCGCATCGTGGAACTGGGTATGACACCGCTTGTCGAGCTTTACGACGCAGAGAACATTGCCAAGGTTTTAGCCGCCCAACCGGTGTTGGTGGGCGTCAACAATCGCGATCTCAACACCTTCGAAGTTGACCTCAACCATAGCCTCAACGTCAAACGCCTTTTACCGCCATCGGTAACCTTTGTCAGCGAAAGCGGCATCAACGATCGCAGCGATGTCCTGCGTCTGGCAGACCCTGGGGTCGACGCGATGTTGGTTGGCGAATCCCTCATGCGGGCCGACGACATCAGTGCCGCCGTAAAAACGCTATTAGGAACGCTGGGGAAATAACTTGGGGAATGGGGCAACGCCCCGTTTGTGCACGCGTTTTTAAGCTCAACCGTTAGCCGACAGCCGGTTAAACGAAAGAAAATCGCTGACTTGAAATCGCTGAATTTATTCCCCACGCTCTTTAGGCCTCCCCCGTCATCCACCCTACCGCTGCAGAAACCTGCCCTGCCCTGCCCCGCTGGGCGAAAACAAAGATCGTAAAAGACGCATCAAAATTTTCGCCTCCCACCAACGTCCACGTCGCCCCCTAACCGACCACCACTTCGCGCGAACCATCGACCACAATGCCGGTCTTTGTTAGAATCTTCGATTATCATCCTCCGAGAATCTTAGAAAGCGAACTCTCTCCGTGGCACGTTACAACCCGCAGCAAATCGAACCACGTTGGCAGCAGTACTGGGCCGACAACAAAACATTCAAAACGCCCGCATCGATCGATGACAAGAAGCTCTATGCGCTTGACATGTTCCCCTACCCCAGCGGCGAAGGGCTCCACGTCGGCCACCCCGAGGGCTATACCGCTACCGACATCGTGGCCCGTCAGGCCCGGATGACTGGCACCGCGGTGCTGCACCCAATGGGCTTTGACGCCTTTGGCCTTCCCGCCGAAGAATACGCGATCAAAACCAACACCCACCCGCGTATCTCCACCAACAAAAACATCGAAAACTTCGTCGCACAATTACAAGAGCTGGGGTTCAGCTATGACTGGGACCGGCAAATTTCGACCACAGACGAAAACTATGTCCGTTGGACGCAATGGATTTTCCTGCAGCTGTTTGATACATGGTACGACCCTGACCAAAATAAAGGGCGTCCGATCTCCGCACTGCCCATCCCCGACGAAGTGACCGCCGCTGGCCCGGTGGCGGTAGCAGAGTATCAGGACGAATTTCGCCTGGCGTACCAAACTAATGCGTTGGTCAACTGGTGCCCCAACCTAGGCACCGTGCTGGCCAACGAGGAAGTCAAAGACGGGCTCAGCGAACGCGGAAACCACCCCGTCGAACGCCGGCCGCTGAAGCAATGGATGATGCGTATCACCGCCTACGCCGATCGGCTAGAGTCCGACTTAGACGACTTGGATTGGTCCGACGGCGTGAAGAAACTGCAGAAGGATTGGATCGGTCGCAGTACCGGCGCCGAGGTCGATTTTTTCATCGGGGCTGCAGACCAATTGGAGGGCTGGAAACAGACCCGGTCTCAATCCGGATTCCCACGAAAACCGGGCGCTGACGTCTTGCGTGTTTACACCACGCGCCCCGACACGCTGTTCGGCGCAACCTACATGGTCATTGCGCCCGAACACGAACTGGTCCAAACGCTCACCGCGCCTCAGCAATCGGACGCCGTTGAAGCTTACCGTGAAACGGCAGCCCGAAAAAGCGACCGCGACCGCCAGGACGACCGCGTTAAAAAAACAGGCGTCTTCACCGGTAGCTACGCGATCAATCCGGTCAACGGCGCTTCGATTCCGATCTGGATCGCGGACTATGTTTTGGCCGGTTACGGCACCGGCGCGATCATGGCGGTGCCTGCTCATGATGCGCGCGATTTCCAGTTCGCACAAACCTACGATCTTGAGGTTATCCAGGTTGTTCAACCTCCTCAAGGCGACACCAAAGGCGCCCAGTGTTTCACAGGCCATGGCACCGCGATTAACTCGGGCCCGTTCGACGGCACCCCGACCGCCGAATTCAAAACCAAGATCGCACAACAGTTAACTCAATCAGGAACCGGGAAAACGGCCGTCAATTATAAACTGCGGGACTGGTTGTTCAGCCGCCAGCGGTTCTGGGGCGAACCCTTCCCCATCCTGCACCAACTTGACGACGAGGGGAATAAAACGGGCGTCGTGATCGGTGTCGCAGAAACGGATTTACCGGTCAAACTTCCAGAACTAAAAGACTTCAAACCCCACGGCCGTCCCGAACCGCCGCTGGAAAAGGCGGATGATGACTGGCTGTATCCGGTCGTCGACGGCAAAAGGTATAAACGCGAAACCAACACCATGCCCCAGTGGGCAGGATCCTGTTGGTACTTCCTTCGTTTCATCGACCCGTCCAACGAGGAAGTCTTTGTCGATCCAGAACTGGAGAAGCAATGGATGCCCGTTGATCTGTACATCGGCGGTGCGGAACACGCGGTGCTGCATTTGCTTTACGCGCGTTTTTGGCACAAGGTTCTTTTTGATCGCGGTCACCTTTGTACGCCAGAACCGTTTCAAAAATTGGTCAACCAAGGCATGATCCTTGGCGAAAACGAATTCACAGGATTCCAGACCCCGTCTGGAAACTGGGTCAGTACCGATTTCGTATCGCAGGACGAAGATAAATCCTACATCCACGCTACCGAAAAAACGCCCGTCACACAGGTTTCGATCGACCCGGCGGATGCCGAAAAATCGGGAGACCATTTTGTGCTAACCGTCGATCCGAACATCAAGATCGCCAACAAAGCGTTCAAGATGTCCAAAGCACGAGGCAACGTCGTGAACCCTTCGGAAGTAGTCCAACAGTATGGCGCCGATTCACTTCGTCTGTACGAAATGTTTCTTGGTCCCTTGGAACAGTCCAAACCTTGGAATACCTCAGGCGTCAGCGGCGTCAGGAATTTTCTCGACCGCGTCTGGCGGTTGATCGTCGAAACCGACAACGGCGGAGATAAAAACGAAGCCCAAGAAGAGAACATCATTCACGCCTCTGTCACCGACAACGCCGCGAACGAGGAACAGTTGCGAGTGCTGCACCAGACCATTAAATCGGTCACCACCGACATCGAAAAACTTAGCTTCAACACCGCGATCGCGCGGATGATGGAGTTTGCGAACTTCTTTACCAAACAGACGACGCGCCCCAAATCGTGTTTGGAACCGTTCCTCCTTTTGCTGTCACCGTTTGCTCCCCACATCGCCGAAGAACTCTGGTCGGTGCTGGGACATGAAAAAACGTTGGCCTATGAAGCCTGGCCCGAATTCGATGAATCGCTTATCATCGAATCCACCGTTGAGGTTCCTGTCCAAATCATGGGCAAAATTAAATCGCGGCTGAACGTACCGCGCGGCACCTCCAAAGATGAACTGGAAAACCTAGCTTTGGCCGACGAAAAAATCGCCAGACTGCTCGACGGTAAGAAAATCATCAAGACGGTTATTGTCCCCGACCGCCTGGTCAACTTCGTCGCCAAATGAATTGGGATAAAAAAAACTCACCAGTGCTGCGGCGAAAACTGCGGGCTTGGTTCGACCAACACCAGCGCGACCTTCCATGGCGAGAAAACAAAACGCCTTACCGAATTTGGATCAGCGAAATTATGCTGCAACAGACTCAGGTCGCGACGGTGATTGATTATTACCTGCGGTTCATGAAACGATTCCCCACGGTGCAAACACTCGCCCAAGCCGATCAATCGGAAGTGTTGAAACTGTGGGAAGGACTGGGATACTATCGCCGTGCGCGGCAACTGCACGCCGCCGCGGCAGTGGTCGTCGAACTTCACGGTGGCGTTTTCCCCGAATCGTTCAATGACGTGTTGGCGCTACCGGGGATTGGTCGCTACACCGCAGGCGCAATTCTATCGATCGCCTGCGATCAACGGTTGCCGATCTTAGAGGGCAACACCATCCGCCTCTTCGCGCGGCTGTTGGGAATGAAAACAGATCCCCGCACGACCGCCAATCAAAAGATCCTCTGGCAGTTCGCCGAAACGATCCTACCACACAAAAGATGCGGCGACTTCAATCAGGGGCTGATGGAAATTGGCAACCAAGTTTGCAAACCCAAACAGCCACGATGCGACCAATGTGCGCTCTCGAGCGTCTGCCAAACCTATATTCAAGGCTGGCAAGAAATCATTCCCGCCAAAAGCAAACCAATCGCCTATGAAGACCTCCACGAAGCTGTCGTACTGGTTTCAAAGAAAATAAACGGACAGCAAAAATGGTTGGTGCGAGTCTGTGGGCCGGATGAACGTTGGACTGGCCTGTGGGACTTCCCGCGTTACGCTGTTGATAACGGCCCCATCGAAGCGCAACTAAAATCGACCACCGGATTAGGCGCGACCTTGCGTCGCACCGGGCCACCGATAAAACATGCTGTGACCCGGTACCGGATACAGTTACAATGCTTTGTAGCCACCCAATTGATCGGCCGGTTGAAGAAACAAGGCACCGACACCATGTGGGCGACGCACGCACAATTAGAGGCCTTACCCATGAGCGTCACCGGCAGGAAAATCGTGCAGCGTTTAGGAACGTCCAACCAACCACTGCCCCCCGGCACCTCCATGGATTAACCCAACCATGAACAATAAGAACTCAACGATCTGCACAGGATGCACGTTGTTATGCGATGACACCGCGTTGGAATTCTCTGGCAACGAACTACGGTCAAACACCGATTGTCTGGTTGCTAAGCAGTGGTTGGAGAAGATCAACCAATCGCGCGCTGAGATTGCCCAAGACGCCGGCAGGGTTAATTCTTTGGCCGCCGCGATCAGCCAGAAACTTCACATCGCCGACGCGCCATTGATCGTGGGGCTCAATCACTTGACTACCGAGGCCCAACAGAGCGCTTGGAAAATCGCGGACCTAGTGGGAGCCAGCATTGACGTCACGCTATCAAAATCAAATCGCGCCAGCATTTACGCGCTGCAACGCCAGGGGAAGGTGACTGCGTCTTTGGGCGAAATCACCAACCGTAGCGACTTGGTTGTTTTCTGGTTCTGCGACCCAATGAAGACTCACCCGCGCCTAATCCAACGATTGACCCAAACACGATCGGCCACCAAGAAGCAAATCATTGTCGTGGGCGATGCTGGATCGGAAACCGCTCAGGTCGCTGACCGTGTGTTTTCAGTCAGTTCCCAATCGGCACATGGGTTCATTGAATCCTTGCGTCTTATGATTAGCCGCCACGGCACTAGGGGAACCGCTCCAATCCAACGATCCGAACAGGCCCAACAATTGGCGGCACTGCTGACGAGCAGTCGCTACGGAAGTTGGATCTACGGGCACACCGCTCACGTCGCTGAGTTGGATCACGTGACTCGCGCTTCACAAGCCTTAGTCCGCGAACTCAACGATCACACGCGCTTCGTCAGCCTTGGTTTGCGGGCTGACCAAAACGCATCTAGTGGTGAAAACGTCCTCGCCGCATTCAGCGGTTTTCCCGCCGCCGTTAATTTAGCCATGGGCTTCCCGCGCTATAACGGGCCTCAATTCGCCGCAGAAACGCTACTGGAAAACGGGGACGTTGATTTTGTGCTGTTATTCGCCGGTTGGGGGACATCGGTCGAACTCCAATCCCTGACTCCGGCCGCTAAATCTTTTTTAACCAACGTCCCCAAAGCAGTCGTTACCTCCGATTCGAACTTCAATCTGCCGGCAGAATTTCGTTTGGAAATCGAAGTCCCTGGGGTCGGCGAAGCGGGCGAATTCTGCCGCGTCGATGACGTCTCGATGGGCGTTGCTCAGATCGCTACGAGGACTCGACCGACTGCGTTTGAATTTTTGCGATCGATGCAGTCACTGGATTGCTATCACTGAATCGCTGTCGCTGTTAAGTTGCGCCAATTATTTCAATTGTACGGGAAATACTAATGGTGCCGATCATTCGGTGTCGATGGATTCTAGCACATGCATAACTTTTCCTCGCGGCCACGGCGCAGGGACCGTTATTTCAATCAGTCTGGGTATCGTCGGGACGCGTCTCGGGAGACATCGATGAAGAAAAAGTTGACACTGGTAACATTTGCCGCCGCATTCGCCGCCATGTTTGGAATGAATCTGGACATGGCAGCCGCCCAGTTTGGTGTCGGGTCAGGCCTAGCAAACCAAGTGCAAGAGCCCGATTCGTTTCGACGTATTGCCACTGATTTGAACGTTGGAGTGCCGGGAAGATTGTGGATCAGTACTGATTTTGCGGACGAAGGTTTAGGATACAACGGTTCGTATTTCACTGTCGGTGGCAAACGGCGATTATTCGAAGACGCGTTAGACGGTCGTTGGTTGACCGAGGCGCGGTTGCATCATTCGCTTGAGGACAACGGTGGTTTCTTCGCCAATGTTGGCATCGAACGCGTTTTTTCTGTTAAATCTGCCGGTGCGGAAGTGGTGACCGGATTTTGGTACGACTTCGACGGTGATCAACAAGGTAATTTCGGGAATGACTTTTCACAGGTCGGCGTTAACGCCGCCATCCGAACGCGCCGTTGGGATTTAGTCGGCAACGGTTACTTTCCCGTTGGTGTTCGTAACCGCACAACCGGCGACGGTCTGTTTTTTGGCAACAACATTCAATTGGCTCCTGGTATCGATTCGGCGTTGACAGGTTTTGACGTCACACTGCGGTTACGACCCAAACAATTGGCGTTCATGAACGGTTCGTTTGAAGTGGGCGGTTACGGTTATTCGTCCGATTTAGTCAACTCTTTTGGAGGTGGACGGATCCGATTGGGGGCTCAGACGAAGCGCGGATTCAACGTCGGTTTAGAAATCAATCACGACGATCGTTTCGAAACCACCGGAGCAATCAATGTTGGTTACGTTTTCGGTGCCAGCGGGGCCTCAGGCGGCGAGTACTCGGGCATTGGGCGTGATCTTGAACAAACCGTCCGCAACGACCACATCGTGCGATTCAATCAAGACGTCGTTCTGGCGATCGACCCTGACACTGGCGCTGCTTTCAACGTCATCCACGTCAACAACACGGCCGACGGTTCGGTCGAAAACGGTACCGCCGAACTCCCCTTCGATCAGCTTTTGGATGCTCAGTTGAACAGTTCTCCGGGGGATATCATTTACGTCAACGTGGGCGACGGCACCGATCGATTTTACGATCAGGGCATCGCGCTTCAAGACGATCAATTCCTCTTCAGTACCGGCACACGCAACTTGCTGCCCACCACCAATGGCCTGATCGTGTTCAACGACGTCGGCGTCGGCGCCACCATCAGCAACGCCGGCGGAACCGAAGTGGTCGCATTGGCCAACAACAACGTGATCGGCGGTATCAACATCGACGCCACCGGTGCGGGCAACGGTATTTCGGCCAATGGCATTGCCAATGGCACCATTAACGGAACCACAATTACCGGTGCCAACGACGATGGACTGCTTGCAAACAACGTCAGCGGCGTGTGGACGATCAACAACACGACCGCCTCCAACAACGGTCGCGACGGTCTACATTTTCTCAACTCCACAGTGCCTCAGTTAACCCTGAATTCTAACACGACCAATAATAACGCTCGTCATGGAGTGAACCTGGACAATTCAATCGTTGCCGGCGGCCAGATCGATATTATTTCGGCAACTTCCAGCGGCAACACGGGATTCGGCGTTATCGCCACCGACAGTGATGGCAACTTGAACATCGTCGATCCCAACATCGACAACAACACCGCCGGTGGTGTCAGGACTCGCAACTTCACCAACACCCTCCCCGGTCAACAAACCTTCGTCGGCGTTTCTGCTCCGGGTGTCGCGGCCAGCGTTTCGGGCAACCAGGTGGGCGGCAACCTTGATTTTGAATTGGCCGGAAACGGTTTGACTCAAAATGTTTTGGTCACGGGGTTAACGATCGACGATGGTGGCCGGGGTATCATAGGAACCACCGACGGCATCAACACACAGTTGAATCTGGACGTCATCGATACCGCTTCGATCAGCAACAACGACAACGACGGAATCCTAGTCAACGCCACCGGCGGCAGCGCAGTCGACATCGACGTCGCCAGCACAACGGGCGTTCCGCTGCAGATCATCGACAACGGAATTATTTCCGGCGACGCGATTTCGCTTAACGCAACCGGAGTCGGCACCACAGTGGCTGAAACGACGCAAATCGTCAGCGACATTGATAACGTCCGCATTCAATTGCCAGGCAACTCCTCCGGCGGTGACGGAATTGGGCTGACCTCCACTGGAAACTCCTTTGTAACTTCAGAAATCAGCAACGCTGACATCGAAAGAATTATTGTCGGCGACGCTACGATCCCCAACAACTTCAACGTCAACGGAAATGGTCTGATCACCGGGGGTGACTTTGGCGTATCGGCAGTGTTTGGCAACAGCGGGCCGGCCGGTGTCAACCGAGTCTCGATCAGCGATTCGATGATCGAGACCGACAACGGCGTTTTAGTTAGCACCGCCCCTAATACGCTTGCTGACGTTTCGATTACAGACTCCATCATCCAAGCCGTAGGCCCACGAGCGGTCGGACGAGGGCCGGGACTGAACAACCCAACCAACAGCGCCTTTGGTGACATTGGTGTTCAAGTCACGGCAGTCGGTGGCTTCGGGGGAGCCGATGACAATATCACGCGTGTCAACATCGAAAGAACGGTGATCCAGGACTTCTCAGGGGCGTCGGCGACAGGCTTCGGTGACGCTAGTTTCAACGGGCTGTCGGAAGCCTTACGAGGTGCAGCGGTTGATGTTGCAGCGATGGGTGACGCGAACGTCGTGTTTGGTTTCAGTAGCAATCAAGTCCTCAACAACGGAGCCGGATTTAACTCCGATGCCGATGGAGACGGGTTCTTTGGTGAAATGGGAATTGGCAACGGCGAATTTCCCAACTCGGTGTTGTTCTTCGACGCGGTACGAGTCAACGGTTTTGACGTCAGTACCATTTCGACTCGAATTGTCGGAAACTTTTTCCAAGACAACTTTGAACGCGGTTTATCAATCGATACCTACGACGGAGCCACAATCAACGCACAGGTTTTGGGGAACGCATTCGACAATAACGATCGAGGCAACGATCCGACGCGCGGGACATTCAGAACAAATCCTGCTGGTCTGAACAATGCCTTCAATTCGACAGGATCGGTCGAAAGCCAGAACTTCGACTTTGAAGCCATCAATAACGAAGAATTCTTCCAGCGTGCGTACGAAAGTTCGTTAGCGATCGATCCATCTGCAATGAACAATGGTGTCATTGACGCCAACATGAACAACATCGCTGACCAATCCTTCAACACCCCCGGGGCGGAGTCGACTTTCGTGGCCGGGCTGTTAACCACCGCCAATTCCACGTTGAATTTAGATCTGCAAAACAACGCATTTGAGTTTGGAACCCTCCTGCTGGACTTCTCCACTTCGCCATTCCAACTTAGCAGCACCCCACCGCCGGGGTTCACCAGCATCTCAGCGGCAGGAGTCGGCATCATCGAAAACCTGTTGACCGTTGAAGAACTAATGGCAGAAGCGGCCCTGCAATAATCGACTTCACCTCCAACGATCGCTTAGTGACCGAGCGGCTTGCTGTTTTCCCCAAGTCGCTTGGGCCACTCACGCGGCCAACGACAAGTATAACTCAGTCCAAACTCGACCGAAAAGTCCGCCTTTTGAAGAAAAAATTGCCATAGCGTCGATTACTATCGCATCTGTACACTGCCTGCCAAACGGCGCTGCTGTGGATTGCGTTTTCACCGACCCCACTCCCAATTTCCCATTTCGCTTTCAAATCCCTTGAAAATTCTTCAGATTATCTCAGGCCGGAACATCAACGGTGCGCTAACGTACTGTAAGTTCCTGTCTGAACATCTGATCGCCAACGGGCATTCGATTACGGTTTTATGCCGAAAAGACGGCTGGATCGAACGTCAAGACATTCCTGGGGTTGAATTTTTCCATTCCGAAATGGACCGCTCGTCAGGAGAAATTGGGCGGGTCGCTGATTGGATTACCCAGCAAAAATTTGACTTACTGCATTCCCACATGAGCCGCGCCCACGCGTTCGGAGTGCTGTTGAAATTGAAGACCAAAGTGCCCGTGATTGCCACCGCACATAATCGATCGTTTCAATTGCATTGGACCTTCAACGATTATGTAATCGCCAATTCTGAAGCCACGCGACGTTACCAAAGGCGAATCAATCGGGTGGCCAATCACCGGATGGAAACAGTCCACTGTTTCACTGATCTGCAACGATTTACCGAAGTCACCGATCGTTGCAAACGACGAATCGAACGTCAATTGCGGAGATCCCCTGACGAATTCCTCATCGGCGTTGTAGGGGAAGTCGTTCAACGCAAAGGGCACATCTACCTGTTCAAAGCGTTGGCTGAGATCGCCAAAGCAATTCCAAATTTCAAATTGGTTTTACTCGGACGGTACAACCGTGAGGAATCCTACGTGAAGCGATTGCGTCGCATCGTGATGCGTGACCAATTATTGGGACGAGTGAAGTGGTTGGGACTGCGTCCCAATGTGCAGGACTTCATGGCAACCTTTGATCTAACGGTGGTGCCATCGGTGGAGGAACCGTTGGGGTTGGTGGCGATGGAGTCATTGGCCGCCGGCACACCAGTGGTGGCTTCGAACACCGGTGGGCTACCTGAAATTGTGCAACATCAAGAAAACGGGCTGATCGTGCCTTCCAAACGTCCTGCCGCGATCGCCAACGCGATTATCGAACTTGCCAATGATCCCATGCGCAGAATACGAATGGGACAGACCGGAAAAACGTTCGTATTCGAAAACTTCTCCCCGCAATTGCTGTCTCAAAAAATCGAATCCATCTACGAGAAAGTTGTTGGCCAAACGCCAACGCACCGACGCAATGCAGCCTAACCTGATTAGTGTCTTTCGACAGACTCGCTTTGAGCGTTTTTCGCTATATCTGCGTGTCTGAATTTTCAAGCGAAACTGATGCGCGTGGAAATCATGACAAATCGTTCGGTCAGCAATCAACATCAACTGCTGTGCTTTGATTCGGTTCTCCATGTCGCATCGCATCGTGTAAACGTGGTCGTAAATCTGCCGTAACCGATGCGGTAAATTGGTGACCACCAAACGCATGTTGAGCCCTTGCTACAAACGCTCAGACTTGATGATCATGCGACGCTCTTTGTCCCATATCTTGGCTGAATAATTCGTTTTGCCGAATAAACGCGATTTATCGCCGGTTTCTTCGAACTCCGCTTCGGCCTGCTTCATCAGCGCAGCGGCATGATGCTCAAGAACTTTGTTGTGGCAAGCTCCAATGCAGTAAGAAACGTTGCTTTTCTCGCACCAACGCAACAACTTCCAGCGGCAGAACCCGCCGTCGCCACGAATGATGATCTTCACGTTAGGCCAGGCTTGCCGAAGATACTGGCAAAGGTTTAACAAAGCGTACCATTGGGCGTTCTGATTGGTGCGTTCTTTTGCGCAATGCGACCACTGGGGTATTGATTGATTCGCGCATGAATTCTTGCGCTGTGTGCTCCGACCGTACGAAATCCTGATTTTTTAAAAAAATCAAAACGTGCGGCAGAAAGTGCCAGAAACGTGCTGCGAATGAAAGTTCTGAGGATTTGACATGACACGAAAAAAGCCACGTCCCAACCGGTAAAACACCGGAAAACGTGGCTGAAAGGGGAGTGGTCAGGGGCGGGCTCGAACCGCCGACACATGGATTTTCAATCCATTGCTCTACCAACTGAGCTACCCGACCTTAATTAAAGTGTTCTCTCTTCATCCCAAACGGAAAGACAGTTATGCCTGATCAGTGAACGCGAGATATTAGCCTATCTCCGTCAGCCCTGTCAATCGAGCCTTGTCTTTTTTGCAGAAAACCTTTGAGGATTTCTCCACATGATTCTGCCACGCCTCCCTGCAAAAATAATCGCTGTCTTGTATTAGATCCGACTATCTCTCGCAGAAGTCTGACAACTCTGAAAAAATACGAGCTAAGCCAATCGGGGTGTGATATATTGCGGGTTGCTGATGTGGTGTTGGATCGACCGGCGGTTAGTTCCAGTTTAAACGACAAGGGGCGCGAAGCCTCACGTGCCCATCAAAACGCAAGTTATGTTGTACACAACCGAGGACCAAAATGCCGTGTAAGGTTCCATTGACTGCGATTTTTATTGTCGTGATCGCCCAGTGCCTTTTTCTAACCTCTCTTCACGCTCAGACCACTTACACGCCCGACAGCCCCAAAGTCGAAGCGATGGTCCAATCGGCGTTAGAATATCTGCACACCGCCAAAGGATCCGAAGAACGCAATTGCGTGGTTGCCTTAGCGATTGTTCAGGCCACCAAACGCTATCTTGCCGAAATCCCTAACGGTGACGCCTTCGTCGATAAGGTCGTTGCCTCAGTCAGGCGCGCGGTCAAAGGCGGTTCGTTGCCGGGCCACAGAGAAGTTTACTATCCGTGTTTGGCGACCATTTTACTGTGCGAAATGGACGATGTGGCTTACCGGTCGGAAATTGACACATTGATCGCGTCTTTTGAAGAACGCCAACTGCCTAACGGCGGGTTCACCTACCGAGGCCGCAAAGACTGGGACACCTCACAAACCCAATTTGTCGCGTTGGCCTATTTTGTCGCGCGACAGCATCGAATCGACGTCAGCGTTGATTCCGCTAAACGCATCCTTGACTTTATGATGTCCGTTCAGAGAAAACGGACTTGGACTTACAGCCCCGGCGACCCCCAACAGCGGATCTCAATCCACGCGGCGTGTTCGGGAACGGTGTACCTCTTGAGCGACCTGTTGCAACTTCAACCGCGCGTTAAAAAAGTCGAAAAGCAAAGCATTGCAGGGTTTGGGGATGATCTGCCGGACGCGATATCAATTTTTATCCCCGAAACCATCGCCGCCGACGGATCCCCGGACGGTTCGGCCCAGTGGCAGGGCAGTGGGCCATTGGTCCAATTCGATAAACGCCGATTATCAGAGGTTAAGTCACAGGCCAACCAGCACTTCGAACAGGCCTTTACTTACAACGCCAAAAACTGGCCGTTTTACTATATCTACGCTCTTGAGCGTTACGCCTATTTCCGCGAACAGGCCGAAGGAGGTGTCGGCAACGGTGCGCTGCGGCGTTGGTACGACCAAGGCGTGGATCTGTTGGCTTCGATTCAGAAAAAAGACGGGTCGTTTCCCGAAGGCCCAGAACCGAATTCGCCCTCCAGCGTCAACACTGCGTTTGCCGTTTTGTTTCTCGTGCGCAGCAGCGAAATTCTTTCGCTACCACCAAGCAGCAGTAGCCTCGCCGGCGGTAATAATCTCGCATCGCTCAAAGGCCAGCGATTAAAGCAGCTCAAGGGTGGTAAAATCCAGTCGACTGAGACAACGCAGAACCTCAACGAACTACTGGACTCGCTTAACCAAGACCTCTCGGCTGAGCAACTCGCCACGCTAACGGATTCGCTCAGGACCGCGATTCGCGACTACCAAGATCGTCCGGCCACCTCGCGCGTTGAAGCCCAAAGCTTTCTTCGGTCGTTGGTCAAAGACAAAAATTATTACAAACGGCTCATCGCGGTGAAATTTCTTGCCGGCGAACAAGACCTAGATAATTCACCGGCGTTAATCTACGCCATGGGCGACCCAGACGTGCGGATATGCATTGAAGCCCACAACGGCTTGCGATTGATCAGTCGCAAAATCGACACCATTACGTTGCCTGAAAAACCTGACCGTTCGCACCTCGCAACGGCAAAAGAAAAATGGGCATCGTGGTACACGAAACTTAGGCCCCGTGCGGAACTTTTTGAATGACTTTCGTCGCACCGCTTTCGCCAAAGTGCTTGTTTGCCCCTTCCACCTAAAAATTAAATCTGAAGCCTATGAGCTCCGATGCTTCGAAGTTTCGCTACGTCAAATCTGACACCCAAGTTTCCAGCTACGACCGGTTGAGCGCGATGTTAATCGCCTCGATCACGATCATTGGTTTCATGACCACAATTCTGTTTCTGATCTGGTTGACCACCGACGTCGATTATACCGCTCCGACTCAGGGCGTTGAGATCATCGACATTGGCGACACCGGAGACGAGAATCCCGAGGGGTTCGCCGACGACGCTTTTGAACCTGGTGTCGATGAGTTCCCTGAAGTCGAAACACCACAATTGGCCCAGGCGATCGAAGCGGTCACTGACGCGGTGTCTTCGGTTCGCGCAAATTCCGAAAGCGTTAGCGGCGACGCCGATCAGATGGGAAAAGGAAATGGCTTCGGAGCACGTGAAGGTGGCCCTGGTGGCGGCGGAGGTGAAGGTCTCCCAGAATTCAAACGCTGGAAGATCAACTACGAAGCCGCCGACATTGAAACCTACAAAAAACAGCTCAGCTTTTTCGACATCGACATCGGTGTGGTTCGGCGTGACAATGATGACGTTTACCGCATCAGCGATCCGGCTAAAAAAGCCGAAGTGGTGAAGTCATCTAGAACTCAAGAGAAAAGTCTTTACTTTGCTCATATTAAAAAACGCATGTTACGTTGGGACGAATCGATCGCCGCGGCGGCAGGGGTGGACACCACCGATGCAAACTTAATCCAGTTCTACCCTGAAAAAGCGCGCACCCGGATTCGGGCTCAAGAGGCCCAATTTTTAGCCAAAGACCAACGGCAGCTTGGCGACATCCGTCAGACCGTCGTTAAACTGGTCACCCTGGACAGCGGTTTTGATTTTGTGGTTCAAGACGTGCTCTACCGCAATTGAGACCATCAATCATTCAACTCAATCTCTTAACATTCATAGCACTCATAACATTCAAATTTTCAAACGGTCGAAACACAAACCGAGAGTTAAATGGAACAAATCTTTACTTACTTAGGGTACGTGATCTACTTGGTCATGGCGTTGATCGCACTATGGGGCGCGTTTTGTGTCGTGATGGTTGCGGCGCGAGTGCGACAGAAACAGTTTGCCAACGAAGAACAGCAAACGGCTTTTCTCGAAGCCATAGAGGAACCATTGTCACGCGGCGAGTACGCGGCGGCGGGAGAAGTCTGCGACGGAGATCGCCGCGCCACCTGCCAGTTGGCAGAATTGGCGATCAACAACCGAAAGCTCGGTTTTTCAAAGGTCAAACAATTGATCGCTGATCGGTTTCAACGCGACGTTCTGCAAGACTTAGAGTATCGGCTCAGTTGGGTCTACACGGTGATCAAAGTGGCCCCCATGATTGGCCTGCTGGGTACGGTGTTGGGGATGATGGCCGCGTTTGCGAAACTCGCGATTCCCAACGCCAACGTCGAAGTCGCAAAATTGGCTCAAGACATTCAGTTCGCGCTGATCACGACCGCACTAGGACTCACAATCGCGATTCCCTTTGTCCTGTGTACCGCTTACATCAACGTTCAGATTAAAAAAATGGAAGACTTGGTCTCCTACGGCGTGAATCAGTTTTTAGAAATTTTCCGAGAAGCCAATATCCGTTACCCCAAAGGATAACTCGCCTGCACAGACCCCGTCTAACCCCGTGACAACATGAGCAAAACCGAAACACAACTGACACTAAAAAAACGCAAGCAGAATCCCGATGACGGGGAACTGGATATCACTCCGATGATTGACATCACGTTTCTTCTGTTGGCTTTTTTCGTGGTCGTTTCCAAAATGGATCCACAGCAGGCCGTCGATCTGCCGCGCGCGACATTTGGCGTGTCAGTCCAAGACAAAGACTCGGTCGTCGTCATCGTCGGGAAATCGGAAACCGGAACGGAGAATCAAATCTTCCTCGGCCGCTCAAAAGATCCGTCCATCGCGGTCACCGCCACCGATCCTGACGCCATCGAAGACGCCGTTGCCGAATACATCCAAGGGGAACTATCGGCCAACCCCGAAAAAGACGCCGTGATGATCAAAGCCGAAGGCAACGTCAAAGTCGGATTGGTCGAAACAGTCCGCAAAGGCATCGCCCAAGCCGAACTTAGCGAATCACGCAAACTGTACGCAGGCATCAAGGAGGAGCAAAAATGACCGACGGCCCCGAAGATTATCCTGAAAATGATCCTCAACAACCGCAAGGGCAGGGCAGTGGTGAAAACCGTTTTGACCTCAGTGTCCCGACCGGCAACTTAGCCAATCCCTCAGACGCCGCACGGCCTGAAATCGAAAAATCTGGAACGGTGACGCCCGACGGAAACGCCCAGACATCAGAGTCCTACAAATCAATGGGATGGAAGGGCATCGACGACCAAGACGAAAACGAAGATGAACCGCCCGTTGCGTTCGGAAAAAAAGAAAAAATCCCCGAAGACGAACTCGACATGACGCCGATGGTGGACGTCACGTTTCTACTGTTGATTTTCTTCATGGTCACCGCATCGTTTACCTTGCAAAAATCTATTCCTCAACCACCAGCGGCATCCGACGAAGCCAGTCTCAACGTGCAACAAGAAGAGGACGCCAAGGACTACGTTGAAGTCATCATCGACCAAAACAACACTTACTACGTAACGTCCCGTGGCGACGAAGAACGCGAAGCCCCCAGCGAAACAGAAATGCGCAGTTTAGTCAAAGATGCGGTCGATACCTTTGGCCCCGAACGAATGGTGATCACCGCCCATGTGGACGCCACCCATGCTCGTTTGATCACCGCATGCGACGCCGGACAGTCGGCGAATCTTGCCATTGAAGTCAAAACGACGGACGTTGAATTCTAACACGCCGCCGTTCAGTCAACGCCCAACAAATTACCCGACCGCCCTCATTGGCAATCACACTGGCAATCACACTGGCAATCCCATCGGCAGTCACTTGGAAGTTCGAAAGTAGCGCATGTCACCCACGAAGTTAATCAACCAACTCGAAGAAATCGGCAAACTAGATGCACGCATTATCTCGAAATTGCGTGATCAAGTGAAATCGTCTCCCAAACCGCCTAAAGCGACTTCGATACTCAAGTACTTAGTCAAAAAGGAATTGATCTCCGAATCTGAAGCGAAAAAAATCCTCAAGGCCGACAAAATTGCCGCTCAAACGGTGGCCCAAACGCGGGTCGCGACCTCCGAAGAGATGCTGGACGTGGCGGCTGAAGAAGAAGCTGAGATCGCCGAAGTCGAACAATCGCTTTCCCAAGTCATCGCCCCTGCGGACTTGGAAATGTCTCCTCCTCCCAAGGAACCAAAACCCACTTTCACCGATTCGTTCACCGACATGGAAGCCGCCTCGGTCGCGTCCCCCGACAGCGAAGGCACCGGTCAATCCGAAGGACCAAACAAAAACTATCGCAAATGGGATACCAAAAACCAATGGGCCAGCAAATGGCCATTCATCGGATTCGGAACGCTGCTGTTGTTGATCATGATCGGCAGCTTCCTCGCGATTTGGCTCGGCGGCGTCAGTGCGGATAAACAATATGACGCCGCCATCAGCAGTATGAAAAATCTGACCTTCGCCGATGCCGAGGAAAAATTCAGCAACTACCTCAAAGACAACCCCAATCACAAATTCGCCGATGATGCGCGGGCCCTGCGTGTGCAAGCAGTGATGAGGAATAAATTTTCCGCAAAACGCTGGAACGAAACGATTCAGAGTGCTCAAACTCTGTTGCCAGAACTCAGCCAACAGGAAAACAATAAACTCTCGAAGATCCGCGACGACGTGGGTTTGATGCTCTCTGAATCATTGTTCCACGAAACAGAAACCGCGGTCCAACTCGAAACGTTAGCCGAGATGGAAACCAGTCTTGGAAAACTTAACGGCTACTACAAATTCATAGACAATCCTATTTACCTTTCCGGCACCATGCGGAAGGGCCAGCGTGTCGCGACCTTTCTTTCGGAGATTGAAAATAACATCAAAACGGTCAACGGATTGATTAACAAGGAGAAAGATTACGCCTCGACCCTTCTTAGCATCGGAAAATTGGGCGACCAGCGCGAAACCGATAAAGCCTTCGAAACCTACATCCGCATCACGCGCGAATACCCCGACCTCGCCGCGCGACAACAATTGCGAGACATGATGAAGGAAATCAGTAAAGCCGAACGGGACTTGGTGACGGCGCTGGAACAAAAAAACGTCACTCTCACAGACGCACCGGAATCGCCGTTATCGGCTTCGGTCGTCCTTTCATCCACCGTCGGCGAACAAGTCAACAGCCTCCGCGATGAGGTCATCGCAACACTGGTCGACGGGGCAGTCTACGGCTTTGACGTCGGTACCGGCGAAATTCGCTGGCGGCGTTTTGTTGGTTTACAGACGCCCTATTCCCCAAAACCGTTTGACTTGGACACGGTCATTGTTTCGGATTTACTGCGCAATGAAGTCTCTCGGGTACGTTTAAACGATGGCCAAGTCGTTTGGCGCACTTTAATCGACGAACCGTTCCTCGAACCGACCTTCAATGAACAACAAGTCTTAATCACGACGCAATCGGGACGCATGATTTTGATCGATGGCATGTCGGGGGAAATGGCAGGCGGCGCGCAAATCCCTCAGGCCGCAAATTCCGGCGGGTTGATCGCAAACCGCGCCCCCGTGTTGTACCAACCCGGATCGTATTCCAACCTCTACGCAATTTCGACTTCCGATTTCAAGTGCAAAGAGGTGTTGTATCTTGGCCATTATCGCAACAGCATTCCCGTCCCGCCGGTCTCTTGGTCGGGGTATATTATTTTGGTCCGCAACGGCGGCGATTTTGCTGACCTGTTGGTGCTGAAACCGGACGAAACAGGGTTGAATCTGAAAGTCAATCAGATCGTGAACCGCGTGACCGATTCTCAGATCAACACACCCATTGCCTACTTCGGTCGCGGACTAATTTTGTTTGGTGACGATGGTGACATCCGCATCCTTGAACTTAACCCGGGCAATGAAATATCTCCGGTAACCGTTCTGGCGAAAGAACAATACGACACCAAACAACAGCAGGCCTTCATCGCTCATAAGGGCTCCAACGTGTGGGCTGCGGGCCAGGGATTACGGCGTTACAAAGTGCAACGCAGTCTTGGCCAGTTCAAAAATGAAGAAGTCGTTGAACCAGCAGACCTATTTTTAGGCCAACCGGTGGTAATTGATGATAAACTTTTCCACGTCCGCCGACGCGCCGGTTCCAACATGGCCTCAGCATCGTTAGTTGATGGCAAGTCACTCAAACAAATTTGGCGTACCGATTTTGGTGGGCCATTGGGTGGCATTGTCAAAGTTGATTCCGGGATCACCGCAATCAGCAATCAAGGCGACATTTTCGACATCACCCCCAACGACATCAGCACAGGGGTGGCCCAAGGAGCCATCATTTCCAGCGAGATCATTGAAAACTTACAGTTCGACCAACTGCTGCAGATGTCCGGCAATACCTTTGTCATGGCCAACAGTCGTGGCTCCAAAGACCTTTTATTCTACAAGTTCGGGGCCCAAAAAAGTCAATTGTTCAAAATGGGAATCCAACCCAACGACCAACCGCAACAACCGGTGATCCCCATTAGCGGCAACCTAATCGTCGCTACAGAACAGGGACTGATTTCGAAACTGAACGCGCGTAACGGCCGAATCATCGGCACACCGTTTTTGCCGCCCGTTTCGCCGGGGATGAAGTTGCCTTGGCACCCTCTAGTGCCGATCACTGAAACCGTCTTCGCCGCTGCCCACGCATCGGTTCACGTAGCCGACTCCGTCGTTGCCAGCATGATGTATTTTCTCTCAGCCGAAAATGACGATTCGATTTCCAAGGTCGCCGAATTGAAGTTCGACCAATCAATCGTTTCGGCGATCCTCACCGACCGCGAAAACGTCTTCGGTGTCCAAAGTGATGGCCAAACCGACTCCCTGTTTCAAGTCGCCGTCGGCAATCAACCAACGATACGGGCCACGCAAGCACTAGCGCGGCGCTACGTGGCAGGGCCTTGGTTAGTGGGAGATTTAATTCTGATGCAATTGGACGACGATTCTCTGACGTCTTTCGATAAATCTCTGCAGCAAAAATGGACGTTACCGATTGGCAATGTTCAAATCGCTTCGATTCCAGCGGACCGCGCACGCGATTTATTGGTGGTGTTTTCCAACGGCCGTTTATTGAAACTCAATCCGGACCAAGGAACAATCGAAAAACAGCTGGAACTAGAACAACCCATCATCGGACAGCCAATGTTTATGGGTGACAAAGTGGTCTTCCGCGGAGCCGATGGAACCATTCATTGGATTGATGCTGCCCAATTACAATGAACCGTCGCCCAGCGGTTCTGGAGTTTGGAATTAGCAATTTTGCAGATCAAAACTTGTGAAACTTGAGCTTTAAAACCTGAACCCTTCAAATCCCCAATAGACAAACAGTGCAACATATTCGTCAACAACTTGCTCTCACATCGGAACGAACAAGGATCGTCGTCACGACGTTGTTGGTTACCCTGCTGAGTGTTTCGGTGCTAAGTGTGTCAACCGCCGAAGGCCAGATCATCGAACGTGAGGAGATCGAAAAACCGCTGCTCGAAGGCGAACCCTTTGACCTGGTCCAGCTCAACAGCGCCAATAAGAACGCGCTGATCCGCATCGTCCCGCAGCCCGATATCGAGCTGCCGTTTCCCGACCAAGGTGATCTCATTTTCGAGTTCTTCCGTGATTCGGAATCCCTGCTGCAAGTCCCGTACAAAACGATTGCGAAATACGAAACCTTTAATGATCTGGTTGTCGAAGAGGCGAATGAGTTTTTGGATGCCCGTGAATTCGGAAAAGCCTTTCGGAATCTGTTGTACGTCTACGATCGGGGCGGAAAAAGTGATTCCAGATTGGTCGAAACACTGCGCACGTGTTTGTTTCAGGACGCTAAAAAACGATTTGAAGACCAAGAATTTGAATTGGCGCTTTCTATCTTCGAAGACCTTTACCAAGACCAACCGAACTTCGAAGTCCCCGGCATCGACCGAGACCTCGGCGACATAATCATCGCTTGCTACGACGGTATCCTAAAGCAAAAATTCGAAGTCGGGCAATACGAAACGATCCGCGAAACGGTGAAAGGATTGAAGCTGCGCTATGGAAATGCCGCTCGGGATTTGACCAAAGCCTGGGAAAAACGCTTCGACGCCAAAGCCGAGGAATTACTCGATGAGGCCAATCGATTGGCCGACGCAGGGCAGGGCAGGGAAGCACACCTCAAGGCAAAACAAGCCGAACGATCCAGCCCCGGGCGCAAAGACACCGAAGATGCTCAAGAAGCGCTGATGAACAAGTTTCCGTTGATCGTCGTCGGTATTAGCCAAACCACCGACCGCCCCAACCCCAATAAGATCGACGATTGGGCCGCCCGCCGCATCGGCCGACTGACCGAACGAAGCTTGGTTGAAATAACTGGGCTTTCCGACGAAGGGGCGCGTTACGAATTCCTCAACGGGACCATAAACCGCATCGATGACGTCGGTTTGGTGTACGCGATCGATATCGATCCAGAACTTGCCCAAATGGGTGTGCCGAAGGTATCGGCGATTGACATTGCCAATCGTTTACTGGCCAATGCCGACCCCGCAAGTGCCACCTTTGATCCGACTTGGCGGCGTATTTTCAAAACAGTCGAACTCGTTTCCAGCACGCGCGTCATCATCACACTGCAAAGACCCTTCGTTCGTCCTGAAGCGCTGATGCAAGTGGCTTACCCACAAAGCACCTCAACAGCGGACGAAGACGACAGCCCCGCCGGTTCAGCCTCGAAACAGAACGGAGTCTACGCGTTAGTCAACCGCAACACGCTGTTTTCAACCTTTGAAGTCAATCCGCGCTACCGCGACATCCAAGCCCAACAACATCCGGTTATCATCGAACAAGTCTTTCGCACCGACTCCGATGCCGTTGATGCGTTGTTGCAAGGCGAGGTCGACGTCGTGGACCGGATTTCCCCCGCCGACGTGATGCGCCTGAAGGCAACCGAAAACATACAAGTGCGCCCGTACGTTGTTCCGACGGTTCACATGTTGATCCCCAAAATTCGCGGTGATCTCCAAGACAACTTCCGCTTCCGCAGCGCGCTTTCCACCGCCATCCCACGCGACTCCATTGTTATCGACGTGATCGGCGGCGGTGAAAAACTTGACGGCTGCGACCCAATCACCGGTCCGTTCCCATTGGGTGGAGATGATAACGATCAGATCTCTTACGGTTACGACTTGCGTGTCAAACCGCTACAGTTCAGTGAAAAACTATCGATGGTGCTGACCAAACTGGCGATCAACAAACCCGGTGCACCAGAAGACGCCAAACCACCCACAATCGTGATGGCTCACCCGGCCAGCAGTACCGCCCGCACTTGTGCTCAAGCGATCGCTCGTGCGTGGAATGCGGCAGGCATCAACGCAACCCTCCGCCCTCTAGAGGTCGGTGAAACGGCGCCTTCGGACAATCAATGGGACATCCTCTACGCCGAAACCTTCATCGAAGAACCGCTGATCGACGCGGTGCGTTTGTTTGGAGAAAACGGATTGACCAACAACGTGACCGCTCCGGTTGAGCAATCACTACGTAACGTCGTTACTTCCCAGACCTGGCAAGGTGCATGTCTGGCGTTGCGAAACATCCACCGGCAGATCAGCGTCGATCTATCGGTGATTCCGCTATATCAAGTCAAAGAGCATTTTGCGTTTCGTGATAACGTATATGACATCGGACGCGACCTCGTCCACCTTTACCAGAACGTCGACCGCTGGAAAATCGAAACCAGCGCCATGGCCCAACGCCGCAAAGAAAAACAAAACCAGCGCTGACCGCAATAAAATGACACCACCACCGACACCGGCATAAGCTTGTTTTCAACCGACATTCACGCCAGAAATCACGACGTGATTCGCGGCGTGATGCAAGATGTGGATTCGATGATTTGCTAAAAAAAAAATGACGATAATGTTTCGCCTAATCAATCCCTAATTGGCACCGAACCTTTGACTGATTTAAGAAAATACTGGAACCAAAATCTGTTCACCGTGACCGTTTCGGTAGTAACCGCAATGACCGTATGGGCTGGAGGTTTTCAGGTTCCTTTTCAGGCTACAACGCGCAGTGCTCGTGCAGAACAACCATCAACCTATCGCTCGGTCCGGATGGAATCAGCGCCGAAGGTGTCGTCGCGCGCGTGGGAGTCACGCCCCTATCAAGTTGCCATTTGGATCTGTCACCGCGGGCAGCCACAACTGGCGGCGATTGAGGCTCGGTTGGTTCGAGAAGTTGAAACCTATTGTGAACTGTTGGATCCAAGTGCTTGGTTTGTAAGGGTCGGCACCCCACCTCCGAATTGGCGCCATCTGATCTGTTCCAAATTTGAAAGCACCGCAGGGTTCACGGGGTTCGAATCCGATCCCGAATTGGCTTTTTTTGACAAATTGATGATCGTTAAATTAGACCAACACGGTGCGCTCACTCAAGTCGCGGTCCGCGAAATCGATTTGCAAACCGGTCAATGGGGCCCCATCGTCGACCGCAACGCGGGCACCAGCAATCGGCTTGGTCAAGTGATTGGCAACGGAGTTGCCACCGCGTTTATGCCATTGGCAAAAATCGAACGCGTCGACGAAGACGACAAAGTTCACATCCGTGCTCGTGCTTTAGAATCGTGTATTGAGGTCTCCTACCGCGGCGCCGCCGACGCCGCCGAGATTCAACCGATCGCGAGTTCTCCGGTGTTTGTCCGTCAAGACGATCGTTTTTTACCGATCATTCGCAAAACCGATCGTTCCGGCGATCTGGTTTCACTGGCCCCGATCCCCTTCACCTTTTTAACGCTCGACGCCATCGACGGCAGTGGCATGGTCGCGTCGATCGAATCGACTCAGCGCGCTCCGCTGTCTCAGCGCAAAAGCAAGCGTTCCCAGAAGCTCGCGATTGTCATTCGGCCGGTACAAAGACCCTCGGTGCTGCATCTGGAATCAACCCCGCCGCGCGGCGAAGCGGCTCAGCCGTTGGAAGGTTATGAAGTTTGGTCACGCAACCCCGGTGACAGCAAAGAAACCGAATCCGAGTACATCGGGAAAACGGATTGGCGCGGCAACGTCACGATCTTGCCGAACGATTATGGTTTGCGGTTGCTTTACATTAAGCGCGGTTCACGCGCTTTGAGGAAGCTACCGGTGATTCCTGGGTTCAAGGATCGATTGGTTTCGCAGCTTCCGAATGACGACACGCGCCTTTTTGCCGAAGGCGTGATCAATGGCTACGGCAACGACATTATTAACTTGGTCGTGCAACGCGAACTGTTAGAGGTCGACATCAGTAACGCCTTGCAAGAGGACCGGTTCGAAGAAGCAAAAACGAAGATGCGTGAGTATCAGGAACTAGAAACACCAGCGGATTTGAAGGTCCGCATGAGCAACGAAGAAATTCGGTTGAAATCCATGACCACCGACAAACGCGAGTTCGAACACATTTCAAAAATGTTCAGCAATCTTCGACAATTGCTCAATTCTAAAGTCACCGGTTCCCGTGCAATTGAGCTCCAGCAACAGATCCAACAGCGCATACGGACCCATGGAGCCAGTGGGTAAGCGTAAAACGGTTAAAAAGGGCAAAAACAAGCGTTGCCCAATCAAGGTCGGTCCGATAAAATCCGTGATCGGGTTCGAATTGGCACCAGAACAAATGACGTTGACACTTTGATTGGATATTCGTGAAATTCACGTGATCCTGTGAAAGTCCGCATGGGAAATTCCGGCCGATTCGCCTACGGTCTACAGTCTATGGCCCCATGGCACTAAACGGATGGGATTTGGGCAATAAAGACCCGAAACCGCCACAACATCGCATAACGAAATTTTTTTAATTCATATCATCCTAAGGCAATCATGAGTAGCGAACGCGAACGAGAACTACGTCGCCGCCGAAAGCGACGCAAGTCAGTCACAAAAATTAAAGCACGATCCCAAAAAGCATCTGGGTCGGAAAAAGAATTGCTGGCTGGAAAACTGCGAAGCCTGACCCCCGGTGCTGAAGAGTTGATTCAACGGCTTAAGCTAGAGTCTTGAAAAATTTCTAAATCGCGCACCGTTTAGAAAACTCAAGAGAAAAAGCAAAACGTCCCGTGCGGTGAGCATGAGGACGTTTTTTTTTAAAAGGCGTCCGCTCCCCTGCGGTACGTTAGAAAGCTGACGATGCTGAAAACCCAATTTAGATTTTGTATCACGGGGTTCACGCTCCCGTGTTCTGCTTCAGCGGGACGCGGAATCGGTCGTGAATTTTGGTTTGTCATCCTGACGCTGATGTCAATGGTGATGCTCACTCCTACCAGCACGGTCGCTCAAGACGCCGCTGTGTCTGGGAAGAAAAAAATCGTGGTTTGTTCAACCACCCAGATAGCGGATTTCGCCCGGAACATCGCCGGCGATCAATGGGAGGTCAAATGTGTCTTGGGCGCCGGCCAAGATCCTCATAGCTACCGCACCACTGTGGCTGATAGTCGCGACGTTGCCGGGGCGGACCTATGTTTGGAAAACGGCTGGAATCTGGAAGGCCATGGCTGGATGAGAACTCTCGCCGAAGGTTCGCAACGCCCCATTCGCACCTGTGTTGCCGGCGTCAAGCCGCTGAGGACCGAGGACGCGACGGGCGAGGTCAAAGACCCCCATGCCTGGATGGATCCAGAGAACGCGTGGATTTACGTTAAAAACATCCGTGATGGGTTATCAGAAATTGATCCAGAAAACGCAGAACTGTTCGCCTCTCGGGCTGACCTTTATCGTTACCAGTTGAAATCATTGAAGGTTTGGATCGACACCCAAGTTAACAAGATTCCCTTGCAACGCCGGATTTTAGTTTCGCATCACGATGCCTTTGGCTACTTTTGCCACGCATTTAAATTTCAAGCCCGCAGTCCCCAGGGGTGGTCGACGGCCGAACTCAAAGGTGTCAGCCCCGCCAAACAGCAGTCCATCGTGCAAATGATCCGCGCCCAAGGCGTGAAGAGCATCTTCATCGAAACAACGTTGAAGCAAGAAATGATCGCCGCAATCGCCAAGGAAGCTGGCGTCAAGATCGGTGGCGAACTCTACTCCGATGCGATGGGGGTCAAAGGTTCTGCCGGCGAAACGTACATCGGCATGATGCGCGAAAACGTGCTCACGATCGTTCAAGGGCTTAAATAGGACTTTCCCAACTCCACACACGACACGTTCATGCGACCGTTCATCACAATCCTCTTGGTCTGTTTTTTGATGGGGGGAATGTACACCTATTTGAAGTTTGCTGATTCCGTCAAACGCCCTCAAACGAACCATCAAATCACCGACGAAGAAAAAGTTGTAACGGTCGAAATACTCCGATCCGCAACGCTCTATGCGGATGCTGGTTTTGAGGTTGTCGCCCTCAAAATTGACTTCAGAGATGAAACGGTGCTTCAAGAGAACAGCAACGTCCCGGCCGACCAACCGATTTCAATTAGCCTACCGGCGGTCGAATCCGGTTTGAACACCGTCAACGTTTTAGCTAACTTCGAAGATCCAGAAAGCTTCCTCAGCGACGCGCAAGCGCCATCGCTGTACGCGATCGAAGTTGTCATCCGTATCGACGGTAACGTCCTGCAGCGGCAAACATTCAGTGGCTTAAATTCCACAAACCCGATCGGCGGCCAAGTCAGTTTTGACACCACAGCCGCCACACGATAACCCGTTTTTATGCCCTCTAACCTCAGAAATCCGAAACAACCGCAGGCACAAGTCAAGCCCGCAATCGACGTGCAGCACCTCACCGTCAGCTACGGTCCTGTTCCAGCGTTGCTGGACGTTTCGGTTTCAATCCCGCAAGGCAAATTAGTTGGCATCATCGGCCCCAACGGGTCGGGAAAATCAACGCTGATGAAGTCGATGTTGGGATTCATCAAACCCGACGTGGGACGCGTGAAGATTTTCGGCACCGACGTGGCAAACGTGAAAGGGCGCGTCGCGTATGTCCCCCAACGCGGAACGGTCGACTGGGATTTCCCGATTACCGTCCGTGAAGTCGCGGCGATGGGGAGGTACTCCTACCGGCGTTGGTGGCAAGACCTCCAAAAAGACGATTTGCGGCTTGCCGATGATGCGCTAAGAAAAGTCCGCATGTCTGATTTCAAAGATCGCCAGATCGGCCAGTTATCCGGTGGCCAACAACAGCGCGTCTTCATGGCCAGAGCGTTGGCCCAAGACGCTGATATTTTACTGTTGGATGAGCCTTTCGCCGGAGTCGACGCCGCGACCGAACGCGCGATTTTAGACGTATTGCAGGAAACCCAAAACGCGGGCAAAACGGTGGTCGTCGTTCACCATGATCTGGGGACAGCGGCCGAGTATTTCAATTTGATCATATTGCTAAAACAGCGGTTGTTTGCCTTCGGCACGCCCCCCCAAGTCCTCAACCCGAAATTGTTGACCGATGTTTACGAAGGCAACCTCAAGGTCTTCGCTGAACTGGCCCAACAATCCGGTGAAAAGGCCAAAGGGGAATAACATGGCCGAACTTCTCACCGATTTGCAGTTGAATTACGGCTATTTGATACGCCCATTGATCGTCGGGACGCTTGTCTCAATCGTTTGCAGCGTCATTGGTTGTTTCATTGTCTTGCGCCGCATGTCATTTTTAGCAGACGCAATCGCGCACTCGATGTTGGCCGGCGTGATTGGTGGATACTTGCTGATGAAAGTGTTCTACCAACAGGATTCGAACCTCACCGCGATGCTGGTCGGCGCGATCCTTTCGGGAATTTTGACCGTCGCGATGGTCGGTTTTGTGACGAAGTTTTCCCGCATCAAACAGGATACCGCAATCGGCATCATGTATACCGGCATTTTTGCGTTTGCCGCGTTTTTCATCTCCCTTGAATCGATCAGCCAATACATCCAAATTGATATTTACCACTTCATCATCGGCGACGTGATGGCAGTGGACAACAGCGAACTTTGGCTGCTGGCGATTGTTACATCTATCGTTTTATCTGTCGTCATCTTGTTTTACCGACCACTGCAACTGACGACCTTTGATCCTATCATGGCCGCAGCGATTGGGATTCCTGTAATGGCGGTCGAGTATTTGCTGACCGCGTGTACTTCGTTGGTAGTGGTCAGCGGCGTTCAAATTGCGGGCGTGATTTTAGTCGTCGCGCTGATCATTACGCCTGCCGCGACAGCCTATTTACTGACCGATCGATTGGACCGAATGATCATGGCATCAGCATTAGTCGGGGGCACGGGGTTCTGGCTTGGGTTTGTGGTGGCGGTGTTTTTGGGATCCGAACCGGGGGCGACGATCGTGGTTGTTATGACCGCCATATTCTTGGGCAGCCTCGCCGGGGCTCCGAAATATGGTTTGATCGCCGATTGGATTCGCAAACGCAACACCGTCCCCCAAGAGATGATGGAAGACGTGCTAGGGTGCGTGCTGCGCGCCCGGGGCAAATCGGTGCCCGTCACTGAAGTCTTAAAACATATCAAAAAACCTGCTCTCTTGGTTCGTAAAAGCGTCTCGATGCTGGAACGTCAGGGGCTAATAGATGTCGATGACGAAAACGTCTTATTGACCGACGATGGACGTTTCCAAGCCAAACGCTTAGTGCGGGCTCACCGACTTTGGGAGACGTATCTCGCCCGCACCGGCACGCCCGAAGAGGAAATCCACGACAAAGCGCACCAGCTTGAACACCTCAGCGATGATAGTACGGTTAAGTATCTCGATGACAAACTCGGTCACCCCGTCACCGACCCACACGGTAGCATTATCCCCAACGATCCAGAATTGATCCTGGGAAAAGACTTGCTGTTGAGCGTTTTGCGGAAAGGAAACCGCGCGACGATTGTCGCAATCACGGTCAAATCCGAAATAATGGACCTAGCCGATTTAAACGTTGGTGATGAGGTGACCATTGGGCCTCGGTCGGGAGAAGGAAAGTTATGGACTGTCATCACCGCAGGCGGTAAAACGCTCAGCCTCACACACGACCAAGCCGACGCGGTGGTTGTACGACTGGTTTCCAGTCCCTGAGGAAGCTTCAAAGCAGACGCCGGGCAGGGGTTCTTCCGGAAATTTAATGGGGCGCTATCCAGTGGAAGGGCGCCTAAATTCAAAGGGCGTTTATTAAAGCGTATTGTTGCCTTTCCTATCACGAGAATTGACTTTCGTGCGATACTTCGACGGGCCTGAACTCTGGCGAATCCAGCAGCTCTAAAATTAAGCGCCGGCGCACCACGGGGAAGATTTAACGTGTCTCGACGTGGCCCGGAGCCAGGGAAAAAAACCTGTAGGCTGTTTTGAATTGAATTCTCCGTCACAACGGACTTGGTAAAGTCTTTGGCCCACCGATATACTATTAC
>CALDYR010000019.1 GCA_937944405.1 uncultured Pirellulaceae bacterium
AGATGGACGAGGGGGAGTGGCGGAAGAGCTGGTAGAGTTCGCGGCCTAAAGCTGCACGGAAAGGGAAAATAAGGAGGCGACCGTGGCGGGGAATTCGAGGTCGGTCAACGTCTACCACGAGCAGTTGGGGGGGCTGTCACTGCCACGGCAGCAATGTCAGAGATCAAGAAGGTTGATAAAATATGCAAGCGGGCGCATGCGAAAGCGGAGAACCATGCGCGGGTATAGAGGTCGCTGACGTTGGAGATTATCAGAGTGATGGAGGAGATCATCGGTGAGTCGGGGATAGGGGCGAGGATCGGCTAGTACTTCATCGGCGTCAAAGGCCACCGGGGAATCCGCAACCAACCAGCACAAGGGGTCGCCCGCCGGGTTCTGGAGTGCGGCGCGGTAGCGTCGCCGGTGAGGCAGCAACGCGTCGATAGGGTCTGAGCAGAGTGTTGAAGTCATGGTAAGTAGGGCAGGGCAGTTTGATAATTGGACGATCTTACCAGTGTCCAAGATCAGAGAAAGGCAGAATGTTAGGCCGATTCGAAATTTGTTGAGCAACGTCTACAATAAGAATTTCATAAGCACAATCCGCGCTGCCAATGTCCATCCAATAGAAGAACCATGTTCATCAAATTTCTCACAACCATCTGCCTTTGCACGATTCCATTACTGCCGTGCCAAGAAACGGCAACGGACACGAAATCACCGGCAGTGCCGCCGACCGAATCGCCTCTATCATCGGTGCTACCATCGTCGATGAAATCGTCGACCGATTCTGTCGCCGAACCACCAACAGATCCCGCCGTTGAATCGCCCCCCGAACCTAAATCGCAGCCCGTTGTCGATGAAGAAAAACAGTCCATTAAAATTGAGCATCCATGGAAGCGGTTGGGCAAAAACCAAATTTGGATCAACCAAACGACCAAACAGGTGATGGTGCGCGGTTCGATTTGCTTACGAAAGGGGGCGCTGGAGATGTTCGCCTGCCCACTCCAAACCAAAGAACACGAATCGATCATTGCCGTTGAAGCCCAGTCTTCGGAAATCCACGCGACATTGGTGGCCTTAGGTTTTGAACCCGGCAATCCGGTTCAATGGCAACCCGAACACAAACCGGTGTCAGGGCCCAAGATAAAGATCGAAGTACGCTGGCACACCGAAACCGGGGAAAAAACGGCGGATGCGAAATCATTCGTCCGAAAATCCGGCACCGCAGAGACTCTGGACACCGATTGGGTTTTCGGTGGCAGCACGATTTTCATCGACCGCGTTGACGGACGGCAAATTTATTACGCTGATTCTGGTGAAATGATCTGTCTTTCGAACTTCCCGACCGCCATGATGGACGTTCCGATCCAAAGCAGCGACTCCGCCGATGGCTTGATTTTCGAAGCCAACACCGAAGTGATTCCTGCAACAAACACGCAGGTCTACCTAATCATTACGCCTCGCCGATAGTGCAAACCACAACGCTAAACTCCCCAGAGAAACAACCCAGTGCACGACCGTCAGAGTTCAGAAAAAGTTAAAGAAGAAGTCGCCGTTTTGGTCCGTGTTTTGTTGCCCGATGCGCCGTTGGACCTTGATCCGTTGAAAGAACTTCAAGGTCTGGCTGAAACCGCCGGCGCTTTGGTGATGTCGGGCATGGTACAAAAACGCGAACGTCCTGACCCACGCACCTATATGGGAAAAGGAAAAGTCGAAGAGCTGAAAGAGCTGGTTGAATTCCACGCCGCGGATGTCGTTATTTTTGACAACGATCTTTCCCCCGGGCAGGTCCGAAGTTTAGAGATCGAATTGGACGTCAAGGTTCTGGACCGAACGGAGCTAATTTTAGACATTTTCGCCACCCATGCTCAAACCTACGAATCGCGTTTGGCTGTCGAACTAGCTCAGCTGGAATATGCTTTACCGCGACTAAAACGCATGTGGACCCACCTCAGCCGGCTTAAAATGGGTGTCGGAATGCGTGGTCCTGGTGAAAAACAATTGGAAACCGATCGCCGGTTGGTGGAAAAACGAATCCACGATCTCAAGACCGACCTGAAAAAGATCGAAGCACGAAAGGAACGTCAGGTCAGCAGCCGCAAAGGCACGATGACGGTGTCTTTGGTTGGTTACACCAACGCTGGCAAAAGCACTTTAATGAACGGGCTGACCAAAGCCGATGTGCTGGCCGAAGACATGCTGTTTGCGACCTTGGACACCCGCACCCGCAGATGGCATTTGCCCAAATGGGGCCCCGTCCTATTAAGCGACACCGTAGGTTTCATTCGCGACCTGCCGCACAGCCTGATCGCCAGCTTTAAAGCGACCTTGGAAGAGACCCGCCAAGCGGACCTGTTGCTGCACGTCGCCGACGCCAGCAACCCCAACGTGATGGACCAAATCCACTCCGTCTACGACGTGCTTAAAGAGATTGGCATCGAGGAAAAGGATACGCTGCTGGTGCTGAACAAGGTCGACCAGGTGGAGAAACCTTCGAAGCTAACGGCGTTGCAAGACCGCTATAAAAATGCGATTTGCGTCAGCGCCAAAGCTGGCACCGGGTTCGAACGACTGCATAAAGTCGTCAGCGACGCGCTCAGCCGATCCTTTCAAGACGTCGACATCGAAATGGATGTCAGCAACGGGAAATTATTAGCTTTCCTTGCCGCCAAAGGTGAGGTTTTGTCAACGCATTTCACTGACGATCGCATCAAAGTGCATTGCCGAATTCCACAAAAATACTTGGGACGCATTGATTTTAACGACGCCATCGTCACCCCGCACAACGCTGCCGGATGGACCGATCAACCACCAGATGCATGATTTATTGTCCGTGCTTTGTTTGCGATTTATGTTTGGCGATTTATTTGAAGTAGTAGTGGCTTAGGTACTTTGGTTCTGTCATGTTCGCCGGAATCGTCGGCAGCAAGTTCAGCGTGATTCCAAACGGATTGTTCTCTAGATCATCGTGCCGAAAGTTATAGGGCGCGGTTCCCCAGCGATCACCGTAGGCCAACCAATCGAATGCGGTGAATGTCTCTCGGTCGATACTCCACTTCATTTTTCCCGCCAAACGCAAATCGACTCCCAATTCACTGTCGCCGGCAGCACCGTTAGCGGAGTTGGTTCCACGGTTGAGGGATTCGACAACTTTCACGCGCCCCGTCAACTGGAGATTCAACGAGTTTCGGGACACGCCAACAACTTTGGCTTTCGCGCCAGCGATTCGTACCGACTCCGGTTGCCACGCCGGCGCTTCGCCCCTAACGTGATCAATCAGATGAAATTTTGCGATTCGCGCGACAACAGTGGATGGGATTTTATACCGGTCGCCAACTTTAGCGGTTTTGGGTTCTGGCGGCGCGAGGGATCTTTTTTCTTTTTTCGTCAGCCAAACGTTGTCAAAATTATGCCGCCACGTTTCATGTTTGGGATCCTTGGGTCGTGGAAAATCACGGCAAGTCACTCGCAGAATCATTCCATCGGCAGGAAAGGGAAAGGCGTATCTTCGATCGGGAGTGAATGGATGCTTGAAATCCGGGGAACCGGCGGTGCGCGTTTTTTTCAAGTTCACTACCGCTTCACGCATCATTGCAAGGACGCTGTCGGCGCTGTTTGAGTTGATCGAAGCCAACAACTGACCATCGGCCAAAGCAACGTATAGCCCCTGACGAGTATTAGTTGGTTTGGTTCTACCGGCGTAGTGCCCCTGTTCGGCAATTTTACGAAAGAAGTCGCCATCCTCATCGCGCCGGTGAACCGATTTATTGATGTCGGTTGCGACGGGGATGAAATTGGTGCCAATAAAGTCGATAATACGCTGGTCAGAGAAAACGGACACACGGCCCGTAACGCCATTGTTTCACACACACCCCAACGGATCCCCGTTCATCGCCCAAATAAACAAAGGCTTATTCTTTGCGACGCCCATTTTACGACCACCGCGGATACTGGGAATCCAATCCGTCTGACGCCACTTATCTTCGGTGTTTGAAGGCCGGATGAAATTGGTCAACTGCTCAAATTGTTTCGTGCTGAGGCCTTTCGATTTGAGCGCCGAATTGATCGACGCGTTGTCCGACGCACTTTGCGCCGCGCAAACGTTGACCAACACAGTCAGCCAAACAATAGCACAACTGCTGACCGATCGCGAAATTGAACCACTGTCCATTGAAAAACCTCTTTGACAATTTGCAGAAACGGAACTGGCCCTGTGCCGCGTCCAATGTTTCACCATCAGACTAACGGTTATGCTGTGTTTTTTCCAACAGCATTATTTACAATTTACAAAGTGAATTTTTTCTATGGCCGTTCGCCAGTTAGCCGGGAAACGTATTT
The DNA here is from genome assembly GCA_937944405.1 of uncultured Pirellulaceae bacterium. Classification (GTDB taxonomy): domain Bacteria; phylum Planctomycetota; class Planctomycetia; order Pirellulales; family Pirellulaceae; genus Mariniblastus. Next base: position 4,318 of record CALDYR010000019.1, read on the forward strand.
TAATCACCGGTGCGTCCAGCGGCATCGGGCGTGACCTTGCCATTGGATTGGCCGCAGCAGGCGCCGCGGTGATCTTGGCGGCACGCCGGGCCGACAAACTGGTCGAATTGGAATCGGAAATCCGATCCACTGGTGGGAAGGCGTTTAGTTTTGCCGCCGACGTGACTTCGGACGCAGATCGAACGCGGCTGTTGGCCGACTGCGAGTCCCGTTTGGGAGGGCTGGACGTTCTGATCAACAATGCGGGCGTGGGGGCGATGGGGCGTTTTGACCAGGCCGACCCCCAGCGGTTGAGGCAGATCTTCGAAGTTAACTTTTTCGCTCTCGCCGAACTCACGCGCGCCGCACTGCCGATGTTAAAATCTGGTAATGATGCGTTAATCGTCAACATCAGCAGTATCCTCGGTCATCGCGGAGCGCCGCTCAAAAGCGAGTACTCAGCCAGCAAATTTGCGGTACACGGGTTCAGCGACGCGATTCGCGCGGAACTGGCAAACGACGCGATCGAGGTTTTGCTCGTCAGTCCCAGCACCACCGACAGTGAGTTTTTCGACGCCGCGATTGAGGACGACACGCGCAAGGACTGGAAGAAAGGTGGCGCGATGTCTACCGAAGTCGTTGCCGCCAAAACCATTAAAGCCATGCGCAAACGCCGACACGAGATCATCCTGACCTTCGGTGGAAGAGTTTTGGTTTGGCTGGACCGGATGATCCCGGGATTGGCCAATCGCATCATCGCAAAATTCGGCCAATGAGCAAAATTGAGCCAATCAACGAAATTGAGCCAATCAACGAAATTGAAACAATCAACGAAGTTCGGCCCGTGAAACGATAAGCCGCCCCGACTGGCGTTTCCATCCCACTGGAAATCAATAGAATACGCACTTCAATTAACACACGGCCGCCCGATGCGCGCCGACCTTTTAATTATCACAGCGCCCGTTGACCACTATGACTGACGAAAAAAATAACGATTCGGCTCCCGGCGAAAATCCTTCTGAATCCCGCCGCCGAAAACTGGAACTAATCGTGTCCCTAGGACACGATCCGTTCGGACAGCGTTTCGACGATCGGTCGATGATTGGCGCCATTCGCGACCGATCCGATGAGGTGCGTTACGTTTTGGAGGACGGAACCGAATTGGGGCTTCCCAGCGAACAAGAAATGGAAACCGTTTCGCTGCGTGACTGGGCGAAAGAAAAAGGCAAAGGGGCGCTCAGCGGTCCGCAAGTTCGCGCCGCCGGTAGGATCGTGTTGCATCGCGACAAGGGTAAACTCCAGTTCATCGACATCGAAGATTGGACCGGAAAGATACAATTGTTCGTCGGCCAGAAACAGGTCGGCGAGGAGAACTGGGAACTGATCCAATGTTTGGATTTAGGAGATCTGGTTGGCGTCGACGGGATGCTCCGACGCACGCAAACCGGCGAACTATCGATCTTCGCCGAAAAAATTTACTTGCTGACAAAAACGCTCGATCCCCCTCCGGCGAAGCACGTCGGGCTGACCGATCCCGAAACGCGACAGCGCAAACGCTATATCGATTTAGCGTACAACGAAGGCGTCCGCGACCGTTTTATAAATCGCAGCAAAATCGTACGCTCGATTCGCAATACGCTGGAGGACCAACATTTTGTCGAAATCGAGGGCCCGACGCTGCACTCGATCGCTGGTGGTGCCGCGGCACGGCCTTTCACAACCCATCACAATGCCTTGGACATGTCGTTGTTCATGCGGATCGCGCTGGAATTGCATTTGAAACGCCTGATGGTCGGTGGCATGGAACGCGTCTTTGAACTTGGCCGCGTGTACCGCAATGAAGGTATCAGCCCGAAACACAATCCTGAATTCTCAATGCTGGAAGTCTACCAGGCCTACGGCAATTACGAATCGATGATGGATCTGACCGAAGCGGTGATCTCTAACGCCATTGAGGCGATCGGTGCTAGCGAAACTCTAAAATGGGGCGACAAAGAAATCAATTTCGCGACGCCATTCCAACGAAAAACGTACGACGAACTGTTCGCCGAACATACTGGCGTTGACCCCACCGATACAGAAGCGGTAAAAAAGCTCGCGGTAAGTCTTGGCTTCGATGTTGAAGGACGCCATGCGGACGTTATCAAAAGTGATGTCTTCGAAGAAAAGGTCGAAGACGCATTGGTTGGCCCCATTTTTGTGACCGACTACCCCGCCAGCATCTGCCCTTTAACCAAACGAAAAAAAGACAACACCGAAGTGGCCGAACGATTCGAACTGTTCGTCCACGGGATGGAGCTGGCCAACGCGTACACCGAACTCAACGATCCCGATCTGCAAGAAAAACTGTTTAAAACGCAGTTGGATGGCATGTCCGAAGAAGATTCAATGGCCAAGATGGATCATGATTTTGTGACCGCGCTGAGAAATGGAATGCCACCTGCCGGTGGACTTGGGATTGGGATCGATCGATTGGTAATGTTGCTGACCGATTCGACTTCCATTCGCGACATCATTTTATTCCCACTGTTGCGAACGGAATCTAACGATCAACCGCACCAGTGATTAAAAAAACAAAGAGTTTGAGACTTTTGAGCGTTCCACGGAAGGATCGTTCGTTAAACGAAGCCAAAGGATTGGCATGTATAAATTATTGTTGTCGTGGCGTTACCTTCGCACTCGATTCATCGCACTGGCGTCCATCGTCAGCGTTACCCTAGGCGTTGCCACGTTGATTGTCGTCAACAGCGTCATGTCGGGGTTCGTCTTTGAGATGAAAACGCGTCTGCACGGCATTCTTTCTGACATCGAAGTCGCCGCTCCATTGCTGGGACAGATATCTCATCCCGAAGTTCACATGCGCATTATTCGCGACGTGTTGGGGGATGACATCCAAAGCATGACCGGCGTCGTCCGGTCGCCAGCGATGGTGACTTTCACCGTTCACGGTCGCCAAATGACGCAACAAGTCATGTTGCTGGGGATCGACGATGAATCTTTCGGCCAAGTAACCGATTTCCATCCGTACTTGCAAAACGAAAACAAAAAGGAAGCTTTTACCTTCAACCTAGAAGAATCGGGCTATCCTGAATACGTCCGCGACTCGGGCTGGGAATACCGCCGATCCAAAGCGCAACAACAAAAACGCATCGATCTGATGCGGCGCCAACAGCAGGCCTATTACGACACCGTCGCCGCCGATTATATCGCCGACAATCCGCAGCTTTATCAGCAAACCGCTTACACAAGCCCCGTTGCTGCGTCCGATGATGACCGCGCAATCGATTACCGTCCATTGCCCGCCCAAGCGCCTGACTTCGATAAAATCCACAGTTCGAACCAGGGGCTCGACGCGTCAGAAATTCCCGCGACCGGCTCCTACACGGGGCGCGATGGGAAAACCTACCGCAAATTCAAACCCTACGATCCGCACGCCGAATTTCGCACCCAGCCCGCGGCTGAAGATTTCTTCGACCCAGAAAAAGACCAGCACACTGGCATCATTTTGGGGCTTGCGATTTCGAAACGCAAAACCCTAGATGAAGCAGGCAACAAACGGGACTTCTACATGGTGCGTCCCGGTGACGACGTTCAAGTCATTTTTGCCACCGTTGGTCAGAACGCGAAACCGGTCAGCGAAAACTGTACGCTGGTCGATTTTTATTCCTCTAACATGCACGAATACGACTCTTCTTTCGCCTTTGTCCCCATCAAGGAGCTGCAGAAAGTGCGCGGTATGATGGACCCGCTGACTGGTGATTCGACCGTCTCCAGCATTCAGATCAAAATGAAACCTGGCGCCGATTTAGACAAAGCACGTGACGCCCTGATCGCCAAATTTCCACCGGAACAATACCCTTACGACATTCACACGTGGCAGGACACCCAGCGCCCCCTTCTAAGTGCGGTGAACATGGAATTAACGATTCTCAATCTGTTGTTGTTTATGATCATTGCGGTTGCCGGGTTCGGCATTCTGGCCACGTTCTTCATGATCGTTGTTGAAAAAACAAAAGATATCGGCGTGCTCAAGGCACTCGGGGCGCCCAGTAGCGGCGTCATGTCGATCTTCCTTGGGTACGGCATGTCCCTGGGGATGGTTGGAACGGGAGCCGGGATTGCACTAGGGTTGCTGTTTGTGCGTTACATCAATCAGATCGCCGAGATCGTCCAAGTAGTAACCGGACAAGAGGTTTTCGATCCAGAGATTTATTACTTTTCTGAAATCCCCACCATCGTCAGCCCGATGATGGTTGCATTAGTGGGATTGGGAGCAATTTTAATCGCCGTCTTGGCCAGCGTATTACCGGCGTTGCGAGCGGCTCGACTTCATCCGGTGGAGGCGTTGCGTTATGAGTAATTTTGAAAGCAAAATCGACGCAGAGGATTCCGTCGCAACGCTGCAAAGACCCGATAAAGCGTTGATGTGGACACGGGGTTTGGAAAAATCTTACCGCAAAGGCAGCCTGGCTGTCCCCGTACTGAATGGAGTCGACTTGGAAATCGAAGCTGGCAGCTTTACTGCGATCATCGGGCAGTCTGGATCCGGGAAAAGCACGCTGTTGCATTTACTGGCCACGTTAGACGCGCCGTGTGCAGGCGAAGTGCACTTCAATAACCGTCGAATCGACAATCTGCCGGCGAAACAGCGCGAGAAGCTGCGCAACGAACAGTTCGGATTGATCTTTCAGTTTTATCACCTATTGCCCGAACTTTCGACACTGGAAAATGTTTTGGTGCCTAAAATGGTGCAAGACGGTTTCTTCAGTTATCTAAAGAACAAATCAAACTACCTGAAACGGGCAACGGAGTTGCTGGAGATGGTGGGGATGGGACATCGCACAACGCACAAACCAGCGGAACTTTCCGGCGGCGAAATGCAACGGACAGCAATCGCGCGAGCCTTGATTTCCGATCCTTCGATACTTTTAGCCGACGAACCAACAGGGAACCTGGACGAAGAAAACGGGGACGAAGTCATGGAGACTTTGGACCGCTTAAGGCAAAAAGAAAATCTAACTGTCGTCATGGTGACTCACGACAACGCGCTCGCACAACGCGCAGACGCGGTCATTCGACTGATCAGCGGCAAGGTCGCGTGAGCCCAGTAACCGATTGACACCGATCGATTGCCTTTTTGAAAACAACGCTACTTAGAGCCTATCCCGGAACTGAACCATTTGTTCTTTCGTTCGTATCACTTCTGAACAACACATTTGATACACGGAGACACCACAATGGCGGAGCCAGTAACAAAGACAGGATCATGGAGTCTACCGGACAAGTTGTGGGTACGCATGGAAAAACTCTTGCCCCCGTAAAAAATGCCCCCCAAAGGTGGACGGCGTCGTGCCGACCTTCGGAAGATCGCCAATTGAATCTATTACGTTCTAAGGACGGGCTGCCCGTGGAATGCCGTGCCGCGCGAATACGGAACTGGAACCGCGCTACATCGTTGCTTTCAGCAATGGACTCAAGCGCGCATGTTTCAGCACAGAGGTACCGTCAACGTCGATGGCAGGCTGTTGCGGGGCCGTTAACCGTAGTCGATCTCAACTGACTTAAACACCGTCTTGAGCACGCGAAAGCCAATCCGCTGATACAGCCGAACCGCGCCGGTGTTGTGAGAGGTAACTTCTAAGGTCACAAATCGCACGCCTGCCTCCTGAAATCCATGGAGACAGTGGTTCATCAGTTGCGCCCCCAAACCGTGCCCCCGATGACCGGCGACGATGCCGATGTTTTGGATAGCTCCGACGTCTTTTTGCGACCGGAGGCCTTGGACCGTCCCGCAATTCTCGATGTTGCCGGTTTGCGGATTGTGGTATTGCACCAACCAGGTCGCTTGGGGCACAAATCCTTGCCGACTGGAAATTTCTTTCATCAACCGCAAACAACCGTCGGCATCCCCTAAACAGGGAAAAACGTTAGCGTCCAGTTCGTTACGAAAACTCCGGAATTTGACTTCGGCGTGATGATGGAGCAGTTTGGGATTCCAGCGACCAAAGCGATAGTTCTCCGGCGCTTGCGTCAAATCAGGAAGCCCTTGCCAAAGGTCGTACCTCATTCGGTATCGTTGAAAATAAGCGACGGGCATCGGCAGAACAGCTTGAACAAATTATCCAACTCAAACGCTTCCCCTATCCTATTCGGCAGGGATACCGGTCATCAACAGTGGCATGGCTGGCAGAGCCGGAATTTGCACAATTGCTCGCCCACGAAAGGGAAAGGCGGCAGAAGCCGGGTTCCTAATTGGGCTAAAATGGCATAGATTATTATCAATGATAGCACCTGTTGCAACTACATTTCAGTTGCAACGCGCTCCCCGTTTGTGGCTGAGCGACGAATAAACGTTCCCCATCGGGTCGAACACCACCATCACAATCCCACTGTCCCGGAAGCCGAGATTTACGTTTTATGGACATCGACATTTACCAGCAGTGCCCTTGCCACGCTGAAAAGAAGATTAAGTTTTGCTGCGGGAAATCAGTTGTCTCTGATCTTGATGGCGCGTTGGCCAAAAACAAGGCAGGACAAACTTCATCCGCGTTAGACCAGTTGGAAAGAACGATCGCAAAAACTGGCCCCAAGGATTGCTTGGTTACGATTCAGACTCGATTGTTATTGCAAGCCGGAGACGTCGCCAAAGCCCGTGCTGCCAACGACGTTTTCCAAAAGAACAACCCAGACCACCCCGGCGGTTTTCACCACCTCGCGTTGATTTGCGCCCAAGAAGGCGATACTGCCGGAGCGATCACCGCGCTGCAAGACACAATGGACGCCATTGTCGGCAATGCGATTCCCGTCACCTACGCCCAAGCGTTTCGTATCATCGGGATGCAGCTTCTTGAAAAGAATGATTTGTTTGCCGCCCGAGCCCATTTGCGATACGCAGAACTTCTCAAAGAAGACCCACAGACGGAACAGATACTGCTTTCGACCTTCCAGAATTCACACAGCATCACGGCGAAGTCTGAATTGATCCCTCTGGATTGCCCTCCAGACGTCCCGTGGGAGAAAAAATATAAAAACGTTCTGCGTGCAATTGACCGTGGTCAGTTCCGCAAAGGGCTAAAGATGGCAAAAAAAGCCGACGCAGCCTTCCCCGGTATTAGCACCATCAAACGCACCATCGCTATCCTCAACAGCATGTTAGCCTATCGCACTGAGGCCATCGATGCCTGGCAGGCGTTGGCTGATCTTGAAGCCGATCAATCTTGGGAACAGATCACGGCGCTGACGCTCAAACAGTATTTCGACCGCGTTAACGAAAAGAAATCAAAGGTCTTGCGGCACACCTTCGACATTGAAAACTTCGAATTGCTCAAAGAACAAACAGCGTCCAGCAACCTGTTAGTCCCCGCTGCGCGCCCAGACGAAGATCCATTCAACGAAAGCAACCCTCCGGTAGCCGGTCATTACCTCCTAAGCAAGCCGAAATTGGATGTGGAAGGTGATGATTACACCCTGGAGGACGTTCCCTTCATGCAGGGGGAGATACTACTTTACGCCAAACAAACCGATCGATCGGCAAGACTGGAATACATCGTTCCCCAAACGGCCTCTTACGATCTGAACCTGCAATCGCTAAGAACTATTCTTGGCGAACTCTACACTCAGCCAACAATCTCGGTAATCGATTCAATTGCTGAACTCGACGCGATCATGTCGTGGGACTGGGCATTGCCTCCCAAGACGTCCCTGAAAAAGCACGCCGAACTGATGAAACAACAGGTTCGAGTACGGCTAATGGATCAGTTCATGAATTATCCATTGAATTCACTGGGCAACATCAGCATTCGTGAAGCGGCAAAAGACCCTTCCAAACGCGCCGACACACAGGCGCTGTTGACGGAACTGGAACACAATAGTCATCGAAGCATGTACCCCATCGAAATCATTAGCGAAATGCGTGAAGAACTGGGAATCGAAAGACTCGCCCCTATCGCTTGTGCCGATTGCGCCGACACTGAAGCGGTTTGCGCCCTGATGCGTGCCAATTTAGATTTCGAAAATTGCGAACAGGGGAAACTGTTTAAAATTCACGAATTTGGAATGATCGCTAGGTGCCTGCCGATCGTCGAAAGGACCTGCCATGCAATGCTCAAACGCAACGACATCGAGGAACGAATTCAAAAGGATCGCATCTACGCGGTCCTCGCCAGCATCAATGCCGAAACTGAAACCGTGCTGGACTACCTCAGCAAAGCCCGGCATGAAGCGAAAAATGCGGGCCGGTCCATCGGTGCATTGTTGGTCCAAGAATTCGAATTCCGCCTGTCGCACGGACTGACCGACAACTTGCGAGAACTCATACGAACCATTCAAACTCGCCACATTGACGAACCCGAAGTTGAATACCGTTTAACAGAAGTGCTGATGAAGTATGGGTTGTACGATCCGACTTTAGCCGACAGTGAAGCCGCGCTCCCCCCTCCCAGTAGTCGCGGCGCGCTTCAAACCGCAGTCAGCGAAACGCGCCAAACCAGCGAATCTGCCGCTGGATCGCTTTGGATACCCGAATGACGCAACCGCCGTTAACACCGTCTGAAATAGCTATTGGGAGTGTCACGTTTTGAGCAAGTTCATCGTGAGATACGGAACGATGCGCAGCCTTGGCGTGATGTCCACCCGAACTGAAGGCCAATACCGGCGGGGCATGGAGGTCGTTGTCCGTACCGAACGGGGCCTAGAAGTCGGTCAAGTACTGTGCGAATCCACCGAAGATGCGTTATCACATCTCGATCAACCGCCCCAAGGCACGATCGTCCGAGCGGTCAATGATGATGACGCCGCCGATATCGACGCCATCGACGGCGCCCGCATTTCGAACATTGAAATCTGCAAACATCACGTAGAAAAACTTGGCCTACCCATGAAGTTGGTCGAAATCGAACAACTGCTCGGCCGGCAGCGCATGATCATTTACTATCTATCCGAAGACCGCGTCGATTTTCGGGAATTAGTAAAAGTGTTAGCCAGCGAATTCCAAACGCGTATCGAAATGAGGCAGATCGGTGTGCGTGACGAAGCAAAGCTTTTGGCGGATTACGGCGACTGCGGCAAACCCGTGTGCTGCAACAATCACTTAGTCAAAATGCCGCCGGTTTCCATGAAGATGGCGAAACTTCAAAAGGCGTCACTGGACCCTACAAAAATTTCGGGACGTTGCGGTCGACTGAAGTGCTGTTTGCGTTATGAGTTCGACACCTATTTGGACATCCAACGCGCACTTCCTAAAGTGGGTGCCGACATCGTCACGCGCAACGGCAAAGCGCGCGTCATCGCCCAGCAAATCATCGCCCAGCAATTGCTGGTCGAAACCGAAGACCATCGACGAATCCTGATCGAAGCAAGCGAAGTCCTAACGGTCACCCGGACTTCCTCAAAGGATAGGCCGCCAGAACCCATCACCTACGAACGTAACGGCCCAGCAAAAGAAAAAACAAAAGAAAAAACAAAGGCAAAAACAAAACGCGCCCCAACGTCCAAACCGAATAAAGACAAACCCGCGCAAAGAAGTCAAAGCATCGCGCCCCCGGCGAAGCCAGGACCAGCCAGCACGGACGTCGAAGCAAAGAAGTCCGACGCCTCCAACGAAAAAGGTGCACAAAAAAAGAAGCGCCGGCGAACCAGACGTCGGAAAAATCGTAAAGATCCGCCTCCATCATCAGATTAACTTCTATCGCGCCTGTAAGGCGTTTGTCGCGCGGGTCTGGTAAGGACGGAAAAGCGTGATGTTCCAATACGATCGACGATCCAAGGTCGCCGCTGAGGCTCCAAAATCATGCCCCGCCAAAAGCACTCGTTTTACTTTGGCCTAAGGGGCCAGTACGCGATTGTCTATTCGGTTGAAAAAAATATCGTGACAGCAAGTGCAACTGTGAGTTCTGCTACCACGCTCTTGTGGGGGGCGAGATATTGAAGAAAAGGAAGGGAAATTGACGACCAACCTTTATGGTGGAACCCATTTCGACTCGATGTTTTCAATTCATTACCGTTTCCAGAGTTCGACGGTTTGAGTAAGATATAGCAATCAACCACCGCGTTCCGTCCGGTACCCAAATCTCACTGGTTCTTCTCATGCCCGAAGAAAATTTCCTCATCTTTCAGGCCGTCGCTCAAGACGGCCGTTATCCCGTTGAGGCTTATCAGTTTGTTCGTGAGGCAATGGCTTTCGCCGACGACACGATGGAGATGGATGAATACTCCTTTGACTCTGGCGGGAACGAGGAAGCCGTTGCGGTTCGATCGCAGGAAAGACATTTGTCAGGCCAGCAACTGTGCGAAGCGATCCGTCGATATTCGCTCAACCAGTTTGGCTACATGGCGCGAATCGTGTTGAAGAACTGGGGCATCGAATCGACCTCCGGTTTTGGTGACATCGTCTACAACATGATCGACGCAGGCATCATGAAAAAATCGGCGCGCGACCGACGCGATCATTTCGATGACGTGTTTTCATTTGATGTCTTGGAATCTGATTTCTCAATCAACAGTTCCGTCGCTCCCCGCCGTTCTTAGATCGTGCCGGCAATCAGTCGCCCAAACACGTTCCCAGATCACGTGCGGTGAGGATCATATCGCAATCCAGTGGAACGGTTTTCATTCGTTCGGTCGCCTGTTGTAACGGAATATAACGGACCGTCGGCGGATCGAGCCCGACCATCACGTCGACGCAACCGTCTTCTAATGCTCTCACCGCAGCGGCACCAAAACGCAGCGACAGCAACCGATCGCGACTGGTCGGTGATCCACCACGTAACAGGTGCCCTAAAACGACGGTGCGAACCTGGTTTTCAACAACTGGCCGCAATGTATCAGCGACTCGGTCAGCAACACCGCCTAAATTCTTGACGCCACCAGTTTCCTTGTAACTTGCCTCTCCACCGATCGGCATCGCACCTTCGGCAATCGAAATGATCGAAAATCTTCTGTTATTGCGGTTCCTACGTTCGATTTTTTCTACAACTTTGGTGATATCAAAAGGGATCTCAGGGATTAAAATCACATCAGCAGACCCCGCCAACCCGGCCTCTAACGCAATCCAGCCCGCGTAACGCCCCATGACCTCGACAATCATAACGCGGTTGTGGCTGGACGCGGTCGAGTGCAATCGTCCAATAGCATCGGTTGCGTAAGAGACCGCGGTGTCAAAACCAAAGGTCGCAACGGTGCCATCTAAGTCGTTGTCAATCGTCTTGGGAACGCCAATCACTTTGATCCCCAACTTGGCGACTTGGCAAGCGATATCCATCGTGCCGTCACCGCCGATCGCGATCAGCGCGTCGATCTTGTGCGCCGCAAAACCATCGACCAACCGGTCAGAAATATCCTGCGTTTCGACACTTCCGTCGGCATTGGTGACTTTGTACGAAAACGGATTCCCGCGATTAGTGGTCCCCAAAATAGTGCCGCCGGTATGAGCGATGCCACGTACCGAATTGGGCGTCAATGCGACGATGCCGCCGTCTTCGAATTGCTCACTGTGCAGCATGCCATCGAAGCCCTCACGAATGCCAACACACTCCCAACCGCGTTTGGTCGCGGCTAATGTTACGGCACGGATGACGCCGTTTAGGCCGGGTGCGTCTCCACCGCCGGTCGTGATGGCAATCTTTTTTACATGCATTACTATTCTTTCTTAAACGGGTTTTTGAAGCGATTCGGTTATTGCGAATTATCACGAACCATTAAATCAATCGGCATCTCCTCAGCCCAGTACCACGTAAAATCTGTCTAAGCCGAGCTAGTGGAGTGTCAGCATTGGATTTTAGGGTTAGCCGTTTTGGCGATAGCCACGGTTCCGAAACGAAAAACCGGGGCTAACGCCCAAACGGCTGATCTGAACAATCCTAATTCTTAATGCTGACAGACCACTAGGTCGGTTGCCCCGATCGCGTCCAATCGATCAAAACCATCACCAAAACTTAACCGCGAAACAAGTTTTCGAAACTGGCCCCAAACACTGAAGCAACCACTCGTTCGCGCGAAAGAACGTTGCCAACTATTGGCTTGGCGTTGATCGCTGCTGAACGAACCTTGGCACAAAACACCGCGCTCAGCGACGCCAAATCAAACGCCGTGGGTCGGATTCGCCCAGGTAAATTCACGTGTTAGCGGAAACGAGTTCTCCATAAGGGTGCTATCAGGCTGTACCTGCCAAATGATATCAGAATATCCGTTTCAAGCATAAATTGCAGCAAATCGGGATTAACAGCAATCTTCGTTCAATTCGGCATAGCTTGAAAGGCGATGTTGTGAAGGAAGTGTTTCGGCTCATGCCTGCACTCGGTTGCCCAATGCTTGTCACGCGGCAGCATTGGAATTCACATTAGGGGGAAATAATGTTTATCGAAGCGCGCCGACTGAAACCGGAATCTACCGGGCGTAAGTCTTCTTCAAATTTGGTTTGCCAACGTCTGCTGATCGTATTATTCGCAGCGGCGATGGTGGTACCCAGTAGCGGATGCACGTCAAATCTGCGATTGGGTTCACTCGGATTTGGAGATGCCCTGTTAGAGAGTTATCGAGATCGTGTTTGGGCGAAACGCGCCTACAACTTGCGATACAATAATTGCGACCGTCCTTATGAATCGCATTTCCAGACCGGTTTTATCGCTGGCTATTGCGATACCTGCAACGGGGGTGACGGCTACGTGCCAGCGTTACCGCCCAATGAGTACCGTGGATTCGAGTTCCAGTCACCCGACGGTGCCCAGTGCGTGAAGTCTTGGTTTGAAGGTTTCCCTGCAGGGGTCGCTGCGGCCAAGAAAGACAGGGCGGGCGAATTCCATGACATCTACACTTCCCGGATGATCAACTCCGCGATCACCCACGGCAAAACAAAACACGTATTGCCTAACGATGTACCGGTATTATCCACCAACCAGTTCGGCGTTCCACAGCGCACCAAAGCACCAAAATCTCCGCCAGCCCCTCTGGACAACAGCATCGTTGGATCCGAAGACACCAGTGTCGCATACGATATGCCTTACGTCGCGCCGCCAGAGACAGCAAACAACCCGATACTCAACCCAAGATCCTTGCAACCCAGCGATCTTATTGCGGCACCAGAGATTAGAAAGACGGGCCCCGCCGCGATGGCTTCAATCTCCAAAATTGAGCAGTTCACGATCGACCCATCGGTAAAGGTTCAATCCGCGATCACCAACTCATCGGCACCCACGATCGCGACGAACGACGAAATCTTGAGCTCAAATTCAGCAGCGCTGCCGATGAAAAACGAATCAAACGACACACTTCCACCGATTGTATCAACGCCACGATCGCAAGTCGTTTCGTATCCAACTGCCCAACCGCCGATTGTTCAATCAAACGATCTGTTAGCGGACAACGTTCCACCACCGGTTCCTACACCGACGGCAAGTCAAACACAAACTCCATTGCCGATGGCAGTGCGTTCGGCAGGCAACGACTGGCAATCACAGACTTCAAGTCGACGTCGCTAGATCAGAGCAAGCGAACAGATTACCAAACGAAGACAACTAACAAAACAATGCAGTCGAACCTTTGATGACCAATTCATTTTCGGCTAAACATTGCAAACCATCCATCTCACGAGTAACTGCGTCACAACCGCGTTTCATTGCGAAAAAGGGAGTTTTGAAGTGATGACCAATCACCACTTTGCCAGATCGACCAACCCGGCGTCCCAACTTTGGGGCAGAATGTCGATGTCATTGGCGCTGCTCATAACTGTGTCTTTGACAGGATGTACAGCCCTGTTTTCACCCATCGACACAATTCCCGCCGAACGTGTGCCGGCCCAGTTTTTGGCCGAACCGCAAGCCGACAAGGTGCCGATTGATGCATCACGCCTTCGCCAGCCCAAGCCTGAATTCTACACCTTGGACACCGATGATGTGTTAGCGGTATTCATCGAAGGTGTTTTGGGTGATTTGGACGAAGCCCCTCCGGTCAACTTTCCTCCACCAGAAAGCGATCTTGCACCCTCGATTGGTTTCCCGGTTCCGGTGCGTGACGACGGGACGATGTCACTACCGCTGGTTCAACCTATCCCGGTTCGTGGATTGACGATCCAGCAGGCAGAAGCACTGATCACGCGCGCCTACCGTGACGGTCCGACTCCAATTTTGACAGATGAAAACCGAATCATCGTGACGTTGTTCCGCGAACGAACCCATCGGGTGTTTGTTGTCCGTCAGGATAACTCGACCGCACAACGGGGCCAGCAATTCCGCGGCGTCGGTCAAAGTTCCGTCATCACCGACCGTAGTGACTTGAGCTCACGTGGATTCGTACTGCAGCTTCCCGCTTATAAAAACGATCTGCTGAACGCACTGTCACAGACCGGCGGACTGCCGGGTGTGAACGCGAAACCAGAAGTCCGCATCCTTCGAGGAAACCGTTTGGACGTGGCACGGCGGGACGCTCAGTTAGCAGAATTTTATCGCACCAGTCGTCCCGAACAATTTCCCTACGGAATTCTACCGACAGTCGAAGACAGCACCAATTCGATCACGATCCCGATGCGTCTTGGCCCCGGAGAGATCCCTACCTTTCGCCCCGAAGACATCGTGCTTCGTGACGGAGACATTGTCTATGTCGACACACGGGAGACCGACGTCTACTACACCGGCGGTTTACTTGGCGGTGGTGAATTTCCGCTGCCACGTGACTACGACCTAGATGTCTTGGCCGCGGTGTCAATCTCAGGGCAGGGCATTGCCGGTTCGACTCGATCATCCAGCGGTTTCGGCGGGGCATCGGTCGCTCAATCGCAACCGACCGAACTGATCGTCTTGCGGCGTTTGCCGGGCGACCGACAGCTGAACATTCGAATCGACCTCAACGATGCGATCAACGACCCAAGGCAGCGATTGCTGGTCAAAGCCGGCGATACGTTGGTGCTTAGATTTAAGCCTCAGGAGGAGTTGATAAACTTCGCGACGGCAACCTTCTTCACATTCGGTGTGCGACAGCTATTCCGCTAAAGCTATTCAGCTTAAACAATTCGCAACACACGAATCGAAAAAAGCCGGGTCATTCGATGGCCCGGCCTTTTTTATGGTTATATCCAACCATCGTATCATCCTCAGTTTCTGAGGATCAAACGATTTACTCGTTAACGTGCGTCTCTAAAAATCGCGCCAGGCGGTGGAAGTCACTGTCGGTGTTGATGTACCGCACCACAGTAACCAATGTCTCTGGATCGACTAAGTTTTCGAACGGTTCGTAATGCAAGTCTAATTGCCCGGTCACGCTGACCATGACACCGTTTAGCTTCTTTTCGGCCAATGCGCGGAACGCTCCGACGCCCAGTTGGCTGCCCAGCATTGCGTCAAACGCGTGGGGTTTCGCACAGCGCGCTTCGTAGCCCAACTGCAGCCCTTTGACCAATCGAACGCGGCCTGTTTTCTCGGTATAGCTTTCGGCGACGGCCTTAGAAAAAATGGAGAACAGGCTGACCTTGGAGATGTTGATATGTCCATGGTCGTCGCGTTCAACGCCCTCAACGTAGGCAAACGGCAGGTACTCCGCCAATCCTTCGGCAACAACGATCGTGCCGTACTCCTTGCCTTCGGATTCTCGGGCTAACATCGTTTTGACGATGCGACCGATCACGCGTTCCATGTCCATACACTGGCGAGTTTTAGATTCGCCTTTGGAATCGGTATAGGTTTCTTCGATTAAGAACCCCGCCATGATGTCTTCGACGCTGATCACCAGAGACGCTTCGCCGGCGATTGCGGCACCGTAGGAAAGCCATCCGGCACTACGTCCCATCGTTTCGGTCAAAAAGTACGAACGGGTCGCTTCGGCGTCGTGGATCAACGTGCGGAGTTCGGTCGCAATGAAGTCAACCGCGGTGAAGAAACCGAACGTAAAATCAATCCCGTGGTAGTCATTGTCAATCGTTTTAGGCAGATGCACGACAGGTAAGATTTTTCCATCGTTCTGCTTCTCTTGAAACAGTTTGAATTTATTGGCGGTTTTCAGGGTGTCGTCACCACCGATTGAAATCAATGCGTCGGCGCCGATGGATTTCAAACCGGCCACAACGTTCCGCATCGGCGCCGTTTTCTCCGCGTCGTTGAGATCATCAGGCGACCCGATGTGCTTGCCGGGGTTGGTTCGCGCAGTTCCGATCATGATCCCTTGCGAATTCCGTGTACGTCCCAGAACCTTATGGGTCAAGAAAACATAGTCCTTGCCTTCTTCCAGTGGTTTACTGCCATCATATTCTGAGAGCGCTGAATAACCGTGCTTGATGCCGATAACTTCCACGCCGGCCCGAAGAAACGAAGCCGCAGCGGCTGAAATGACGGCGTTGGCTGCCGGGGCTGGTCCACCAGCGAATAGAATCGCCACCTTTTTAAATGTGTGATCCGGACGTACAGGAGGAGATAGCGTATTAGCCACGAATTAGCCTCTATCGTTTATAGGTGATGCTGAAAAAATGAACTCACAGAGCTGAGATTTTATTGAATCAATCAACAAAGTTACAGCCGATAAATTGGGCGAACAGATAAAACATCCCAACAACACAATCTTGCTCGCTTCATGATGATTACTTCAAGAATTCGCGCTCGACCCATTTCGTATCAATGTTATTGGACACGAAGTCTGCGTCCTGCAGCACGGAGACCAAGAAATCGGCGGTCGTTTTAATGCCTTCGATACGAAGTTCTTTCAATGCGCGGATCATGGTCGCGATCGCCTGACCGCGCGTCGGTTGGTGCACGATCAATTTCCCGATCATCGAATCGTAATACGGCATCACCGTGTAACCAGCGTGAGCATGAGATTCCCACCGCACACCTAATCCGCCGGGAACGTGAATCTGTTTGATCAATCCGGGGCAGGGCTGGAAATTCTTTTGGGGATCTTCGGCATTGATACGACATTCAATCGCCACGCCATTGTGAGGAATATCATCTTGATCGAAGGCCAGTTTTTCGCCGGCAGCAACACGAATCTGTTGCTGGATCAAATCAATGCCGGTCACCATCTCCGAAACCGGATGTTCGACTTGAATACGCGCGTTGACTTCGATGAAATAAAAGTTGTGATCTTTGTCGACGATGAATTCGACCGTACCGGCGTTGTGATAATTAGCGGCCTTGACCATACGCACCGCCGCGTCGCAAATTTCCCGACGCTTTTCCGCCGGTAAGGTTGGTGCGGGGCTTTCTTCGATCAACTTTTGGTGTCGACGCTGGGTCGAACAATCACGTTCCCAGAGATGCACTACTTTCCCGTGCTGGTCGGCCAAGATTTGGACTTCGACATGGCGGGGGCGATCGATGAATTTTTCAAGGTAAACTCCACCATTGCCGAACGCGGCTTGAGCTTCTTGTGCGGCCTGTTCGACCGCGTTTTTAAGATCCGCTTCATTTTCGGCGACACGCATCCCTTTTCCGCCACCCCCGGCCGTCGCTTTTACCAAAATTGGATAACCAATTTCGCGCGCATCCTTGACCGCCTGATCGACATCGGTGATTAAACCGGCGCTACCGGGCACAACAGGCACGTCGGCCTTTCTGGCCAACGATCGAGCCGTGTTTTTGTCGCCCAGCATCTGCATCGCTTCAGGCGAAGGCCCAATAAAGTCGATGTTGCAGTCGCGACAGACCTCGTTGAACTGAGCGTTTTCAGATAAAAAGCCAAACCCCGGATGAATGGCTTCCGCGTTACCAATTTCGGCTGCGCTGATGATGCGATCGAAACGTAAGTAACTATCGCTGGCCTTCACACCGCCAATACAATAGGCCCGGTCGGCGAGCTCTAAATACGCGCTGCCTTTATCGCCACGACTGTAGACGGCGACCGTTTCAATCCCCATTTCCTTACAGGCGCGGATGATCCGGAGAGCAATTTCGCCACGATTGGCGATCAATATTCGTTTATACATACGATCTTAAATTCAGCTGCGGCGGGTCTAAGACAATTAAAAAAGAAGTGCGTTTCTACCAGATCAATTTTTCGAGATCTTAAACAGTGGCATGTCGACATGCACCGGGTCTTCACTGTTGACCAGAATTTCGACGATCGTTCCTGAAACTCCGGCAGGAATTTCATTGAACATCTTCATCGCTTCGACCAAGCAGATGATTGTATCTGGGGTGACCTTGTCGCCGACTTTGACGAAGTCCTTAGCATCCGGTTTGGGCCGCGAATAATAGGTTCCAATCGTCGGCGAAAGAATCAGATCGTGATTGTCGTCACCCATTTTTTCTGCCGCAACTGGCACCGCTGCGGCGACTGCAGGAGCCGCCACCGGCGATGCGGGTACCGCAGCAGACTGCAACACCGGTTGGCCGCCTCGGCGTAGCCGAATTCGTTGGTCGGACTGTTTGAGGTCAACTTCGTTTAAATCGTGCTGTTCCATCAACTCGATTAGTTCACGCACTTTATTCACGTCAAAAACCGAAGTCTCTTCTTTTGCTTTCGCCATTTATTTCTCCGCAGCAGAGAACTCAATTTGTCAGAGTTGCCTACGCTGCAATGGTTTAAAGTTAGATTGAAATGATGTCGTTGATTCTGTTGTCTCAGATTCAAACCGCACTCACGGATCGAGGATCTCCTCCTCAAGATCGCACATTGTATCTTATATCAAGACATTTTTTAAACCTGAACAATGCATTGTTCCAGTTCTTTAGGCAAATTGCTGAGCACTTCATGTCCGTCGGTCGTAATCAACACGTCGTCCTCAATTCGCACACCACCAAATCCGGGAAGGTAGATTCCGGGTTCGACGGTGACGACCATTCCGGCAACCAATGCGTCCTCAGAACCCGGAGATAGCCGAGGCGATTCGTGGATGTTCAGTCCAATTCCATGACCCAAACTGTGAGTAAATTGATCGCCGAATCCCGCTGCGAAAATAATCTCCCGTGCGGCAGCGTCGACAGAACTGGCAGCGACACCAGGTTTAATTTTTTCGATCGCTGCTCGTTGAGCGGCAATCGCGACCTGGTAAATTTCAGCCAATCGCGCGGGAATTTTAGAAGTCACTACCATCCGCGTCAAGTCACTGGCATACCCTCGGAAGTTTACCCCCCAATCTATTAGCACAAACTCACTTTCCCCTATCGCAATGTTGCCGGGACGATAATGAGCCAAAGCCGAATTTACGCCCACCGCCACGATAGGTTCAAATGAACACCCCTCAGCCCCCAATCGCCGACCTTGATACTCGATCTCCGCCGCGATTGCACTCTCGGTGATCTCCGGAGAAAGATTTTGCACGACGGACTGAAAAACCGTTTCATTGATAGAGATCGATTTTCGAATCAAATCAATTTCAATCTCATCTTTCACCGCCCGCAATTTTTCAACCCAACCGCCGCTTCGTTTTAACGTCCCCCGGTAAGATTTTTTTACCGCATCGAACTGCTGCAGTGAAATCGCTCCATACTCAAAATAGACCTCATCCGGACAGAACACTTTTAGCTTTTTAACGGTGGATTCGATCAAGGTTTCATCCATCGAACGAATCACTGATTCTATTTGCGGGCACTGTTGTTGTAATTGTTGTTCGTAACGACCGTCACTGATGATCAATGCATCTTTGAGGCTGAGCAAAAGTACAGCCGAACTGCCCGTGAACCCCGTCAGGTACCGGATGTTTGTCATGTCCGTCACCATTAGGCTGGTCCCACCAACGGATTCCATCAATTGCCTTAGTCGATCGATACGCATGAATCACTTTCATCAATAGGTCGGTTCGGCCCAACCGATCCGGTCCATCGGTTTTCAGCGCCGGATTTAAAAAAAGGCTCTTCCCCGAACACTGTGGCACCGAGTGCGTTCAAAGCTTGTCTTTCCGGAGAATGCAGTGGGAAGCGGCCGAATTCAGGCCAACACCGCCAGAGAGAATTCTGGCGCATCCCACTACGATTCCGAATCTTGCCACTAAGAACCGAGAAGAACTTAAAAAAATTGACCGCCGCCGTCTGAACACGCCGCAGCTAAATTACTATCAGATCAAATAAGCTCAATGACGACAACTTCTCTAAATGTTTTTCATTGCCGATGAAAACGACCGCGTCGGCACATCCGACCCGACGCAAGTCAACATCGCCGACCACTCGCCATTCGCGCTCTTGTCGCCAGTCTATTTTCTGGTCACGTGAACTGGCTATTTGAAATAAAGGGCGGTCGTCGGTCGGTAACGCCTGCCAGGTTTTTTGATCACCGTAGATCACTGGCCGACCTCCAAACCGCTGTTCTAACACTTTCTTTTTAATTCCGATTCCAAATGGAAGAAAATCCCATCGATGAAGGTGTTTCCGAAAAACTGTTTTCTCCCGCAGTTGGCTCAACGGGACGTCGGAGAAACAAACAACTGGCGAGCGATCGCGAGTCAGATTGGCTGAACCAAAGATTCGTTGCGACGCCAAAATTCGGCACAATGAATACACATCACCGTGCTTGCTTCCGTGAGTACCGAAAATCAAATCGTCAAAATATCGCGCTTCGCTTTGGTCAGGCCAAGCTTCCGGCCGCGCCCGTGTCCAATGAATCAGATACTCGTCTTCTTTTATTTCAGCAAGCGTTATTGGACGCGCTGTGGCGGCCGACGATACCGCCAATGTCGACGAGGCTGCCGATTCTTCGGGCAACAGTAACCACTGAATCGCACCGGTCCTCAATAACCGCTGCCTGACCGCCGCAGACGTCAACGAATTTTCGTGCAAAACAAACGTCCGCGTCCCGTCACCTTCGCCAGACAGTCGTTGCTGTAGCGCTTTTTCGACATTGCCGTTGCTGCTCACGGCCAGCGCGTACACGTTGTCGGCAACCTTCCCCAACAATTGATCGGCTTGAATTGGACCATGGGCGACACAGTAAACAGTCTCCACGGGAAAACGCGCTGACGCTGAATCCTTTACAATCGCGTCCGCCAGATCCTCCAACGCTAACTGCCGCACCACAACACAACGGATTTGAAACAGTTCTGCAATCCGCCGACAGTAACGATCCGCCGCGGTCGACTCACTGGTAAGCAAAACTTCACCGTATCTGCAAACATTGACGCCCACTGTACGAAAACCGTCAAACCAGTGCCGATGACGATCGAGAATCTTGGGCAACCGAGAACTTAGAACGGCGCAAGTAGCGCCGCCTTGCAGTGCTCCCGCTACCGCCAGATCCATTACAAAAAAACAACGGCCCGCAAAACCGCTACGCCCCGGCCAATGGTCCAAAACAACCATTTTGCCACCGCCAATTTCATCGACCAACGTCACCAAGTTTTCGCGATTGAGTTCCATCACCTTTGACCTTCCTAGAACTTTGTGGCACCGCGTGCTCAGAAAGCTTGCCTTTTCCAGTGAATGTAGTCGGATCCGCCCGAATTCTCGTAAACACAGCCAGCAGGAATTCTGGCGAACCCCACTAAGAGTTCGAAGCTTGCTATTAATTAAAATTCGGAAAGAGCCATCATCTTTGGCCTTGGCCCTCCCTGCGACGATCTTGCAGATTCAAACCGTTGACTTTCTCTGGCCGAATCTCGTTTTGCAAGCTACGATGTTAGCGGAAAGCAACCTATGAATCGAATTACTCTTCTATTTTTACCAATTGTCGTGATCGTGCTACTGGCGGGATACTTGGTCGCTGATTGGTATCACGCGTATCCGATGGACACGGCGCGAAACTACATCGGCCGTACCTCTTGCGCCCAATGTCACCAAGAACAGGCCGAAAAATTTGTCGGCTCCCACCACGACAAAGCGATGGAAATCGCGACCGAAGCGTCTGTTTTAGGCGACTTCAACAACCAAACCATCGAACACTTTGGCACCACATCACGTATGTTTCGCGACGGCGAACGATTCATGATCAACACCGAAGGCCCGGACGGCCTGATGAACGATTATGAAGTGAAATACGTCTTCGGCTTCACGCCGCTGCAACAATATATGGTCGAAATTGAACCGCCAGCGGATAATGCGAACGGCGAAATTGGGCGTGTGCAAGTACTGCGAGTCTCTTGGGATACCCAAGGTGAACGCTGGTTTTACCTTTCGCCACCAGACGTCAACGAGAAACTATCCCCCGGCGACCCGCTTCATTGGACGGGAATCACGCAAAACTGGAACACCTCGTGTGCTGAATGCCACAGCACTAACCTGCAAAAAAATTACAGCGTTACCACCAACACTTACCACACAACCTTTTCTGAAATCGACGTTAGCTGCGAAGCATGCCATGGCCCGGCCAGCCTCCATGTCGAATTGGCGAACCAGCGCGGAATTTTCTGGGACCGCAACCATGGCTACGGATTGGCAAAGTTAAAATCGATTTCCAACGTGCCCCAAGTCCAAGCTTGCGCTCCCTGCCATTCGCGTCGCGGGACCGTCAAAGAAGGCTATCAACCGGGCTGCAACTTTGACGATTACTACTCTTTGCAAACCTTGACCGATCCCGTTTATCATGTCGATGGGCAAATCCGAGACGAAGACTACGTGTACGGTTCGTTCTTGCAAAGCAAGATGTACCACAACGGGATTCGCTGCTCCGATTGCCACGACCCGCATTCGGCAAAACTAATTCACACCGGCAATCAGGTCTGCACCTCCTGCCATCAGCACGCTGGCGGAAAGTACGATTCGGAGAATCACCACCATCACAAAATGGGCACCCAAGGGGCAGCGTGCATCAACTGCCACATGGCGACCACCCACTATATGGCGCTCGACGGTCGCCGCGATCACAGCTTCCGCGTCCCCAATCCACAGCTGAGTGTCGAAACGGGTACGCCCAATGCCTGCACGGCCTGTCATTTGGAGTTCGAAAGTCAACTACCGGCCTCTAAAACCGCTGGATTCAAACAGTATCTCGACCACATCATTGCCGCTGAAAATGGTGACCAGTCCGTTCAACAGAACTTAGACGCCATCAACACCGCCATGGCCGCGGCTTGTAACCAATGGTACCCACAACCCCAGGCGGATACCAAAACAAAATACTATCAGCAACTGGCCAAGGGGCAGCACGACCGATCCGCGCACCTGCTGCTCGAGGTTGCCGATGACAAACGCAATCCAGTCATCATCAGAGCAAGTGCCCTCCAAGCCATGGTGGGACTAGAGGTCGACGCTGACACCATCATCAAAACACTACGCAGTTCCGACATTCAGATACGAATCGCAGCGTTGTCCGTGGCCGAAGAACGGCTTATCGAACTATCCCGCAGCCGCCCTGGTGCAGAATTTAAAAAATTGCTGTCGGCAGTTACCGAAGGACTCCGCGACGAATCGGCACGCGTGGCCGCCCAATCGGCTTGGGTGATTTCTCTGTTGCCCTCCGAAGTGGCCCAAACCCGTCTTTCGGGCGACGACCAACAACGGTTCTTTCAGTCTCTGAAAAAGTACCAAGAAAGCCTGCACGCCAACCGCGATCGCGCTTCGACGCATCTTGTCATGGGCGGGCTTTTTGAACGGCAGGGGGAAACCACAAAAGCGATTCAAGCCTATCGAAACGCAATGTCGGTACAACCTGAAATGGTCGGGGCCCGATCAAATCTGGCGGTACTGCTCGAACAGCAGGCTCAGCAGTTGATCAGCACAAATTCCCCCGACGCCGCCACACGGGCCCAACGATTGATTCAGCAATCCAACGAACTACGGGCGGTCGAACATGCGAACTTGGGGCGCGATGCCGAACGTTCGAAAGATCTTCCCGGCACCGATGGATTGAATTACCGCTATGGAATGTCCAGCTACCTTCAGGGAGATTTAAAAACGGCCGAACAACAATTGAAACTGGCCGTTAAAAAATCCCCCGAAAATGAAACCTACATCTTAGGTTTGGCGACCTTTTACTTCCAAGCGAAAAACTTCGACGAAGCGCGGCGATTAACCGATCGCCTCTTGGAGATATCGCCGAAAAACCAAACGTATCGCTCTTTAGAAGACGCCATCGACGAAAGTTCCAAGTAAAACTAACGCGCAGTAGAAGTCCAAACCAACAGGGATTAGTTCTGCCGATTCGGTCAAACGTTCAGGCACAACTTTAATCACGCATGCCAAAGTTTAAAATTGCCGGCGTACAAATGGACGTCAAACTGAACGATCCAGCGTTCAACCTTTCGGCGATCACAGCACACGTTCGGTCTGCCGCAGCCAACGGAGCGCGACTGATCGTTTTTCCCGAATGCACGCTCACGGGATACTGTTTCGACACCCTAGAACAGGCTCAAACGGCAGCCCAATCGACCAGCGCCCCGATAATGAAGCGGATGACTGAGATCGCGCGAACCTCCGACACGCACTTAATCGTGGGCATGTTGGAAACCGAAGACACCGCTGCAGTTTACAACTCGGCAATTCTGATCGGCCCCCAAGGTGTCGTCGGGGTCTACCGAAAAACGCACTTGCCGTTTCTCGGCGTCGACCGTTTCACGACCCCCGGTTCCCGCTCCGATCAAATCTTCGACGTCGATGGACTGAAGGTCGGAATCAACATCTGTTACGACTGTTCGTTTCCCGAATCAGCGCGCGTCCTCGCGCTCGCCGGAGCCGACATTGTCGTGCTTCCCACGAACTGGCCGCCGGGATCGGGACGCGTTTCGGATATCATCCCCAACACCCGCGCTTTGGAAAACAACGTCTATTTCATGTCCGTCAATCGCATCGGCAACGAAAAAGGATTCCAATTCATTGGCAAAAGCAAGATTTGCGATCCACAGGGCGGCGATATTGAATTCGCAAACCACGCCAACCAAGCGATTCTTTACGGAGAAATCGACACCCAATGGTCTCGGCAAAAGCATCTGGTGGCAGTACCCGGCGAACATGAAGTCCACCGATTCAACGATCGCCGGCCCGACATTTACGGCCCCATCATCAAACCACGCACCCCCTGACAAACCGATCGCGCATTACTTTTCGACCGAAAACCGAAATACCGTTTTCGAGCGAAAATCTGCCCCCGGTCGCAACAACGTCGACGGAAAATGATCGTGATTGGGAGCGTCAGGGTAGTGCTGTGTCTCTAAAGCAATTCCCGTGTGCACTTGAAAACTGCCGCTGCTAGGTTCGCCATCCATATAGTTTGAAGAATAAAACTGTAACCCCGGTTGGTCTGTAAAAATCTCAATCCGTCGACCGGTAAGTGGAAGCGAAACCACCGCAGCAAACTTGAGCCCACTTTTGTGGAGTTCGTCGTTCAACACAAAACAGTGGTCGTACCCTTGAGGCGTATTTTTTAACTGCTGCAAATCGGCTCCGACCCGTTTCGGCAGTCGAAAATCAAGCGGCGTAGAAGCGACAGCACTGAGTTTCCCCGAAGGAATTCCCTCAGCGTCAACTTCGACAAAACGATCAGCATTGATTTGCAGTTGATGATCGTAAATGGCGGTTTGGCCCGCGTCGGCTAAATTCCAATAGCAGTGGTTCGTTAAATTGACGTGAGTCGGTTTGTCGGTTGCGGCAAAAAATTCTATTGTGAGCTCATTGTCTTCATTCAACAGATACTCAACAGTGACATCGACCGTCCCGGGGAACCCCTCTTCACCGTCGGGACTGATCGTCGTAAAACGAACGCCCAAGGCGTCAGGGCGCTGAATCAATTCAGCATCCCACACCTTTTGCTTAAATCCCAACTTTCCTCCATGCAAGGTGTGATCTCCATCGTTGGCCGTCAAATCAAATTGCTGGCTATCAATCGTGAATTTCGCGCCTCCAATTCGATTGCAGAAGCGCCCCACCGTCGCTCCCAATAAAGCGTCATTCGCTTCATAGTTGGCGATACTTTCACAACCAAGGGCGATGTTGGTCAATTCACCTGCACGGTCGGGTGTTTTCACAGCAACGACGGTCGCACCGTAATTCAACATTTCCACTTCGTAGCCATTATTGTTAGCAAAAGTGAATTTCTGCACGGCGGTGCCATCGTGGGTTGTGCCGAAATCCGTCACCGCAATTCTCGAATTCGTTGAATCGTATCGCCTAAGTTCAGCCATCGAAGTTTTCAGCTCTCGTGATTTAAGACTTAAAAAAGTGAGCCTAAATGCTGCGCCATAACGTGTCTACAACACGATGGAGGAAAACGCCCCAAAAGCAAAATTTGTCCCGAAGCTACAGATGGGCAAACGAAACAAACGATCTAACCCGCCCTTTCCCACCCGCACTATTTTAGAATTTCGTGCTCGACCGATCAACTTCCATACCAACCAAATCAGCCGCTTCCAGCGGTAATTCGGCAAACGCTTTGGTGGATCCGGACCTCACGTCGAACAATGAGACAACGATCGTCCACAGATTCTCCCAAGCACCACAAGGCGATTTTTGGCTTAGGCTGCGTCCTGGGTGCGGACCTCCGTGTTGAGCGGGATTTTGCGGAGATGAGTCTCCGTGTAAAAATTCAGGCGTCTTTGCCGCTGAGTTTTGCCTGTCGTGCTGCTTTGCGTTTGTGCATCGGAGGAACGATATTGGAAGCTAATCCGACCAATTGAAAACACTTTATAATGTAGTAATTAACATCGATTTCCCACCATTTGTGCTGTACTGTCGCTGCCGATTGGTCGGCGTGGTGATTGTTGTGCCAACCTTCACCCGATGCGATCAGCGCCACGAACCAATTGTTGCGACTGTGGTCGTCGGTATCGTAATTTCGGTATCCAAACATGTGAGACAGGGAGTTCACCGACCAAGTAATATGCCATACCCAAACGACTCGGGCGATGACGCCCCATACAAAAATGCTGCTGGCCAATTGAAACGCCGTCATGCCGAAACCGTAGTAAAATCCGGCGGCTAGAAATGACAGTAGGTAAATCACCAAACCATGAGCCAAAAAGATAGCAACCCCCATGTAGGTGTTCTTCTCCAACCACATATAAAAGGGATCCTGAAGAATATCTTTGGCGTATTTTTTGTATAAAGCGAATTTGTCGGTGCCTTTGTTTTCAAAAACAAGCCACTCGAAGTGAGACCAAAAGAAGTTCACCAAAGGGCTATGCGGGTCTTCTTGATGGTCGGATTCGTTATGATGCAAACGATGCCAAGCCACCCAACGCGCTGGAGTCTCCTGCCCATTACAAAGCGCAATTGTCACCAACACGCGTTCGAACCATTTCGGTGTCTTGAAACTTCGGTGTGTCAACAGACGGTGGTAACAAATCGGAATTCCAACCGCTCCGAATAAGTAAGTACCGACCACCAAAGACGCCACGCCGATCCAACTGAAAAACCAAGGCACAAAGATCAACAGAGCGGCAACGTGGAAAGCACCAATCGAAATGCAGTAACTGTAGTAGATACGTTTGCGATTAACTCCAGCCGGTAGCGGAATCGATTCCGAGTCACGCCCGCCGACCCCCGAGTGCTTCTTTCGGTTGGAGGGGGATGTTTTGTTGATTGCAGTGGTGCACGAATCCTGCGACTGTGAATTAGTTTCAGGAGACAGCAGCGGTGGCTGGTTCATTTGGCTTCCGTACTTGGTTTGAATTCCCTTGGTATCATCGCTGCAATAGAACGCCGTCAGGTCTGGGGATGGAACGCAGTCACAGAGAAGGGTCTGGTGGTGAACCGAATTTTGATCGGCAAATTAACAAATCGAGCAATTCAAGGTGCCGAAGGCAACTCCTCTTTATTTCCAGCATCCGCTGTGCGTATGATACAGATTCTATCACTTCTTTGAAAAAACCAAAGCGATGAAAACGCAAAATATGCAGTGTGTATTGAAGCGTTTTGTTGAACTGCGGCATTTATGCAGGGCCGCCGCCCCACAACAGTTCGGCATTCAACATTGCGGTCCATCCGGCTCTCTTGAACGTGCGTTACAGCACGTCGGTTATGACACGCTGGCCCAACCAGCCCTACTTAACCAACGCTGGCAATCCCTTATCACCTTTCTTGGGCCTTGCGGTTGGTTGAAAGTCCAGTCGCCGTCCCAACTGCTGACTGCCCTACCATTGAGCGGCGCCATCCCAACGATCGCAAATCGAACAGCGCTCACGAAAATTCAAACCAGCGGCCCAAACACTGCCAACTTACCCCACCCAAAACAACGCCCATCCACTCCGGAGCAGCATTTGAGGACTGCCGCTGGACCTTGTCCAGTGAAAAAGCCGCTTACAGGAAATGCACTCCACTAACAGAATGGAAGGCAAGCAAAATCCTGTTGCATATGTGATCCGGCTTAGCGTGATCGCAGCGAACTTACAACACGAGCTCCAAATCAGATTCGATGGCTCAAAGAAATAGGAGCCGTAAATCGGCGAGCCCGCCCGAGCGCTGTTGCCTTGCAACGTTCGCGCCCAAACGTTGCTGCTCTGAACAATCCAGCCTTAACGTTTTTCGTTGCGTTTCTTAAGGTCGCGTTTACGTTCGGCGTTACGTTTGCGTTTCTCTTCGACTTTGGCGCGATCCTGTTCCATTTGCTTTATTGCAGCTTTGGAAAGCGTTACCGGAGCGTCGAGGTCAAGGGCGCCGGTGTCGAGCACAGGTTTGGGTAATAACTTGCGTTCTAAGATGCCCCAAATACTGGAGGTGATGAAGTACAAACACAGTCCTGACGGAACTTTGAAAAACATGATTCCCATAAAGATCATCATGAACCCCATCATCTTCTGCATCATTTTTTGCTGATCATCTACCGCCGGAGGAGTGAACAGTTTTTGTTGAACAAGGAACAACACCATCGTAATCAGGGGCAAAATGTTCAAGTAAGGCCCCAACCAGCCAGCTTCGGCGCCAAAATATGCCGGCATCCAATCCTTCCAATACATAAATTTGTCGGGGGCAGAAAGATCGCTACACCAAGCCAATCCGGGAATCAACGGTTGATCGCGAAGCGCGATATCCACCGAAAGCCCTCGGTACAATCCAAGAAAAACAGGCAACTGAATGAACATCACCAAACATCCTCCCAGCGGATTGTAATTGTGTTTGGCAAACAGTTCGCGCTGCGCCGCTCCTCGTTCCTGCAGGTCCTCGTACTTGTCCGCGATCTCTTTCATCTTGGGTTGCAACGCCTGCATCATTTGCGCATTTAACGCAGCCTTGCGAGAAAATGGAATCATGACGCAACGAACTAAAACCGTCAGCATGATGATCGGAATACCGTAGGTGATACTTCCACTAAGAAAATAAAACACATGCAGCAACCACAACAACGGTTTTGAACACCACCAAAACCAACCAAAAGCGCGGTTATCGTCCAACCCATATTCGGTCAAAATTTCCTTCTCTTTAGGTCCCGCAAAAACCTGAAAAGAGCGTTTCACACTCCCGCCGGCAGGCACATCGAACTTCTCAAACAACAACATCGTGCAGTCAACCAGACGTTGCTCGCGCGAATTTTTGGGGATCTCCGCTCCGTCGGCAACCGCGTTGATATTGTTGGCTAATGAGTTCTGGTCCGTGTTGAGCATCGTAATGTTGAAGTATTGGGCATCGATACCAACCCAATTCCAACGCCCGTTTTCCCGCAATGTCACGGTATCGTATGGGCTAACGACGAAGGTTGGTTCCGGCGGTCGATTTTTCAAATTGCGAATCACGTCCGCGTTACCGGCGAAGACATAACCTCGATCGGGCAACGATGCTGAAACGTCTCGCGCACCACCAATGCCCGTCAATCCACCGCCACCATAAATCTTGTTGGCGTACCACCATGTCTCTGACGGTGTTCCCGTTGGACCAATCAGCGAATATCCCAACTCTTGATCCTGTTTGGAATCGTTGAAAACCTCAATCTCAAAGTTCCAATGAAAACTGCCCAACTCAAGTTCATCGCTGGGTTCAAATTTAGGCAGGATATAACGCTTGACGACCCGCAGCGGACCCTCGACCTCCAACTGCTCCAACTGCTGCAACTCCGAAGAAGAAATTGAATAGGTAAATTCAATCGCATCAGCACCATCGATGTTTGTCTGCCGGACGTCCCATTGCCCGTGAAGCATGTCTGCTCCCAAAGTGTCCCAAAGCTTATTGATATCGCCCGAAGGCTTCATCAACGACATCGAGAACGACTCGATCAGCTTCCGCGTCGGGTCAATCACGCTCGGTTCGGGGCGAATGAGTTCGATTGGTTTTTCGTCCAAGGCGACCGTAACGATCGACGATTCCCCCCCCCGGCTATAATTGACTTCGATTTCATCGCCGGGTTTTGTTTTTGTTAACGCGGATTCAAAATCATACTTGCTGGCAACTGCGACGTCTCCAACGGAGTTGACAACATCGCCCGATTTCAAACCAGCAACCTGGGCAGGGGTTCCATGGCCGACGACTCCGATTTTGCAACCATCGGTAGAGTCGAAGCAATCCAAGGATCCGATGTAGCCATACGTTATGTCCAAATCACGGTAAAAATGCTGCCCATTCTCCCGCCGATGATTGAGCTCGATCCGTCGTATTGTCCCGCCAATCGCATTGGTGGTGATGAGATAACGTTGCGCGCTGTCAGGGGATAACGAGCCGACCGAATTCAGATCGCCCTGCATCTCTTGAGCCCGATAGCTCCACGAATTGAGCAAGGCGTTTTCTTGCGGCGTTTTGGCGGGCTGACGAGCTTCGATCAAAGATTTGATTTGAGCGTCTTCTAAAATCGGGCTCACTCGGCCTCCCGAAGCAGACGCCGAAGAGACCGATTGCGGTTTCTCCTCAAATGATTTAGCCCCATTCCCTTGTTCAGGTAAATTTTCGGAGGGCGCGCTTGCTTCTTTGGGCTCCGCAGACTTTTCACCAGAGTCTTCATCGGCGGTAGTGTTGGTCTGGCCGTCCGCTTCGTCGGCGAACGCGCTGTCATCGGCATCGTCTAGATCGGCATCACTTGAATTGCCACGATCGGCGACGTTCCCACCTTCGCTGGTGCTGAAGTTCTCAATTGTGGACGGGCCGTCGGTCGGTCGAACGCCAACCTTGGGCGCCGGACGCATTAGGATCGATACCATCAAAATGATGAATGAAAGTACAACAAATAGAATCGCGCGGAAGTTCACCGAATGAATCCTGTCTCTGGGAGGGCTGCCGAAAACATGAAATCTGGCCGAAGTCGACCTGAAGATGGGCCATTAGTTATAGGCCATAGCAGCGTATATTCTCCAAACATCGTCTGATATTGGAAAGGGGACGAACATTTTAGAAGATTCCGGCGATTCTTCTGTCACCTTGCATCATGTTAAGCGGGAAAAAACGAAGTTCCGTCTTCCAGCGACTGAAATTACGCGGATTTCATCAAATTCACGGTCAGAAAACCAATCGCACCGGCCGACGCAACATCACCGTCCCTCCAACATCACCGTCCCTCCAACAGACGGTCCCCAAGAAAGTTGTCCAACGAATCGATCTCGTAGATTTTATCGCGCGTAGGAGTGGGATCGTAATCGACTCGATGAAACCTTAGTTGACTGCCGTCCACGGTCACGTAACTGCTGCGCGGGTCGCCATCGCGCGGTTGTCCGACACTGCCGACGTTGATCATTACTTTTTGTTCATTGAGTTCGAATTCGTTTCCAATTTCGGTCGGTGAATAGAAACGACAGTTCTCGGTGAATACGCCAGGAACATGCGTGTGGCCTTGGAAGCAATACTGGTGAATGAATCCAAAAATGCGTTCGATTTTACGCTGGTTGTAGACGTCTTCTGGAAAAACGTACTCATTGAGCGGACTGCGCGGCGATCCGTGGACAAACAGGTGATCGCCAACGCGATGCGTGCGAGGCAATTTTGCGAGGAAATTCCAACGCTCCTCAGCTCCGTCGACGGTATTATCTTCCAGTTGCTGGCGCGTCCAAAAGATCGCTCTTTCGGCACCGCTACTGAAGCCATCGGGGTCGAACAACGCACCGTTATCGTGATTACCCAATAAAACGAGCTGAAAATTACGACACGCATCAATACACTGGCGCGGATTGGGGCCGTATCCAACGACGTCGCCCAAACAGAAAATTTCGTCCACCCCCTGAGCTTTGATGTCTTCCAGCACAGCAGATAGCGCTTCGATGTTGCCGTGGATGTCACTGATAATGGCGCGTTTAGACAACGATTTTTTCCGTTGTAAGTGGAGATAACAAACTTAATAATATATCGCCAACAGCAGAGATGGAAACCGGGGCGACGGGCTACCGACCGCCTTGAAGCCGATCTCCGAGCATATTTTCTAGATCCGGGATTGCGTAGATTTTTTGGCGAGTCTCTTCGGCAGGATAGTGTTCGCGGAAATACTGCACCGTCCGCGCTTCACTATCGAGCACCACGAAGCAAGAATCTCGATTGCCGTCGCGCGGTTGCCCGACGCTGCCAACGTTAAACATGCATTTTTCATCGGTCAAATTGTAAACACCGTCGGCCAATGCATCAGGGCGGATAAACTTGCCGGACTCGGTGAAGACACCAGGAATGTGCGTATGCCCTTGAAAACAAAACCTCTCAAACCGATTCATTAACGCATCCATCATCTGTTTTTGATAGATGTGCTCTTCAAAAACATACTCGTTCGTTGGGTCTCTAGGCGAACCATGAACAAACAGGAATTCGCCTTCGTCGTGCCGACGAGGCAAACCGCCCAAATAGTCCCACCGCATATCGGCGCGGTCCATGTCAGAATCGTTTTCAAGCTGTTCGCGCGTCCAGTAAATTGCTTTCATCGCGACAGGATTAAACCCCTCTGGGTCGAAGATAGAAGCTTGGTCGTGGTTGCCCAAAATCACCAATCCACAGCGCTCGATCACCAAGTCCAAGCACTCAATTGGATTAGGGCCGTACCCGATGATATCCCCCAAACAAATGATACTGTCAACGTTGAGGTCGTCAATGCGGGCAAGAACTGCGTTAAGAGCTTCGAGGTTGCCATGGATATCGCTGATTATGGCTCGTTTCACTTGAGCGGCTTTCTGGGGATGGCTACGTGGCTCGGCGAGCCAATGAATGATGAGATTTTGAACACAGCTTCTTTTTCAAACGGCCAAAAATTCCAGCCAAGGACTAAAATGGCGTATCACTTATGTCGTAAGTCTTTAACATATCTCACTATATTTTTTTGGGTACCAGCATAATTTAAACGATATCCTTGATGCAGGGAATTCATCGGCCCCGAAAGCTCCTTAGAATAATCCTCTTCATTTGTGATCCACTTCATATGTGCTCTTTTGCTTCTCGGAGGGTGATTTTGTTGAGGGATCCTCAAATTACCCAAATCGCAATAAACGAACTTCGCTGGAAACGGGGCACTAATTTTCCGGCAGCCAGCAATTCGGAGACCCAAAGACGAACTCGAAAAACAATTGACGGCAAGAACCGCTGATTTGATTCTGCCAACTTCATCCAGCCCCGACATTGCTGACGCTGCTGTTGTTGTCCATACTGCTGGCCAGCCTTGGAAAAAGTTAGTCAGCCGTCAGCGTTCGAACTGACCAATTGCCCAATCGATTTGCCGAAGAACTGGTTTGGTAATCTGTTACACCTCTTTTCCTTAAACGCCCCATTTAAATTCGTGCTGACTTTAACGCTCCAAACATCTGATCGAAACAATGCCGTGGCCATTTTTGACCGCGCCACGTCGCTGTTCCAAACCGATTACTCCACCTTTTTAAAGAAGGACTTTCATCAACCCTCCGCCGAACCTCTGCCCGGTGGGTCCACACTTTTGCTACCGATGGTTAAATGCGCGTTAGAGCGGGTTTCGGCGACCACGGCCGACCTAGGACTGATTGCGGTGACACAAGGGCCGGGAATGTTCACCCCACTAAGAGTAGGGGTGGTGGCCGCCAAAACGATGGCCTACGTCAACAGCATTCCCTTGGTCGGCGTGGACGTGCTTGAATCGCTGGCCCTCGCCGCCGCCCGCCGGCAAAAGCTAACCGCCGGGAAAATCGTCCAAACGGTGGTCAACGCGCAGCGCCAACAACTGTTTGCAGGAAAGTTTATTGTCAACGATGCCGGCCGAGTCGACCGCTGTGGAGAAAGCGCATTAGTCAACGGTGTTGCTTGGGCCAAAAGCATCGGAGAAAATGTTCTCCTCACTGGGCCGGGGCTTAAAATTTTAAGCGAATCGACCCTGTACCAACTCTCCGGTAACGCCACCATTGATTTAGAATCGCCCAGGTGGTGGCATTGTGATATCTCAACGGTCGCCGACATTGCGCTGAATCGTTTCGACAACGGCGACCTTGACGACCCTTGGTCTCTTGATCCGATTTACTTCAGACCCAGCGCCGCTGAAGAACGCAGGGCGAACAATTGAATTGGCGGTCTATGCTTTACCGTGGTGTTGCGGTTTGCAATAATCAATCGGGATATGATATCGATGGGTTCAGCCAAGGCGTTTTCAGTAAATTTCTTGGTTGATGTTGAGATAAAATAACGTCCTGAACAGCCCGTTAAAAATTACGCTCTTGAAAAAAAGCTCCCCGTAACCGCTCCCCAACTCAAAGCTAGGTTTATGAATACGTTCCTAATTATAGTCGGCGTCTTAGTCCTTCTGTTCTTGTTGACTGCCGGTTGGGTGATGGGCGTTTACAACCGCTTAGTGACGCTCCGCAACCGATTCGAGAATGCGTTTGCGCAAATCGATGTCCAGCTAAAACGACGTCACGATCTAATCCCCAATTTAGTCAACATCGCTAAGGGGTTCATGGAACATGAAAAAAGTACGCTCGAAGCGGTCGTCAATGCTCGCAATCAAGCGGTTTCGGCAACTTCAGCGGCCGCTAAAAATCCCGGCGACGCGGACGCCATCAACACGCTGGCCGGAGCGGAATCGAACCTCAATGGAGCACTGGGGCGATTGTTAATGATCGCCGAAGACTATCCCGACCTCAAATCCAACGAAAACATGTTGGTACTTCAAGAAGAATTGACGTCCACCGAAAACAAAGTTGCCTTTGCGAGACAGGGCTACAACGATGCGGTCACGATTTACAACACGGCCCGAGAAGTCTTTCCCGCCAGCATGATCGCAGGCACTTTCGGGTTTCAAAACGCCCAACTGTACGAGGTCCAAGACGCTTCTCACCGCGAGGCACCGGAAGTGTCATTTTGAAACGTTTTACAACAACCCGTTCTCGGAACCGGTGAACAATCGGTGCCGTGAAACATCAAATCGACCTTCGCCCTTCGGTCAATCAATCTAACTGTTTGCGGTATCTTTGGTGGAATTCTTTGCAGCTCAAGAACTTCGGCGACGGAAAACAAAGTGGCTGATCGCACTTTATCTGTTGGCCGTCGCGTCGATCATTGTCGGAATCTACCTCGTTATTTTGATCGGGTTGGGTTTCGCCAGTGAACACATTTCAGCCGAAGCGGGCGGTGTTCCCAACGGTCCGATGTCCGTTGAAACTTTCTCCCTGTTTCACCCGCAATTATTCGCCATCGTGGCGGGAGTAAACCTGTTAGTCATCGGCGGGGCCAGCATCGCCAAAATCGCTGAACTGCGCAGTGGCGGCGATCACGTCGCGGCAGCCCTCGGCGGTGTCCGTGTGCCGGCATCAACCACTGATCCGGCCGAAAGAAGATTGCTCAATGTGGTGGAGGAGATGGCGCTGGCGTCAGGGATCTCGGTGCCGCCAGTTTATATTTTGCACGATGAACCAACGATCAACGCGTTCGCAGCAGGGTTTACTCCAGCCGATGCGGTTATCGGCGTCAATCAAGGCACCATCGACCAGCTTAACCGTGACGAACTCCAGGGCGTTATCGCTCATGAATTCAGCCACATTCTGAACGGCGACATGCGAATCAACATTCGCTTGATTGGTATCCTTTTTGGACTTCAAATGCTGACCACCATTGGATACTTCGTGCTCCGCAGCACGGGCGGTTATGGTTATCGTCGCAGTAACAGCGATGAAAAAGACAATGGCGGCGCAAGCGCGATTTTGGTCATCGCATTCTCACTGTTGGTCTTTGGGGCAATCGGGCAATTCTTCGCCAAATGGATCAAAGCGATGCTGTCTCGGGAACGCGAGTACCTTGCGGACGCGTCGGCGATACAATTCACTCGCTATCCCGACGGGCTCAGTGGCGCACTCAAAGTCATCGGCGGGACCAAAGCCGGATCGGCCCTGGCGACCCCAGCCGCGGAACAGATGAGCCACATGTTTTTTGCTAACAGTTTTTCGTCGATGATGTCCAGCATGTTTTCGACTCACCCGCCGCTGGTGCCACGCATACGGAAAATCGACCAAGACTTCCAAGGTGACTTCGAATCCTATTTGAAAACACGGCAACAGATCGCTCAGCGTCGCGAAGAGGAACGCGCCAAACGTTTGCGAAAAGAACAGCGTCAATCGGAATTGAACACGCCCTTGGACAAAATGTTTCCTGCCGAAGTCGCGGAAAAATTCTCAATCGACCCTCTGCTGCTGCTGGGGACAATTGGTGCGCCTGATTCTTCGGACGTAAAACGTTCCCAGACGTTGGTCGAACAACTACCTGACGGAATCGTAGAAGCGGCTCATCATCCCTATTCGGCGCGGTGCGTGGCGTTTGCGATGCTGATCGACGATGACGACAGCCAGAGCCGTCAACAGTGGTCCTATCTACAACAAATCGAAGGCGACCGGACTGTCAAAACCACGCACCAGCTTCTTCAGTCTATCCACGGTTTGGATTTGGTGTATCGATTGCCTCTGATGGAAATGGTTCAAGGTTCTTTGGCCGATCTGTCGCCACCGCAGTATCAGAAATTTCGAGCCACCGTGCAACAGTTGGTGAAGCTTGATTCCAAGACCAGTCTTTTCGAGTTCGTCGTTCGGCATCATTTGTTGATGCATCTTGATCGACGATTTGATTACCAAAAACAGCCGCGCGTACTGTACAAAAAAACAAGTCAAGTGGCGCGCGAAATCCGACTGATGCTGTCCGCGTTTTCTTCAGCCAGCAACATTGGCAGCGTGCTTAAAACTGAACACGACGCCGATCCCGGACAGATCCAAACTGCGTTCACGTTGGCGTTGCAGGTCGCAGGAGGGAACGACAATCGCGCCACCGATCTCAAACCAGAAACCTGGTCGGTGGACCAATTGGAAAGCTGCATGAGGTCGCTGCATCAATCTTCGATGGAGGTGAAGAAACAGTTCCTTTATGCGGCTGCAGTTTTGATCACCTTTGACCACGAAATCACGATCGCGGAAGCCGAATTTTTCCGCGCCGTTGCTGAATCCTTGGACTGCCCGGTGCCCGTGTTGGCCGCAGGACGGACTCGGCCGATTGAACCGGCATAAAGATGATCTTTTCCACGCTTTCGTCTTCCGCAGGAACACGCTATCTCGCTTTGAAATTGCTTCTGAAAATAGAACCTAACGGCAGACAGTTTCCGCTGCTGGGATGATTTCCGGTGGCAGACTACAGACCGACAATCACGAAACTTAAAAACGTTCCCCGCTACGCCCGGCCCAACCGTAAGTTAAAACGCCCCCCCTCCCTGCGACCTGTCAATGTTGCAGGCCACAGCCCCAAAAATTGGGGAACTAAGCCGCAAAACCCGCCGAAACCCTCCTTCCACAAACGGCACGACGGTTGCAGCAGGTGTAGATCAAAGTGCCCTCAACGGCGTTCTTCACAATGCTTTACGAATGAGAATCTAAATGAACCGATTT
>CALDYR010000020.1 GCA_937944405.1 uncultured Pirellulaceae bacterium
AACTTGCCAACAATGCTTGCTGGCATCACTTGCGGAACTTTGGCAAAAGCCAGAAGTCTGTCAGCAATCACTCAATGGAAACATGACCAAGCACCCGGTTTTTGGCACCAGCCCGGGTTCCTTCGTAAGCCACCATGTACCAATGGCTTCCGATTTTTACGGCTAAAACTTCCGGCAGAAGTGCTCGAATCGGCGATCAGCGAGTGGACAACGACGCTCGTGGGGAACTCTTGCGAAAACGCGTTTGAGACCGTGGTGATTGATGGCAAAACACTTCGAGGTGCCATGCAGCAACACGGTAAAACCATCCAATTGCTGGCGGCTCTGGGCTATGCCACCGGATCGGTGCTGAAGCAGTCGCAGATGCCGTCGAATACCAACGAACACAAAGCCGCCATGACGATGCTCAGAAGCATGGTTCTAAGGGACAAAGTGATCACTGGCCATGCGATGTTCTGTCAACGCGACCTGTGCCAGCAGATTGTCGACGCTGAAGGAGACTACCTGTTTACCGTCAAAGATAACCAACGGGACTTGAAGGCAGCAATCGAAGCTGACTTTACGCCCGGCTTTCCCCCCGGTACCGAAGCCAAACACCAGCAGCAGCTTGATACTCATAGCGAACTCTCCCAAGCACACGGCCGCGTCGAAACCAGAACCATCGAAGCCAGTTCTCGGCTTGCCGGGCATTATCACTGGCCGGGCGTGGCCCAAGTCTGCCGAATCGAACGAACCGTAAAGCCCATCGCTAGCGGCAAAGTTTCTTCCGAAATCTCTTACGCGGTCACCAGTCTCTCACCGCACCAAGCAACCGCCCAAAGACCTGCTGAGATACTCGCGGCATTGGGGAGTCGAAAACCGTTTGCACTGGGGCGCTACGTTGTCTTTGCTGAAGATGCCAGCCAGGCGCGCCGAGGTCACGTACCCGAAAACACCGCGCCGCTGCGAAATGCTGCCAACTCTGCAATTCGATTCGATTCGATACCGATACCGATACGAAACCGACAACGGAATCATTCTCAACTAAAGGCACTTCTCACAGAATCCAAAAGATATCATCAAAATGATACGCTGATTAACTCTTTAAGAAGCCCTGCTAAATCCCCGGAAGAACCCTAAGTAAGGCCCCTTGGGAGCGCGATGACCTGTCGCTTGCTCAACCGGAGGAAGTCGAGCGCCTGCCAGCGCTAGTCAGCAAATGGGCTGGCACGCGGATAGCGTTGCTGTGGGGGGGATGCTCACGGTGCTAACGTCACCTTCCAAGAAAACAAGTGGCTGAAAATGATTAACGCCGCAAGTCGCAGGGAGCGAAAAGAATAAACGGTTGGCGTCGGCGTTTGCTGGGAAGCCGATTACGCCATGGGCACAGCGCGTCATCGTTGAAGGGCAATTGAGTTCCCGGCAATTCAAGCGGTCTGAAACCGCAAAAATTTGGGCTTGTTTGGACTTTTCACGAGCAAAAAACGTTGCTACTGTCCTCACGTTAACTGTTTTGGACGCTAACTGGAGCACTGTCCGTTGTTTTTTAGAAACTCAAAATTGATTCGCGCTTTACTACTACTGTTGGCGATCGTGACGGTGTATCAGTTTTCCGGGTGTTCTGAAGGCCCGTTTTGGAGAAGCGGGAAATACAGTCCTTGGGTCCGTAACAAATGGGCGGAGGAAGAAAAAATTGCCGACACACTGTTCACACGGAAAAACCGCATGGAAACAGTGGTGAAAAACGCCATCAACGGCCCCCTCAATGTCCAAGAAGAAGCCGCGTTGGCCCTCTCAGATATCGTCTTTCGAGACAAAGTTATTCTGATGCGGCTCCACGCGGTCCGGCTTCTCGGGCAACTGAAAAGCTCGCCGACGGCGGTCGAGACATTGACCAAAGCCTCTCGGGACAACGATCGTGACATTCGATTGGCCGCGATCGAGTCATGGAAAACGCTGGGCAGCGACCAAGCCGTTCCTCAGCTTCAAGAAATCATCGGCAGCGACACCGATATCGATGTGCGTTTGGCGGCGACCGAGGCACTGGGGCATTTTCCCGGGCGTGCATCGGTGAGTGCGTTAGCGTTATCGCTGAATGATCGCAACCCAGCATTACAGGTCCGTGCTACCGAATCGTTACGAAAGGTCACCGGCGAACAATTGGGGCGGGATGTTATCGCCTGGCAACAGTATGTCGAAAACGTTTCTCCGCAAACTGTCCCCTCGGGGGGCGTAACGGCCAAGATTGCCGATGTGTTACCTCAAGGAACAACTAACTTTAATCACGTCGCCAAAGAAAAATCCGAAGCTGCGGGATCCGGTTTCCGTTAGAAACGAGAAAATATCGCGGCTACATTTGATTACCACTGGTTGCCCGAATGGAAAAAGCGACGTAGATTACCTAGTAAGTTTGTTGATCGTCTCCGTTCGCACAAAAGCAATCACCTTCGGTCTTAGATGTCGACTCTTAAGAGCCAAAAAACGTTTTTCGCACATGTCGATGCGGCAGTGAAATTGGCGAAAGCCACCGAAGCGGACGCAATTTTGGTTGTTTTAGAGAAATCCGTTACTTGGACCCGGCTGCAAAAGAAGGTTGAATCGATCGGTTCAGTCATTGTCGCAACTCATTCTGAAAAAGTGATCGAAGCGACCAACAAAGCCGAAGTCCACTCTGTCGGTTTAGACATGCCAGAGATTTCGGTGCAGAACCAAATCTCTCAGGCGATCCTCTCCAGTGTTGCTGCGAATTTAATCAAAAGCGGTTCCACCGTCGTCGCGATCTACAGTGGTTTTGACACCGAAGAAATCGACACTATCAGCGTCCTGCGTCTGACCGAACGGTTGGGACGATTAACCGCCCGTGATCTGCGAAAACTGGAGACGAAGGTTCCTCTGGACACACTGCGAGTGGTGGTCGACACCGCCGTTTCTATCGGCCGCGAAGGGCGCGAAGGCAAGGCCGTCGGGACCATGTTTATCGTCGGTGACCACGAACGGGTGCTAAAGGAAAGTCGGCCCGGTGGATTCGACATGGTCAAAGGTTATAGCGTTAAAGAACGCAGCATGTTTGACCCCAAAACCCGCGAAGGGATCAAGGAACTGGCGCAACTGGATGGAATGTTCGTCGTCAGTGCCGACGGTACGGTCGAAGGAACCGCCCGTATCATTGATACCTCGCCGGTCGAAATCACCATGACCAAAGGGCTGGGGTCGCGTCATTTTTCCGGCGCCGCGATCAGCAAGAACACCGAAGCGGTGGCCGTTGTTGTCAGTCAGTCCTCCGGCACCGTCCGGATTTTTCAAAACGGTGAAGTCGTTCTCCGCATCGAACCGATGCAGCGTGCGATGAAGTGGAAGGAAACCGGCAGTGAAACGGCCAATTAGAAGATGATTGAGTGAGCGCGAGTTGGAAATTCAGCAGCGCCGAGGGTTAGGATGCTTCGAAGGCTCAAAGAATTACAGCAGCGTTATCTGCGTAAGGCAGTGTCGGATTTGTATTCGTTCGTCTACCCACCGACCTGTGTCGGGTGTGACGGTCCGTCCTATTTCGATTGGGTGGAACAAGTACGTAGCAGTTCTCATCCAATCAGTCCGGTCGATCATGAAATCCGAGTTCGCGAAAATTGGTGCCAGTATTGCTTGGCTCAAATTCGCGCCCCGTTGAAACAGCGTTGCGCGGTTTGCGGCGCGATTGTGCCGATTCACGCGGCGCACAAAGGACGTTGCCACCTTTGTCTGTTCTCTGATTTTCATTTCACACAAGCCATTTGCATCAATAATTATGGGGGATTGTTGCAGGCGTTAGTCATCAAAATGAAAGGTCAACGCTGCGAATCGACCGCGATACAATTAGGCGAACTGCTTGGTTATGAAATTGAACGATTGGACTTTGTTGATGACGTCGATGTCCTGACGTGTGTACCGACGCATTGGCGAAAGAAGATTCAGAAAGGGTTTCAAGCTTCGGAATTGCTGTGTCGATCGGCCAGTCGCATCAGTGCGATTCCCTGTTCAACGAAAATTTTAACTGCTGACCGCGCCACGCAAAAACAAGGCATGCTGTCGGACTTTAAGCGCTTTGAGAACGTCAATAACGCTTTTTCGGTGACACCGTTTTACCAAGAAAAGATCGTGGGAAAACACATTGTCGTGATTGACGACGTTATGACCTCTGGTGCCACCACCAGCCAATGCGCGAAAGCGCTGAGAACCGCCGGAGCGGCGCGTGTCGACGTGGCGGTGGTCGCGCGGGGGGCGAAATCCCGTTGACGATCCCTATTTAAACGCTCAATGGGCGGAAATAATGCCTGAAATTCCACGCTGGAATGCTGCTCCCTTGCGACGGTGCGGCCGATGGGGCAAAATTCTATTTTTTCCTCTCCGTAAATTTAAATGGCCTCTCTGAAATCCCATCAACGAATCCGACTTGGTACCCGTGGCAGCCAACTGGCAATGTGGCAAAGCAACTGGGTGAAAAGCGAATTGGAGAAACTTGGACATCAGGTAGAACTAATTCCAATCAAAACCGAGGGCGACATCGCCACCGGTTCGCTGGCCCAAATTGGGGGCCAAGGACTATTTACTAAACGCCTTCAAGTTGCGCTGCAAAACGAAGAAGTCGATCTCGCCGTCCATAGTCTCAAAGACCTGCCGACCGAAGACGCGGACGGTTTGGTCATTGCCGCAATCCCCGAACGAGAAACGACCAGCGACGCCTTCATCAGCCTCGGCGTTCAACGCTTCCACGACCTTCCTCAAGGCGCCGTCATCGGCACCGGGAGCGTCCGGCGCGGGGCTCAAATTCTTCACCTGCGCAGTGATTTGCAAATCAAAGACATTCGCGGAAACGTCGACACGAGGCTGAAGAAATTAGAAAACGCGGGCTACGATGCGATCATCCTGGCCGCCGCAGGCCTGACTCGGCTTGGATGGGAGAACCGAATCACGCAAGTCTTTTCCGAAGACCAACTTTTACCTGCGGTAGGACAAGGCGCGTTGGGTCTCGAGATTCGCAGCGACGATCAGAAAACGTTGGCCGCCGTTTCAGCACTCAATCACCCTGCCAGCTTTCACCGCGCGATGTCCGAACGAATCATGTTAAGAACGCTGTTCGCGGGTTGTCTGGCACCGGTGGGGGCAAAAACAAAAATCGAAAGTGATCGGTTAACCTTGACCGGCACCGTGTTGACTCAAGACGGTTCAAAAAAAATCATCGTTGAAAAAACGCTACCGCCGGGTGAATTTGAACGGCTTGGGAAAACGGTTGCTCAAGGTTTGTTCGATAGTGGTGCAGAGGCAATCCTCAGGCCGTTGTAAATTCAGGCTCGGTTGGCATGGTTGGTTCGATTTGAATCGATGCTTTCAGGATCGGCCACCAAGGCCGGTGCGCGTCTCAGATTTTGCGAGACTGACGAGGAAGCTTTTATCTCACCGGCGTTGGCACTGCCGCCGAAGTATCTGGGCCAGCGACTTGCCTATGGTTGTCGCCCGCCGTTGCTTGGGGCTTTGCGGGTAATTGGTTGGGGGCCGCTTCTTTTTAAGTGACGTGATTTTAGATTCGCTGGATTCTCCAGAGTTCCAAGTTGGCTCATTTCAATGTAGGGCATTTTGGCGACCCGCTCGATAACAATTAACGTTCGATCAATGCTCAACCAGAGAGACTTTAGTTCACCAATCGTCGGACCGAAATGGGCTCGCCGGCAGGCCTGTTTCATTGGTCAGATTACAGCCATCGGGATTATCAGCCCAAGCGTACCTTACGGCCATCGGGGCTTTGACCTCCGTGCTGCTGATGATGATCTCGTTACCCAAGATTTTAGCCTCCGCCCAATAGAACCTTTTGTCTGCTGCGGCGATTTCGAATCGAGCTAACGGGTTGCCGTCGGAAGATTTGAGACCGGCGCTAAATTGAAACGACAGCCGCGCTTGGTCACCTTGGATTGCCATCTTTTGAAATACGGGGCCTGAGAACTTCACTTCGTGGCCGTAATCTTTGGCCAACGCGTGCAAAGCCAACCGCGTGCCCACGTCTTGTTTGTTTTTGGGATGGATACTGTGTGCGTCACCGATGTCGATGGTGACCGCTTGGCCCGTTTTAGGCAATGCAAGTGTTTTTGATTGTGCCTCTCGCAACTCTGCCCATTTACTGTTGTACGGACGCATCGCTGGCCTGCGGAAATTGGCTAACTGAACCCAGTAAAACGAGAATTCATCTTGCCATTTGTTTCGCCAATTGTCGATCAACATCGGAAAGAGCGTTCGGTACTGGCGTCCATGACTGGTGTTGGCTTCCCCCTGGTACCAGATCACGCCCTTGATTTTGAAAGGAATCAGTGGATTGATCATCGCGTTGAATAATCCCGTTGGGGTATTGTGTCCTACCGAATTGGGGTTGGGGGCAGGGCCCATCCGTTCGGTGGCGGGCTCAAGCCGCATTTTCCACTGGCCTGCCAGCGGTATCGGACGGACCTTGTCGTTGCTGGCGTCGTTGACTGATAGGGCGTAATCTTCTGGGCTGCCGACCATCCCGCCACCACTGCCGAAATCGACTACACGTACCGCGATGGAGACTGTCGTCGAATCATTGACCGCAGGATCGATTTGGTAACGGCGCGCGATATTCCAACCATCGGTTCCCCCTACCCTGCGCCCATTGACGTACGTTACATCGTTGTCGTCAATGGTGCCTAAAGACAACATCAGCGGTTTCCCGATCCAGTTCGCCGGTAGTTCAACCCGCCGGCGATACCACGCCACACCGTCCACGAATCGATAGCCTTTGCCCTCCCAATATGCGGGGACAGGGATTGTCTTCCAGTTGGAGTCGTCGAAATTGGTGTGATGAAAATCTTCGGGGGGGCGGTTGAGCGCGGCGGGTAACTGCTGTTTCCAGTCGGCGGCAGCTTTGGCGAAAGTCGCTGCCCTTTTAACATCGGCCGCTTCGACTTCAATCCTCTTAACCACTTCTACGAAGTCTTTGTGTTGGCGAAGCGTCTTTCCTTCAATCCAAGCCTCAATGACGGTGCCGCCCCAAGTCGCATTGACCAAACCGATGGGGACTCGCAAATCCTTGTGCAGTCGTTTGGCGAAATAGTACCCTACGGCGGAGAAATGTTTCACCGTTCTGGGATTGCAA
Organism: uncultured Pirellulaceae bacterium; assembly: GCA_937944405.1. Lineage (GTDB taxonomy): Bacteria > Planctomycetota > Planctomycetia > Pirellulales > Pirellulaceae > Mariniblastus. The sequence continues at coordinate 7,115 of CALDYR010000020.1, forward strand.
ACCTGCCATCCAGAACTTGAGACGCGTTTCTGAGGAACCAGTCGCGTAAGATTGTGAATTTTGACATGGCGAATCATCGGATAGTCACCCGAGGCGATCTCAGTTTTGGCGTCTGCGGAATCGCCGACCGTCCATTCCATGTTCGATTGACCACTGCAGATCCAAACTTCGCCTGCAACTACATTGTTCAGCCATATCGAATCACCGTTGGAAGCGACGTTGATACGAAACGGATCGCCGAGCCCAACGGGGGGCATAATGATTCTCCAGCTCCCGTCATCCGCAATCACGGTCGTGGCCGAATGATCGCGCATCGCCACGGTCACGTTTTGGCCTTTCTCTCCCCAGCCCCATACGGTTATCGGCGCGTCGCGCTGCAGCACCATGTTATTTGCAAAAATCGATCCCAGCACGAGGTCGTCGGCATTCACCTGCGATTGCCCCAGAAAAGGTGAAAGAATGAAAAAAAATGGCGACACTAAAATTCCACGAAATTTCATAATCGCCTTTCGAGTAACTAGGAACGTTCCAACGCTCTATTGTCTTCAAGTCAACGACACGAACTTTTTCAAGCCTCTTTAATTGATAACCCGATACGCTTGCGGGCTTCATCGACTTCCATAACTTTGACTCGCACGACATCGCCGACGGTCACCACGTCGGCCGGGTTAGCAACGTACTGGTTGGCTAATTGTGACACGTGTACCAAACCGTCCTGATGTACTCCGACATCCACAAAGGCGCCAAAATTGGTCACGTTCGTAATTTGGCCCTGTAGGATCATCCCTTGCTTGAGATCGCTGATCTGATTGACCGAATCGTCGAAGGCGACGGCTTTAAATTTTTCCCGTGGGTCGCGTCCGGGTTTAGTGATCTCTGTGATGATGTCGCGTACAGTGGGTTCGCCAAAGTTTTCGTCTACGAAATCGAGCGCGTTTAATTTTTCAGCAACTGCAGGATTGAGCATCATGACTTCGACGCCAACGCCAAGCGAATCCGCCATCTTTTCGGCCACGTGATAGGTTTCCGGATGAACCGCAGAACGGTCGAGTACTGTTGTGCCGTTGGCGATTCGCAAAAAACCAGCCGCTTGAGTGAACGCTTTTTTTCCAAGTTTAGGCACTTTTAATAATTGCTTACGATTCTCAAAAGCCCCTTCGGCGTCACGATGTTTAACGATCGACGCCGCCAGTTTCGGCCCGATGCCGGCAACGTAACTAAGTAACGAGGCACTGGCGGTGTTCAATTCGACCCCCACCTGGTTGACGCACGATTCGACTGCTCGATCGAGCGATTTTTGCAGCAACTTTTGATTGACGTCGTGTTGATACTGACCCACGCCAATGGATTTTGCGTCAATCTTCACAAGCTCCGCCAACGGATCCTGCAAGCGGTGGGCAATGCTGATCGCGCCACGCACTGTCACGTCGAGCTCGGGATACTCGTTCACCGCCAATTCGCTGGCTGAATAAATCGAAGCTCCTGATTCGTTGACGATCACCTTGGTTACTTCCAGCTTATGCTGTTTCAGAACGCTGCCGACAAACGCATCTGTTTCGCGCGAAGCGGTACCATTGCCGATAGCGATCAATTCGACCTCATGATTTTTAATCAAGTCCAGCAAAATTTTCTCTGCCCCTGCGACATCGTTCTTGGGGGCGGTGGGAAAGATCGTTTTGGTTTCAAGAAACTTACCGGTTGGGTCAACGACCGCCACTTTGCATCCGGTGCGAAAGCCGGGGTCCAACCCAATCGTTGTGCGTTTGCCCGCCGGCGGCGCCATCAACAGTTCGCGCATGTTCTTTGCGAACACATCAATCGCTTCTTGGTCGGATTTTTCTTTTAACTGTGCTAAATGGAACTGAGTCGCAGCCGGTAGGAAATGGGACTTGAAACTCGACTCAAGAATCGCCACCAAATCTTCGTGCATTTCAAAATCGCGTTGTGAAATCAACCGGCGTTTGAGTTGTCGAATGAAGTATTCGTCGTCCAGTTCTATTGCGATTTTTAAAAAACCCTCGGATTCACCGCGTTTGATCGCCAAAAAGCGGTGCGATGCGATGCGTTTAATGGGGTCGGAAAATTCGAAGTAATTTTCGAACTTGTTCGCCTCTTCTTTCTTGCCACGTTTGACTTTGGAAGTAACTTTTCCGCTGGCCGACTGCTCAAAGAACCAGCGTCTCAGTTCGGGGGCTTCGACCCACGTTTCGGCGATAATGTTTCCCGCTCCAGCGACCGCCGCGTCGGCGTCGGGTACGCCTTTTGCGCCGTCGATGAAGGGTTGTATGATGGCCGACCGAGACTTGCCGATGCGTTGTTGATTCATCATCAAATCTGCCAATGGCTGCAATCCGGCTTCTCGGGCGATCGTTGCTTTTGTGCGGCGTTTGGGTTTGAAGGGAAGGTAAATATCTTCCAAAACGTTTTTTTCTTGGCAGTCAACAATCTTTTGCCGCATCGCATCGGTCAAAGCGCCTTGTTGTTCGATGGTGGCAAGAATTGTGTTTTTGCGGCTGATCAGTTCTTGATAGTTTTCAAATTGATCTTGGACGATGCGCAGTTTTGTTTCTGTCAGACCGGCAGTCGCCTCCTTGCGATACCGCGCGATAAATGGCAGCGTATTGCCATCGTTCAACAATTCGATCGCGGCGGTCACCGAAGATGATTTCAAACCGTGTGATGCCGCAATTTGCTGGGCGCACTCAGTAATGTCAATGTCGAGCTTCATTGTTTTTATTCCTGCAGCTTAAGCCAAAACACTAGTGGAGTGTCAGCATTGAATTTTAGGGTTAGCCGTTTTGGCGATAGCCACGGTTCCGAAACGAAAAACCGGGGCTAACGCCCAAACGGCTGATCTGAACAATCCTAATTCTTAATGCT
>CALDYR010000021.1 GCA_937944405.1 uncultured Pirellulaceae bacterium
CAAATTTTACGCGACAGCCCTGAGCTATCGAAATTGTTTGCAGATATTGAATCCAACAAACGGCAGTTAATCCGTGACCAAGTGGAACCGATCTCCAACGTCACGTGGCAGACATCTTTTTTGTACGATTTTGTCACCGACGATATTATCGGCGAGTTTCAGGTCGGGTGGCAAATCCCAAAATTCGATTCCAATCGTGGCGCCATCTACCAATCCCAACACCGCATCATCGCCGCCCAACGACGCGCCGAAACCAAAGCACTCGATCTACGAAAACGACTCGCCGCAGCCTACGAACAATACCTCGACGCGCAGATCCAAGTCACCGCGTTTGAGGACGAGATTCTTCCGATCGCAACGGAGACCGCAGACCTGCTGCTCCGGGGATACCAGGCCGGTGAAACCGAAGTGCTGGAACTACTTGTCGCTCAACGCACTTTGTTTCAAACCAATCTGGCCTATCTTCAGAATCTGCGTGTCTTGTGGCAACAAACGGCAGCCATCCAGGGCATGCTTTTAACCGATGGGTTGGCCGACCAAGAACGCTAACCGCCGCCGCGGCAACGTCGTGAGTCATTTTATGGTGGCGTTTTATGGTGGCGTTTTGTATTGGCATTTTATGGTGGCTTTTTTGCGAACCGTACAGCGCCCCTTTGGAAAAACACTTTTTCAAACGCGCGCATCGTTGCCTCGGCCGCGCGATTGGGGTGTATGACCGATCGCCGGACTCCCCTTTGAAAACCATCAAAAATTCGTATCTAATACTCGGACTAACGGCTTTTTAACCAATGCTCCCGTCCATTCAGAAGGAACCCACTATGTCGCGCGGACAAATTTTCGACGACGCCACCAAAGCAATCGGCAACACGCCGATGATCAAAGTCAATCGCCTGATTCCCAGTGAACACGCCGAAGTGTTCATGAAGTGTGAATTCTTCCAACCGCTGAACAGTGTGAAGGACCGGATCGGCGTCGCCATGATCGAAGCAGGCGAACGCGACGGCAAGATCAATGCTGACACGCACATCGTTGAACCCACCTCCGGTAACACGGGCATCGCGTTGGCGTTTGTTTGTGCGGCCAAGGGATATAAGTTGACGCTGACGATGCCGGAATCAATGTCGGTCGAACGTCGTAGCTTGCTCAAAGCGATGGGAGCGAATCTTGTGCTGACTCCCGCCGCTGAGGGCATTCCTGGTTCCATTCGACAAGCCGAAGAGATCGTCGCCGGTGATGCCAAAGCTTGGATGCCACAGCAATTCGAGAACCCAGCTAACCCCGCGATCCATGAAGCCACCACCGGCCCCGAGATCTGGGAAGACAGCGGCCACAACATTGATGCGATCGTTGCCGGAGTTGGCACTGGCGGAACCATCACCGGCGTCACCCGTTACCTGCGATCTAAGAACCCGAATTTCAAGGCCTTCGCAGTCGAACCTTCCACTTCGCCGGTAATCAGCGGCGGCGAACCCGGCAAGCACAAAATTCAAGGCATCGGTGCAGGATTCATTCCCAAGAACCTAGACACTTCGTTGATCGATGAAGTGATTAAGGTCGATAGCGAAGCGGCATTCGAATGGGGAAAAAAATTAGCGAAGCAAGAAGGCATCGTTGGTGGCATCAGCAGCGGAGCCAACCTGTGCGCGGCGGCCGAAATTGCGGCCCGTCCCGAATTCAAAGGAAAACGAATCGTGACCATCGCTTGTAGTTTGGGCGAACGCTACATTTCAACACCCCTGTTCGAAGACGCGTAGGCGATCATCAGCGCCCCGTGTGGGCCAACGCCACCGAACTCCGCCCGGACTTACGGCGATTTAGCGCGGCGCGGTGGAATCCCGTCACCCCCAAGTTGCGACACAACTCCCCGCTTCGTAACCTGGGCGGTTTTCCCGGAGTTTCCCCAAATTTTAATAGCAATTTTTGGGCGCACACGGCACCTCAAAATTTCGGAACGAACCTTTTCAGGCCACAACCGTTGCAGTAACTGACATCGCGCGGATTTCCAGACCACTGACCGCTGCCCTATTTTATCTGCCCTATTGCAGCTTCTTTTCCCTCCAATACCGCGCGAAATTGATCTTCGGCACAAACAGACGCCCCGAGTCCTTTTTCAATACGACCACCAAACGACCTTCGTCATCGAAGGCGGCGAGGTTGTTGACGGAATCGGGCATATCGCGCCGGATCCAATTCCCATCCTGAAGTTTTTCGAATTCATCGTCGACCAAGGTCGTACGGGCCATGTCGGCGAGGATGGTTTCGGGACGCAGCATGGAATCGCCAATGTTCTCCTCATTCAATTCAGAAATCTTAACGGCATTGGATTGTTCAAATGATCCGATGCCAGATCTCAACAATCCTGTCATTACCGCGTGCGTACCGATCGTTTCGGCGATGTCCCGGCCGAGCGAACGGACGTAGGTTCCGCTGCCGCAGTGGATGTCTAGTTGAAATTCAGGGAAGTCAAAATCCAAGACCTCCAAACGGTGGATCGTGATTTTGCGTGATTCCAGCACGACTTCTTTTCCTGCACGAGCCAAATCGTAGGCGCGTTTTCCACCAATTCGCAGCGCTGAAAATGCGGGCGGCCGCTGTGAAATTTCGCCAACGAACTTCGGCAACACCGACTCGATCTCCCCTCGGGTCACGCACGGGTTGTCGTGCGTTACTACTTCGCCGGTGATATCTTCGGTATTGCTGGACAGGCCCAACTGAAAATTCCCCACGTAGTGTTTGGGGGCTGATTGTCCGAATTGAATTAACCGCGTTGCCGGCCCCACGCAAACCAGCAGCACGCCGGTCGCGAGTGGGTCAAGCGTTCCGCAATGGCCGACCCGCGTTTTTTTGGGCAGCAACGCGCAGACCCGGTTAACGACATCGCGCGACGTCACATTTGCCGGTTTGTCGATGTTTAAGATTCCAAACAAGTTTCTGCTACGTCCTGTTTCTTATAAATTCGCGGGTGGTTTAAAAAAAATTTGGGGAAGATTGAGGTTTGGTAAATCCGTTTCGTTTTCCCGTTTGGTTGGCCATGAGAACAAACGGGGCACCGGCCGCAATTTACGAATTAACGGAGGATGTACAAATGGTGACTCCGTTGATAATTTAGGGCGATCCGTTTTCTCAAAACGTGCGACCGGCGACGTTTTGATTTCATCTTCAGTTAACACATTCAGGACTTCCATTGACTACCGCCGAAAAAAACACCACCGTCGTTGAAGTGATGGCCGACATTGGTAACGCCGCCTCGATTGCGGCCGGTAAGCTGGCGATCGCAGACACTGCGACGAAGCAAAAGGCGATTCGGCTGGCTGCGAAGTATTTGTCCGACAATGCCGCCGAAGTTTTAACAGCAAATCAACTCGACATGGAAGAGGGGCGCAAATCAGGTCTATCTTCGGCGATGCTTGACCGCCTTCGATTGGACGAAGACCGCATCGGGGGAATTGTTTCGGCGCTTGAAGCGATCGCTGATTTGCAGGACCCCGTGGGAGAAGTTATCTCCTCTTGGGACCGGCCCAACGGTTTGAACATCAGTCGCGTGCGCACTCCTTTGGGCGTGATTGGCGTGATCTTCGAAAGCCGCCCTAACGTGACCGCCGACGCTGGTGCCCTCTGCCTGATGGCCGGTAATGCGGTAATTTTGCGAGGGGGAAGCGACTCTTTTCATTCGTCGTCGGCGATCCATCAGTGCATGATCAAGGGGCTGATCGACGCAGGACTGCCCGCAAGCGCGATTCAGATTGTGCCCACAACCGACCGAACCGCCGTTGGAGAAATGCTCAAAGGGCTCAACGGGAACTTGGACGTCTTGGTTCCGCGCGGCGGAAAAGGACTCGTGCATCGCGTGCAGACCGAATCCCGAGTCCCCGTTTTCGCCCATCTCGAAGGGATCTGTCATGTCTACGTCGACCGATCGGCCGACCTTGAGATGGCAAAATCAATTGTTCACAACGCGAAGCTTCGCCGCACCGGCATTTGCGGTGCAGCCGAAACGTTGTTGATCGACGCCGCCGCAGTAGCCACGCATCTGTTGCCGCTGGTGAATGACCTCAGTGCTGCCGGATGCGAAATTCGCGGCGACCAAACCGTGTTGAAACATTTCCCCGCAGCGGTCGGCGCAGACGCTGAAGATTGGTCGACCGAGTACTTAGATGCGATCATTTCTGTGCGAATTGTCGACGGCGTTTCCGGGGCGATCGAACATATCGCTCAGTATTCCTCTGGACATACCGAATCGATTGTGGCCCAAGACAGCGCTGTCGCCGAACGTTTTCTGAAAGAACTGGATTCGGCTATCCTGCTACATAATGCCTCCACTCAGTTCGCTGACGGAGGCGAATTTGGAATGGGCGCGGAGATTGGCATCGCGACTGGAAAAATGCATGCCCGTGGTCCGGTCGGTGTCGAACAGTTGACCAGTTTCAAGTATCAAGTCCGTGGAACCGGTCAGACGCGCCCTAAATAGCGATTCTGCGGAGAAATTTCAGGACTTTCAATACCGTGTTATTCGAAGTTTTTGTACTGTGTCTTGGTGGTCTGCATTATCAAAGACAAAACACAGAACAGTGAAAACTGGTACACGACAATTGAAGCTAACTTCAGCAACACCGAAGTGTGCGAAGCTCCGCCGCCGGCATTCAGGAAATAAGAGCCAACATACGGACACAGCGGCGCCGCGATGACGCTGACGGTCCATGCTGAGGTTTGCCAATAGGTTTCGCTCAGTTTCCGCCATTTTTTTCCTGATGGCTTTTTACTGGCCTTCAGAATTTCGGTGACTCCCTGCATCGGCCAAACGAGATTAGCCAACGGGATCAGCCAGCCAAACACCATCCACATCGGAGAAAAGCGTTGCTCGGTAGCTCCCAACGCGGTAGTGTTGGCGTGTGCCAGTGGCCAATAGATCAAACTCGTCAAGCTTGAGAGGCCCCAAAGACTTCCCCCTGCCAGAAGAAAAATCTGTCCTATTCCCACCCCGGATTCACCATCGGTCCCCGAACCGCTCCCATTTACTTGGAAGAGAACCAGCACTTGAAAAACCATCCCAACGCAGCAACACGCGATTCCCAGCCCGCCTAATGCGACAACGACATTTCCCAGCATTCGTATCTCTTTGAAACCTACAGGTTTTTGAGATTTTCGTTGTGTTTTCTGGCTTGCCTTGGTTGCGGCTGCCGCTTTTAAGGCCGGGTTTTCAAACAAGTGCCTTTTATCGTCGTCTCTCACGTCCAAGTCATCATCGTCGTCATTCTCCATTTCATCGAGATCGACGTTGCCGAAACCGGGGTCTTCTAAAACAAAGTTACCAAGCGGGTCGGGCGATCGTTTGTCGGGAATCGGTTGGGCGAAAAGGTCTGATTGTGGGGAGATGGGACCGCTGAGCCCGACGCCTTTGAGCGGTGCGGTCGAAGCGCGCGTTGCACCACCTGCGGCGGCGGTGGATTGCTTGGGAGCGATGTTTCTCCCTTTGGCCTTCCTGTTTGCCTGGTTCGGTGGTGCGGACGGTTCGCCTGTCTGTTTTGCGGCCGTTTTGAATTTCGTCTGACACTCTGTGCATCGCACCGTCTTGCCCAGCACTTCACTCGAAAGCTTGTACTTCTTTTTGCATTTTGGACATCCGACGACCGGCATGGTGGCTCCCGTGGTTCGCGATAAATTGAGTGGATTCAGCGAAGTGACCTTCATCACCGATTGTACTCAGATGAAAAGGGGCTTTGAACGGCGGCGATGAAAAATCGGTGGAATCCCAAGCTTTAATGATTGCCGCTTCGGTCGGTATATTCGGCATAACCAGCCTTCACTTTGAAGACGTGAACCTCGAATACCTTTTATGATGTTTAGGCAACGCAAAAAAACCGCCAAACGCCAATCCCCGCGATTCCTATCCACATCGCCAGAAAAGTATTGTCGATGGTTAGAAATAACCGATAATTACTAACTCAAACGGGGTTTGCCGTGCAGAACGGCGATCTAGCAAATAAGATTAAATACATCGGTACCGACCCATTCATGCGTTGTTGCGCCCTTTAGCTTCGGAGACAAAAGCTGATGTCCAAAACACTTGGATCCTCACCAGCCCACCCATTCATTGCATTTCTAACGTTCTTTGCGATCGCATTTTCAACCACGACGCAAACGCGCGGCGAAGGGTTGCTGGTCCCCGATAGCCAAGCCTTCCGTGCGGGGTTGAAGGTTCAGTGGAACGCACAACTACCCGTCGGCGGCCCCTATAAATTGCTCGATTGGTGCCTGCACATCGATGCAAACTCTTCGACCACCTACTTCCTGATGGAGGCCGGCAACATACGCGAAGTTGTCTCCAACCGTCAGCTTAACAGCAAGGGCGAACCGTACGGCTTGCAGGGCGCTCAAGAGGAAATTGACTTCCGTAAAGAACTCCTTGAAACAAGACTCAAACTGCGCGGTGTCACCGACGTCGAAGTCAAAGTTTCGTCTTATACTTTGCCCAAATCCGTTCTCTACACATTGTCCAGTGAGGGCGTTGTCACCGCGGTCGATGCCGACACCGGAAATTTGCTATGGGACCAATTGATCGGAGACATCAAGTTGGACGTCCTCGGTGTTGGGGCCAGCAACGAACACGTCGCCGTGGTGGTCGGAAGCAAGGTCTATTGCCTCAATGCCCAAGACGGACGAACGTTGTGGTCTAAAGAAACTGTTTATGTCCCTAGCGCCCCGCCTGCGGTGTCTGATACCAATATTTTGGTCCCTCTTGGCAACGGCAGGTTGCAGTCGTTTTTGATTAAAGACCGAGGGTACGGTTCAAACGCTTTTTTTGCCTCAGGTTTTGCGACAGCGCGTCCATTGGTTACCGGAGCACGTGTTGTTTGGACAACCGATAGCGGACAATTAAATTTAGCGAATCCCATGGCCAGTAAGGCCGTGAGTTTCCGGTTAAAAGCCAGCGATGCAATCGTCGCTGCTCCCACCGCACGAGGGAATTTGGTCTACACCGCGTCGATTGACGGTTTTGTTTATTGTGTTGACCAAGAAAAGGGGCGGCTGATTTGGGAAGTCACCACTGGCGCCGGCGTCTCACAACCGGTCGTGCCGATTGGCGAATTTTTATACGTGGTTTCTGATGCTGAACAATTGTTTAAGATCGACGCGGCGACCGGTCAGTTCTCAAACAACTGGAATGCACCGCTTGACAACATCAAGGCGTTTTTAGGGGCGAGCGAAGGAACGATTTTCGCGCTGGACACCCAAAATAATCTGTTGGTCATCGATCAAAATACTGGAAAAACCATCAGCGCTGTCGATGTGGGCATAATTGATCGGATTTTGACCAACACCCAAACCGATCGAATTTACCTCGCATCAGACGACGGACTGGTTCAATGCGTCCGGGCGTCATCCAGCGAAAGACCGATTTTCCACAATTCCGATGTACTACTGGCCAGCGGAAGCGGCACAAAACCCGCCGGAAGTGCGACCAAAAACGATCCTTTCGCAACTCGCAGGTCCACCAAGAAGAAGTCTTTCGCGACCCGAGGCACTAACCCGTTTGCCACCGAAAGTGAAAGCCCATTTGCCACCGAAAGTGAAAACCCATTCGCAACCGAAGAAAAACCTCAGCCCGATGACATCGACGATGAAGACGGCAATCCCTTCAATTAGAAGCTTAACCTTAGTCTGAGTAACGAAGAAGAAAACAACTTGGGAACTTGCTCGAAGCCTCAATTGTCAGTTGCCAGATTTTTCATGTTTAGCCGGCAGGCGTGCGTGGTTTAGCAACCACAATTAGCGATCACGCACACGCACGCCGTTCGTCTAGCGGCTAGTAACTAGCTGGAGACTATCTCTGGCTTGAAGATTCGAGCTTATAATATCCCCAAGTTCCTAGTGGTCTGTCAGCATTAAGAATTAGGATTGTTCAGATCAGCCGTTTGGGCGTTAGCCCCGGTTTTTCGTTTCGGAACCGTGGCTATCGCCAAAACGGCTAACCCTAAAATCCAATGCTGACATTCCACTAGAGATGCCGGTAACAGCGTACAGGCGCTTTGGCTACCGCCAACTTTATGACTGTTTCCTACGGGATCTGCCCCTTAATTTCAGCTCCAAAGCGGCACAACGCCATTGCCAAACGAATTATTCCTAAACGAATTATTCTTAAACGCAGCATTGGACTATCGAATTGAAAAGACGCGCTCAGGCGGAGCGTCTAACCGTTTGCCGGATTCACTTGATGTCTTTGAGCGTCTCGGTCAAATCGACTTTCGTCGCGTCGGCCCACAATGCCTCTAATGAATAAAAGGACCGCGTGTCTTCATCGAACAAATGAATGACGACCGTTCCGTAGTCCAGCACAATCCAGCGACTCTCCGTGTAACCGTCAATGTTAACCCGTTTATCGTTGAGATCGTTCTCTAACGTGTTGTCAATCTCTTCGCTCATTGCGTGCAGTTGACGGCGACTTTTCCCGGTAGCAATCACGAAGTAATCAAAAATCGCCGTATGACTGCTCATGTCCAAAACGGTAACTTCAATGCCACCATTTTCGGCTGCCGTTTTTGCCGCCGCGAGCGCCAGTTCAAGGCTCCGTCGAGGATTGACTCGGTTTATCGCTCCGGAGGTCGACGGTGACTCCGATTCCATCGTCTGATCGACGTCGGGAGTTTGCACATCGTCATCTACATTTTCCGGTTTGATTTCTTCGGTCACTTAAAATCCCTAACTTCCAATACCTGCAATGAACATCTACTCTTGTTGACCGACCTTTACCGCGTACAAACGCGTGCGGTCGGTCAGATACATGTTGCCGTTGGCAAACGTTGGGGTGCTGTAGATGGACGAGTAATTCACGGTTGATATTTCAGCCAACACCTCCGCTTTTGCCTTGTCGGCTTTGAAAACGGTCAATGTTCCGTCTTCATTACCGAGAAACACTTTTCCATCGACCACCAAAGGCGATCCCCAAACGCCAGAGAGCATATCATGCTCCCAGTGCCGTTCCCCAGATTCTAAACTAATGCAATGTAAAAAACCACTGAGGTCAGCCGCATAGACGATGCCGTCGGCAACAGCAACGGTCGACATGGTGCGGCGGAACAGGGGTTCGTCAGCTCCGGCTTCGACCCCGCCATAGTGCCAGATGACACCGGAGTTGGGATTAGGTTCGCCTGCAGTTTCACGATCGCCTAACTCGGCACTCAGGTCGCCAGTTTTTGTTGCATCGATGCGCCACAGATGGCCGACACCTTCGCCGTGTTCAGGGTCTTGGCCGACGGCAAGAATCACACTGCTATCGACGAAAACCGGTGTTGCGACGATCGCGTTACGGGTCCCGGCCCCACCAAGCTCCCAGATCGAATCTTTGGGGTTAAGATCGAATTTCCAAACCTCTTCACCCGTTTTGGCGTCATGAGCGTACAGCCATCCATCACCGCCGGGAAAAAATACTAACGCACGGTCATTGACCACGCCGACCGCAGGAGACCCCCATTGCCCATGCAAAATCCCATCAAAGGGTTGATTGTGTTCCCATTGAACTTTACCGGTTTTGATGTCAACAGCCAAAAAACAAGGCGCTCTTGGCGAAGGAACCTGCAGGTGTGCTTCGTCGACGCCGTTGGAAGTCACAATGTAGATCATGTTGTCATGAATAACTGGCGAACTGGTGGCCAAGTTATGCGGGAAGACCCCCAATTCTTCGATCATGTCCAAGGACCAAATGATATCAGCGTCCTTTTCTTCAGCGTCAACTTCGTTCTGAACGTCGCCATCGTTTTTGCCGTCAGTGAATCCTTTGGCGTCTAAGCACATCAGTTCGCAACGGTTAGTGACCACGTAAACGCGCTCGTCTTCGACCACGGGAGTCGAACAAATCCCTTGCAGAGGCCAGTCGTTGACACGTCCTGCGGGCAATTTTTCACGGCTCAATTGCCACAACAGATCACCTGATTTTTCATCGAAGCAGACCAACACACCTAGGTCGACCGTCGCGGGATACTTCTCCCGATATCCGGCCCCGTTGTTGGTTCCAACGTAAACGCGCCCGTCGGCAACGGTCGGGTTGCCGTAGGTTTGCGAACCAAGGTTGGCTGACCAGAGCACGTTTTTGCCTGACTCTAAATCGAAGTCGATCAAAACAGGTGATTCATGGGAGACCATGTTTCGGTCCGGAGCGCCACCCCACATCGGCCAATCACCAGTTTTTTTAACGCTCTGTGCAATCACTGGGGTGGCCGCGTAAGCCGAAATGAGGAATAGAACAGCACCCAATAAAACGGCGCTGGTGGAGAAGAGTCTTAAACCGAGCTTGCTTGCGAGGATCGAGCCCATGATGGTTCCTTGATAATACATGGTGATTTGTTGTTGGATAAATACTGGGCGACAGCGCGTCGGCATAGCGTGTTGCGTTGCCATAACGTGTGGCGTTTGCACCACGTGTGGCGTTAAGCATCGTTTCAAGAATCGTACTGCCTATCGTTTTCAGCGACGATCCGAAGGACTCAGTTTCGATCCCCGTTTAATTGCCTTGATCGGGGCTACGAATGACTTTCACGTTGTCAAAATAGCAGTCGGCTTGTGCATAGATATACACCCCCGGTGCCCCTGTCAAATTCGGATGAGGATCTGTTTGTTGCAATGTCCATTGGGCTGGTTCCTCTTCCCCCGTCCTCCAAGCCTTCCCCATGACGAAGGCTTTTTCTTGGTCGGCCTTGACCTTCATTTTTATCGTGTACCACACATCGGGATCAACGCGATACTTTTCCGATTTTGCCATGCGGAGATGCGGTGGCCAACTTTGGGCGGCCAGTAAACCACGATTTCCGTTAAGTAACACGTTGTAGCGATTGACCGACAGTCCCAAGGACCCCAGTTGGCGACGCTGTTCTTCAAACCGCACGTCGATTTGCATTTCATAGTCTTTCATATCCGCAGGGCCGATCGAAATCTGGTGGCTGGGTCGTCCTTTGGCTGATGGCCCGCCGGTAACTTTCATCACCGTATTACCCTCCAGATTGAACGGTTTGACTTTAACGTGAGCGCGATTCCAAGTGATCGGAACTTGCACGCCTTTGTAACCTTCGAAGTCCCACTGCCAGACCAGCGCGTCCCGATACCTTCGAACACGCGCTTTAGCCTTCAAACCGTCGACCGACGTGCTCAAGGTTCCAGCGTACTCTTTATCGTTTCCAGCTGGAGCCGTTAACAAATTTTCAGAAACCGAAAAATCAGTCAATAAGGCATCAAGCTGTAAACTTTCCGCAGGCATTTCACTCAATTTGCGTCCATTGGCGTCGAAAGCAACAACGGTATACGCTTGCGATTCTCCGGGGCCAAGGATCACCTCGTAGGGTCTCAACTGCACCAAGGCCGGTTCGCCGTCGGGTTCAGATTCCGCTGGTAGTTGTTCCCGATTGCCTAATTTCACCGTTTTTGAACTGTCACCAATGCAAATCGTGCGGTCGCGCGTGACGATGTATAATCTGCCGTTGGCGATCGCGGGCGAAGCGTAAATTTCGTCCAACCCGTTTCCGTTGGCGGCGGTCAAACGTACATGATTGACGACCTCACATTGGGTTCGATTGGGTTTAAGGATCCAAACGTTCCCGTTGACTTCGGTCGCATAAATTTTTCCGTCGGCCCAAATCGGTGACCCCTTGCCAACCGTACCAAGGTCTTGAGTCCACAGTTGGTCACCGGTTTTACCATCAAACGCAATCATATTTCCAATGTCAGCGACAACATAAACGATTCCGTCTTTGGCTAACAGCGCCGTATATCCGGCTTTAATACCGTCAGCTCTCCAAACGCCATGTGTTGCGGTGACGTCGCCGATTCCAGTTGCGTCGATGCACTGAACGCGTCCAAATTCAGCATTGTCAATGTTGTCTTCCCCGTGCGAAATATAGACTAAGTCTCCGTCGATCACGGGCGTCGCGTTGAGCCCGCGTTTGGACATTTTGAATCCCCAAATCGGTTGGCCGGTCCGCGCGTTGATCGCGTACACGTGCCCATCAGCATTTCCAGCGACGATCATACGCTGGCCTTTAATAACGCCGATCGCGGGTGCCGAGTAGTTTGTATCTTGAGGGGCACCGCCGGGGGCTGAGACCCATTGAAGTTCCCCGGTCTTTTTATCAAACGCATAATAGTAGTGTTTCGGCGCGGGGCCTTTCATGTCGCCCCAGTTTGTCGCCAAGAAGCTGACGATGACGCGGTCTTCGTCCACAAATGGCGTTTGCGTGCGGCCACCGTAACCAGAGATCTTGCCGTATTGTTCGGCTAAAGATATTTCCCAAATCACCCTGCCATTAGGCGAATAACAACGGAAGATGCCGCTGACCGAGTGCACGAAGACGTTGCCCGTTTCAACGTCGCCACACATCGCAGCCCACCCGACTCGAGGAGCGGGAATGTCGGTTTGAAAAACATTAAATTTATCACGCCATTTTTCTTCGCCCGTTTCGGCATCCCAACAAACGACCTGTTCTTGAATGTGAATGCGTTCTTCAAGCAGCGCGGGATTGTCCGCCGTTCGGCAATTTAAATAGACTCGCCCATTGAGAACGATCGGTGTTGATCGCCCGCCAGTTTCAGACTTCCAAACAACGTTCTTTCCGTCCTCCAACGACCAGTCTTCCACCAGATTCGTTTCGCGCGAAATTCCGTTGTGTTCCGGACCTCGCCAACTGGCCCAGTTCTGAGCCGCCGCGACCAGTGGAGTAAACGCGCCCGCCGTTAACACCAAAATGCCGACTGTCAAAGCGCGAAAGGATCGTCGTTTCATGTTTTTGTTCATCGTGACCGTTAAACCGAAGCGTGCTCGAAAAGTGTCAGTACAAGTTTCATTGTATCGAATTTCCCCTATGATGATAACTGGCCAGCACGACCTGAAGGCGTCTGGATGCTGACAAAGTTTGTTGGACTCTGTACCGTGATTTAATCTTTCCCCGAATCCTTATCTCCTGCTTCTTGTTACCCTTAAAATTGATTCTGTTTAATTGATTCTGTTATGAACGCTGCAAAATATCCTTCCACGCGCATGAGACGCGTACGTCGGTTTGACTTCAGCCGGCGGATGGTGGCGGAAAATCGATTGTCGGTCGATGATCTTATTTGGCCCGTTTTTGTCGAAGAAGGCAATGCCAAGAAAACCGCGATTGCGTCAATGCCAGGCCAGTTTCGATACTCGATCGATCGACTGACCGAAGCCGTGACCGAGGCCCGCGATTTAGGTATTCCCGCGATCGCGATCTTCCCCGAAACCGCCCCCGCGAAAAAAACGGACGATGCTGCCGAAGCAGTCAATCCTAACAATTTGGTTTGCCGCACGGTCGAGCATCTAAAAAAACACGTTGCTGGAATCGGCATTATTTGCGACGTCGCGCTGGACCCGTATACCTCGCACGGCCAAGACGGAGTGGTGGTCGACGGGGACGTAGCGAACGACATCAGCGTGCAGATGCTGTGTAAACAAGCGGTCGTTCAAGCCGCCGCCGGGTGCGATGTGATCGCCCCTTCAGACATGATGGACGGACGTATCGGAGCGATCAGATTGGCACTCGACGAGGCCGGTTTCGAGCACGTGATGATTATGGCCTACGCTGCCAAATACGCTTCCGCCTTTTACGGACCGTTTCGTGATGCGATTGGATCCAAGGGCAATCTTTCGGCTGGTAATGTCACCGGCGGCGGCAAAAAAACCTATCAAATGAATCCGGCTAATTCGGATGAAGCGCTCCGTGAGGTAGCACTTGATATCGCCGAAGGAGCCGACTTTGTAATGGTCAAACCTGGAATGCCTTATCTGGATATCGTGCGGCGGGTAAAAAATGAATTTTCCGTTCCGACCTTCGCCTATCAAGTCAGCGGTGAATACGCGATGCTGATGGCGGCAGCGGAAAACGGCTGGCTTGAGCGTGATGCGGTCATCATGGAAAGCTTAATGGCGTTTAAACGGGCCGGTGCCGACGGTGTGCTGACCTACTTTGCCGTTCAAGCTGCAAAACTGATTAAGGCAAATTAACGGTTTTCGCCCACAGAAAGTTATCTCCGGAGCAGTCTAGCGCACCGCCCGTTTTTAGTGTGCTTTTTTTTCGTCTGCTTCGATACATGCTCTAAAAGAGGCCCGGTGAAATACATGAAACGTCTAATAGTGATATCGGTTTGGCTAACTTTATGTGCTTCCCAAGCCGCTGGAGTTCAAACCAATGGACTGACCGAACTCACCTCGGAACAGTCGGTCAGTGTTCAATTCACCGATGGACAGTCGGCAGAAGGCACACTCCAATCGTTCAATGAATCCGGCGTTGATCTGATCGTCAATGACACGGTGATGCAATTTCCGTTTGAACAAATCAGCAGTCTAAACGTGAACGAACCGGTCGCCGATGACACATCAAGCGATGTCCAAGCCAATACCAAACGCGGGAAACTGACTTTCACCGACGGTTCCTATGCGCACATTAACGCGATCACGGTCCAAAACGAAACGGCAAATATTCTAACCGCGGCCGGTCTGTCGTTGGATGTAAGAGCTTCTAATTTAAGCAAAATCTCATGGCTTGGCGACGACGCCACCGAAAGCGAAACAAAACAATGGGTTGAATTGTCCGAACGGAATCTAGCGACTTCCGACGCCATCGTTGTCAGTAAAAACGGAGCGCTGCAGCTAATTGAAGGAGTCGTTGGCAACATCAGCGATCAGCACTTGACCTTTTCGATCGAAACCCGCACCGCTGAAGTTGCTTTGAAAAAAATCAAAGGGGTTATTTTTTATCGCGCCCAACGGGAGGTAGCCGACCCGCGGTGCCAGTTGACGCTGATGGACGACAGTAGACTTCTCGTTCGAAATATCGGTTTCGACGGTCGGCGATTCGACCTTACCTTGGTCGGCGGGCAAAGTCTTTCTGTTGCCTCGAGTTTTGTGCGACGAGTAGATTTTTCAGTAGTTCGCTTTGTTTATCTTAGCAATCTGATCCCTTTGACCAACACTTGGACTCCCCTACTGGCCAGCCCCGAGATTCTGAAACCTCTCAAGGCGCTCCGAGTCGCACGCTTCGATCGTGACTTCCGTGGCCAGCGGTTAACACTGAGCAGGACGCCAGAATCGGGGCTGAAGTATTTAGCCGAAACCGATGCTTATGATAAAGGCATCGCGATTTCCGGCGGCGGGCGTATTGTTTTTGCCCTCAATGGTCAGTTCAAACGCCTGACCGGTTTGGTCGGTTTCGATCCTCAGTCTCACGTCAGTGCTGTTGTCCGATTTATGATCAAAACCGATGGGCAAACGGCGATCTCCGAAGTCATGCGAGCCGCAAATACTCTCCAGCCGATCGCTTTGGAGTTAGACGTTTTGGGCGTTCGCCGCATTGCGATTTCTGTTGAATACGAGGACGGGCGGTTGGCAGGAGACGTGCTTCACTTGGCTGATTTGAAGGTGTCTCGATAATTGCCGGTGATTTTTCCTCATGCGTAACCGCATGCGTTGCCAGCGCATTTCGCCCATGTTTTTTGTGGTTTTTCAAAGGTTTGCATCATCGGCGATCCGCCTGATCATACTGCCGAAAACGCTTTGAACCTCTGGGGGCTCCTTGAACACCCCAAACCAGAAACAACGCCCACCGCAGCAGCAGCAGCGGCAGAGGACAGCGACTGAATGAACGAACGCATGTCGTTACGACATGACCCAGATTCGCTCAATGCATTTTGCGAATAGCAATAACAGGGTTACACTTTTGTCCTCAACAGCTACCTTGCACGTCTTCCATTACGCCAAATTTCACTACAATTCTCAGGGAGATTATGAATACTTCGCAACTTTCGGCTCGATTTATCACGGGCTTCACAGTTCTTTGCTTAGCGACGTCAACGTTCGGACAGGACTCGCTGCTTAAAGATTCACTTGTAAAAAACGCGGCCTCAAAAAACGGGGCGGCCACAAAAAAGGAAATGAAAAAGATGGATGAAGGTAAATGCCCGGTAATGCATGGTGCAAGCGGTGCAGCAGCACAATATGCCTCCCGATCGATGACCAATCGCGACTGGTGGCCCAACCAACTTCGATTGGAAGTGCTTCACCAAAATTCGCCCGCAGGCAATCCGATGGGCGAAGATTTTGACTACGCCAAAGAGTTCAGTGCGTTGGATCTCGCGGCGGTAAAAAAAGACCTTGATGAATTAGTTAATTCTTCTCAAGACTGGTGGCCATCGGATTACGGCAGTTACTCTGGCCTGTTCATCCGCATGGCGTGGCATAGCGCGGGCACCTATCGTGTCGCTGACGGTCGCGGTGGAGCGTCTTCGGGAACGCAGCGTTTTTCTCCCTTGGACAGTTGGCCTGACAATGCCAACCTTGACAAGGCCCGTCGTTTGCTTTGGCCGATCAAACAAAAATATGGCCGCAAAATCTCTTGGGCTGATCTGATGGTTTTGGCCGGCAATGTAGCTCTTGAGACCGCAGGTTTTGAAACCATGGGATTTGCTGGCGGTCGCGAGGACGTCTGGGAACCCGAATCCGATATTTACTGGGGCCCCGAAAGCGAATGGTTGGCTGGCGACAAACGTTACTCCGGCGATCGTGAACTGGAACAACCGTTAGCGGCGGTTCAGATGGGTTTGATCTACGTCAACCCGGAAGGCCCTGATGGAAAACCCGACCCTCTGGCTGCGGCGCATGATATTCGCGAAACGTTCGGTAGAATGGCGATGAACGATGAAGAAACCGTTGCGCTAATCGCCGGTGGTCATACCCTTGGTAAAGCTCACGGTGCTGCCAGCGCCGAGGAACACGTCGGACCTGCGCCAGCGGGCGCGACGATCGCCGAACAAGGATTGGGTTGGTCCAATTCTCACGGAACTGGAAACGGGGCCGACACCATCACCAGTGGTTTAGAGGGGGCTTGGACCTCGACGCCGACGCAGTGGTCGACAGGCTACTTCGACAACCTGTACCAATATCAGTGGAAACTGGTTAAAGGACAGGGCGGTGCTTGGCAGTGGACTCCCGAAGACGAATCTGCGGACGGGTCGGTTCCTGATGCCTTTGATGATTCTAAATCACACGCTCCGATTATGTTCACCACCGACATGGCATTAAAAATGGATCCAGCGTACGGAAAAATCTCCAAGCGTTTCCATGAAAATCCTGACCAATTCGACAAAGCGTTCGCGAAAGCTTGGTATAAGCTGACGCATCGTGACATGGGCCCTGTATCGCGTTGTTTAGGCCCCGAAGTCGCGCCGGCACAACTATTCCAAGACCCCATCCCCGAAGCCGATTACGAATTGATTGGCGATCAAGAAGTTGCCAAACTAAAAAGTAATATTCTTGATACCGGCATCGCCACCGAACGCTTGGTTGCGACCGCTTGGGCTTCGGCATCCACCTTCCGTCACACCGACAATCGCGGCGGTGCCAATGGGGCACGGATCGCTTTGGCTCCGCAGAAAGATTGGCCTGCTAACGAACCGGCCGAATTGGCAAAAGTGTTAGCAGCGTTGAATAAAATCAAAGACGACTTCAACGGGTCTCAGGCCGGTGGGAAGAAAGTATCGCTCGCCGACTTAATCGTATTGGGGGGGTGTGCCGCGATTGAAAAAGCCGCCAAAGACGCCGGACAAGATGTAAAAGTACCTTTCACTCCCGGTCGCACCGACACCACACAAGCCTTAACAGATGCCGAATCGTTCGAACCGCTGGAACCGCAAGCAGATGGCTTCCGGAACTTTTCAGGCGGCAACGGCCACTACCGGTCTGCTGAGGAAATGCTGGTCGATCGAGCTCATCTGTTGACCCTGACCGCCCCCGAGATGACTGTTTTGGTTGGGGGATTGCGGGCATTAAACGTTAGCGTTGACCAGGCCAAACGTGGGGTGCTGACCGAAACACCGGGCAAACTGAACAATCGTTTCTTCGTCAATTTGCTGGACATGGGCACCGTTTGGAAGCCCTCAGAAAAAGGGGAAAACGTTTTCGAGGGGCGCGACCGCAAATCGGGAGACCTAAAGTGGACGGGGTCAAGAGTCGACCTTGTTTTCGGTTCCAATTCGCAACTCCGAGCACTCGCTGAAGCCTATGCTTGCGACGACGCCCAAGAGAAATTTGTCACCGATTTCGTGGCGGCCTGGAACAAGGTCATGAATCTTGATCGATTCGACCTCCGATAAATCTTTAGACCACCGATCCGTAAAACGATTGATAAAACAATTGCCGGCGTTTGTCATGTTTGACCGACGCCGGTTTTTTTATGCCCGATCATGACGTTGTCGATCGGGTGTCACCGGCGACTCGAAACACCTCAAATCACCTCGATCGCACCATTTTTCTCAGCGTCGCGTCCTCCAGCGAGCTGCGTAGCTGGTACGCCCAGACGCGGTCCAACGATCGGATAATAATCAGAAGCGCGTTTTCCTGAGTTTCACAACATTAAAATCATGTTTGAATTGGAGGTTGGTGCAGACAACAGCCAATTTTGCTATAGTTTCTAGAGAACTAAGCGATAGTCGAACCGAGCTCACCCGCACCGAACGGGTCCCATGTTTTTTTCTCCCACACGTCATTCCCAAACCCGTTCAATGACTCGTCAACCGAAGATCTTCAGCGGCCGAGCAAACCCTGAATTAACGTCTAAAATTTGTGAATCGCTTAATCTGCCGATCGGTGGAGTGCGGTTTGCGACTTTTCCCGACGGCGAGTTCCACTGCAAAATCGAAGATGTACGGGGACGCGACGTGTTTCTGGTGCAACCGACTTGCCCGCCGGTCAACGACAACTTGATGGAGCTGCTGATTATGATCGATGCTTGCCTCCGTGCGAGCGCCGATCGGATCACCGCCGTGGTCCCTTACTACGGATACGCTCGCCAAGACCGCAAGGCCGAAGGGCGCGTGCCGATCACCGCCAAACTGGTGGCCAATATGATCGTTCGGGCCGGTGCCGATCGCGTTTTGGCGATGGACCTTCATGCGGCACAGATCCAAGGTTTCTTCGACGTTCCGGTGGATCATTTGTATGCCGGCAGCGTCTTAAATGACCACTTCATCCAAATGAAAATTCCGCCTGAGGAATTGGTTATCGTCAGCCCCGACGAAGGCAGCATCAAACGCGCCGTAGGTCATGCGAAACGCATCGGTGGCGAATTAGCGATCATCGATAAACGGCGTTTAACCGCAGAAAAGGTGTCTCAGGAGAACATTATTGGCGGCGATCTCAAGGGAAAGGTCGCGGTCATGTTCGACGACATGATCAGCACCGCAGGTTCGATCTGCGGTGCCGCTGAATTGGTGAAAAAGAAAGGCGCGCGAGAAATCCATGTCGCCGCCACTCACGGTGTCTTCGCAGGCCCGGCGATCGATCGTCTGAAAAATGCTCCTATCGATAGCATCGTGATCACCGACAGCGTTCCGCTTCCTGAGGATAAAATGTTCGACAAAATTAAGGTCTTGTCTGTTGCGCCGATGTTGGGGGAAGCCATCAAACGAATTCACCAACATGAATCAATCAGCGAGATTTTCTCCGAAGAATAGATTCTCAATCCACGTGAGACTTTGGAAACTAATTCCATTGCGCCGCGAAAGATGAATTCTTGGTCAGGATCGGGTTTAGTTTTCGATGAATCCCGTGTTGGCCAACAAAGTCTTGGTCGGAAACACTTTAAATCGAATTCGGAATCGTTTAGACTTTA
Source organism: uncultured Pirellulaceae bacterium (assembly GCA_937944405.1). Classification (GTDB taxonomy): domain Bacteria; phylum Planctomycetota; class Planctomycetia; order Pirellulales; family Pirellulaceae; genus Mariniblastus. The sequence continues at coordinate 19,662 of CALDYR010000021.1, forward strand.
TTGCGGTTCCTTGTTGTTTCAGTGTTTAACCGGGAAGTGTTTCGATGAAAATGATGCCTATCGCATTCTTGTTGCTGACTTTCTTCCTGGTGCCCGTGCATAATTCGGCGCGCGGAGATTTGGTCGGTTTTGACCTGTCGACCAACGGCGTTGGTATTGATCTGGAAAACAACGGGACGGCAACGATTGATGGTGTCACTATCAATGTGACGGTTGGGACCAATATCGTCGGCAATGACGGCAACGCAGCATTCAACGCAATTGCAGATCGCGCTGGAGTCGATACCGGCGGTGTTTTCTCGGGCGGTGGTGACTCGGCCAGCGAACTTGATGTCGGGGAAACACTGGCTTTCGAAGTCCAATTCGGTCCGACAATCCAAGAAGTTCTCTTGTCGTCAATAAATCTTCAAGGCGTGGGGCCCAACGCTGACGACCGCGCATTTGTGAATATTGGTGGCAATAGCGTTACGTTGGAAACGTCCGTTCCTGGTTTTGATGGGAACACTGACATCTACACCCCTCTCACGCCCATTGCGCTTAGGTCGGGGGATACCGTCAACTTCACCGCCGAAACAACAATCGGCGTTCAAGCGATTAATTTCGCGGTCACTGCCGTTCCCGAACCCATCGGCGCGTTGATGTTGATCATGATGGGATTACCGGCAGTAGTAACCCGCAAACGTCCATTGCTTTAAAAAGTTTATCACCGATTAGGGCCACGATCGGATGCTTGTGATTTCGCCGATCACGTCAACCGAAGACCTCAATGAGGGATTGTTGTTGGCCGCAATGCAAGCCAATTTTGATCGCGCGTTGGATGCGCGGTACGGTGTCAGCGACGGTACCGTTCGGTCAGCGTTCATTCATCCATTAGCCGATTTAACTGCGGATTTATTCGTCAGTGGATGTCACCAGGTGGCACAATCGGCCGCAAGTTTTGGCACCACCTTTTCCAGCGGCGGAATGTCCTACAACACCGACGCGGTTTAACGAAGGTTCCACCGCACCACCTCCGCATAACTGACGCCCGATCCACCGAAGATATCTAAAGCGCTTCCAACGGTAACATCGACGCGGCCGTTACTGATTTCTTGAATCGCTTCGATGTCCGCCATATCAGCAACCCCACCGGCATAAACAATTTTGCGCCCGGACCATTGGCCCAGCATTGCCACCAATTCACAATCAATGCCTTGGCATTTCCCTTCGACATCGGCGGCGTGGATAAGAAATTCATCGCAGTACGGGCTCAAGCGATCCAAAGTCGCGTGATCGAGCACGACGTCCGTGAGCGTTTGCCAACGGTTCATTGCGACCACCCAACCAGTTTGCGATTTTCGACAACTAAGATCAATCACCAACCGTTGCGGCGAAACTAAATTCGCCAACGCTTCGGCGCGTCGTTCTTGCAGTTTAGAGTGGTGGTCGAACAACCACGAAGTCACGATGATGTGGCTGGCTCCTAAATCGATCCACCCTTGAGCATTGCCGTCGGTGATGCCGCCGCCGATTTGCAGCCCGCCGGGATACGCAGTAATCGCTTCTTCAGCAGCCAATTGGTTGCCCGGGCCCAGTTGTATCACGTGTCCGCCGCGTAAATCATCACCGCGAAACATGTTCGAAAAATACGAACTCGGCCGCCCCGAAACGAAGTTTTCAGTGGCCCCTTCGTCGGTCAGTGTTCCGCCGACAATCTGTTTCACCTGGCCGTCGTGAAGGTCGATGCAGGGGCGAAACTTTGATTTTTCATTAGTCATCTTGGTTTAATTTCCAATCCAATCCGATCGGGTCGGGGCGTCGTGGCAAGCTTTTCTTAATTCGAGATCGGTCGACAGCCCCTAAATCACGGTAACAGAACCGGCGGCAAACGAAAGTTCCGTTCCCAATTTTTCATGGGGGCGACGCACAATAGCCGAAGCAATAAATTTTTGCTGATCCGGAGACCACGTCGAAGACGTTATTTTCCCAATCGTTTTCTCTCCGGCAATCAATTCGGTTGCGGCGGGCAGCGACTGGTCAGATTCCACATAAGCAATCACCCGGTTCACCCGTCCAATCGCATCGATCCTGGCAACCGTTTCTTGGCCCAAGTAACAGCCCTTGTTGAAATTGATGCACTGGTCGTCGCGCAATAATTCTTGTGGCAAATTGGAATCGTCGATTTCAAATCCCATCCACGGCGTTCGACGTTCTATCCGGATGGCGTGAAACGCTTCTTCTCCGACAGCTTCAATTGCATCTGGCACCGCGTTTGAATTTTCTGAGAGAACTAAATACCCCCAACCTGCCAATTCTAAATTAGCGATCACGGTGCCGTCGTTTGTTTCGATCAAGTGATTTTCTGGAAGCGCTGCGGTCAACGGCGGACTGAGCGCGGATTCAGATTTTGCACCGGCGACAAAGGTTGCCTCACGATCGGTGACCTTTTTCATTTGAACGTCATCCCGAAGCAGGTATTTGTCAAGATGTTCGATCATCGGATCGGCATCATCGGCCACCGAATGTAGCCACAGCGCATCGGCTCCGTTTAACACATGAACGTGGTGCAAAATTTTTCCTTTGCCGTCCAAGATGAAAGCTTCGCAAACGCCGCGCGCGGGCAGTTGCTTGATTTCATTGGTGCAGAAATTATGCAAAAACCTCAGCCGGTCCCCACCGGTGACCCGCACGATGCTGCCTTTGATCACGTACCCAACGGCATCGTCTTTGAGAGCGCGGTACTGGGCAATTGTTTCTGAATCAAACATGGATTAGCTCGAAGCCGGTGAAGGATGGATAATGCAGCATCGATGAGCGTCTCGTAACATCACGCAACGGTCAAATTTTGCCAAGATACGGTCTACGTCGTTTTCTGATTCAATGAATCCCAGCCCTAGTTCTTCGGTCTGAGCCTGGGAGAGCCGCGACCGCAAAAAGATCGGACGTTCGGAGACAATGGAAGCCAACGCGCGCTGACGCACGGAGAGCTTCGTATTGATGTTGTCATCAAATTGAGCCAATAATGCTTTGCGTGTGTTACGATCGACGGCCTGGTCAATTGATGTCCACAACACGATCGGTCCGTCACCGTTGGAAACATGAGCCGCATTGACCACCGCGTCAGCGAAATCGTCCCACGATTGCCGCGTGCTCTGTTCTTCGATGGTGGCTAACACGGTTTTGCAGTTGGCAACAAAGTTGACCGCCCAAAGCTGATCGGCCAATTGCTTCGATTGGATGATTGCGTCCTTGCGAGCCCCAGCAACCACCGACGCAATCTGGTCGCCCGGTGCCGAAACGATTTGTAGCGAAAAAAACGTGCCAAGATAATTATTGGCTAATTCAATTTCGTCGGTACGTTGGGTGATGGAGCCTGCACCGGTTTTGAATTGCTCGTACCGGTCAGCGGAGCCGAAATCTGGATACAGGCAATCATAACGTTGTTGGTCCCCCGGAGTCGGACACCCCACCGGCAACAGCACATCGGCATCGGCCAACAGGCGATTGACGTGAACGGGGTCTCCGGCTTCATTGGCGGCCAAGTATGCCAGGCCGTAACCGTTGGCTGGATCATGAACCTGAAAAGCAATCACAGCCCGTTCGCCGACCCGCAATTTGATGATCGCCGGCGGGGTGCCGGTCGCGATATCGGACTCGGATTGCTGTTGCTGCAGCGCGGTGATTCCAAACTGTGGTGCCATGCTGGCGGTGACGACCACCACGACATCACCCGTGTCGACGCCATTGTCACACAGTAGATTTATTATCTGTTCCAGCACTTCAACCGCGTTAGGCAGGTTGCTTTGCAAAACGATCGCCAATGAGTCGCCGGGAAACAACCATTGATCGATCGATGGATAAAACAGGGGCTGGTGGAAAGCAGATTCTAACAGTGTCGCTAGGTCAACACTTTCGGCCCTCGGAGGCTGCGCGTGAACAATGTCAGCAGAAAGATTCTCAAACACAAATCAAGTCTCAATTAGAAAAAATGGGGCGCGGCGCCGTCGTTGAATTGAACAACAACGATTTCTCACGGGGCGTCGCGGTAAATCAATTTCCGCATCAGCCGGAAAATTTGACCTTCAAACTGCTTCGTGCGGTGCCAATTGTAGGAAATATAACAGAATTTTCTGCTTCGGCAATTTCCAGATTATCGGATGAGTGGACGCGGTAGATAAATACCACCGTTTTATCAGCGCCGGCACCAAGCCATGACCTACCTTTTGATGTCCCGCTCTCTGCGGCAGAGCATTCAACGAACGCACTTTCGATTAGCAAGTTACTATCATGAGTTCTACTCAAACCCAACATTTCCTAAATTATTACGAAATTCTTGGAGCCGACCCGTTGGCACAGTTGGACGAAATCGAAGCACTGTTTCGGCAACTGGCGTTTGAAGCAGAAACCACAGGCGACCACTCGAAAGTCCCTCAGGCAATGGAAGCGTTCAAGGTTCTACGCGATCCAAATTTGCGGCAACAGTACGACCAACAATTCGCCCAATTCCAAGCTCGAGCTCAGCAAGCCCAGCAGAGTCCAGCGGAAGCCAACGCCGCGGAGATCCGCTCGGACCAAATTCAACAGCAGCTTCCGCAAACGCCGCTTGATCAAGGCGACGCATCCCACGCCAGCGTCAACCATGCTCAGTCTTTAGATGCTGTTCACACGCCGCTTCATGCCGAACCACAACAACGGATGCCCGTCGCGGAAACTTCCGCAGCCCACGAGTTTCAAACTGAATTCCAGCAACCCTCTGTCTCGCAGGCCCCGGCTTGCGATCACGCTCAAGCCGAAGCCTCGGTTTCTCACCACCATCCCTCGGTTGCCCCAGAAGCGCCGGCGGCGATTCCGGAGCCTCCCGCAGCACCGACGGAAACAACGGCGGCTGTAGAAACATTTGCCCCCTACGAGGCCCCGTCCGCTCAAGTGGAATCGGTCGGTGCTGAATCGCCGGTTGAAGAAGATTTCACGCCAACGAACAAAAGCAACTTCGAAGAAGAACTGAAGATGAAACCTGATGTGCTCGACCGCCACCGGCGCGAGCTGTTGAAGATGTTTTACGAAAAACGCCGACGGAACATGCGTGCATCGGGCATGGCGATCGGTGGGCTGGATTCGCTGGTGTCGTATTCCTACGAACTTTTAGAGTTTCACCTCTGGGTGCTTTCGGAGAAAAAGTGGGTCGTGCGTGAAGAATCCGGTGCCCTATCGATTTCGGCATTAGGCTGTGAAAACCACGAAAATAACCTGACCGAAGGGCTGATTGACACTAACCTTTAATCCGACCGGTTGGTCGTTAGAAAGGTTGGTCGTTAGAAATCAACCACCATATCGTCGCGATGAATCAACACCGCACGAATGTTGTGGCCCAGCGTTTTCGCGATGTCGTCACTATTGAGCCCGATGACCTTTCGTGCTTCAACCGAATCGTATTCGGCCAACCCTTGCCCGAGAATTGCGCCGCTAGGGCTGACGATTTGAACGGTGTCGCCGCGACTAAAATCGCCCTCCACCGAAGTCACCCCAACCGGTAGTAGGCTCTTACCGCTTTCCAACGCCACCATCGCACCTTCGTCGATGCTGATTTGTCCGCCGACATCCAAACCACCGGCGATCCATTTTTTTCTATCCGTGATCGGAACCGGCGACGGCATAAACCAAGTCGCTTTTTTTCCATTGTCAAGTTCTGAAAGCGGATGCAGTTGATCGGCCGAGGTAATCACCATCGTCACGCCGGCGGACGTGGCGATTTTCGCCGCTTCGATTTTAGTCCTCATCCCGCCGCGCGAAAACTCCGACGCCGCACCACCGCCCATGGCTTCAATTTCTGGCGTGACATGGTCGACGATTTCTAAATGTCGAGCGTCCGGGTCCAAGTGAGGCGGCGCGGTGTACAAGCCGTCAATATCCGAAAGCAGGATCAATAAATCAGCGTCTATCATCGAAGCAACCCGCGCGGCCAGGCGGTCGTTGTCCCCATAGCGAATTTCCGCGGTCGCGACAGAGTCGTTTTCATTGATGATTGGCACTGATCTCCAACGCAGCGCCGTCTGGATTGTATTCCGAGCGTTCAGATACCGGCGGCGGTCTTCGGTATCGCCAAGCGTTAAAAGAATCTGAGCCGCGGTCAGCCCGTGGGCATGGAGCGTTTTGTGGTATGCGTGGCACATCGAAATTTGACCAATCGCCGCCGCCGCTTGGCTTTCCTCCAGCAGCAACACCCCCGAACTGACGGGCACTCCCTGATCGGTCATCTGCTTGCGGCCTAATGCGATCGCCCCTGAAGAAACGATCAGCACCTCGGTGCCCTGACGATGCAGTTCAGCCACATCGCGGATCAACGAAGTCAACCAAACGGACCGGATGCCCGTTTTTTGATCAACCAGTGACGCCGAACCGATCTTGACAACGATGCGCGAAAAGTTTTTAAGCGATGGTTTCAATGGACTATTAAATAGTGGGCTGGTTGTTTTCGGTGCAGACAGCGGTCAGTGAGGAGGATAGTCGAAGGTGCGACATGTTGTAAATCGGGCATTCAATCGCGCCCGCAATTCGGCCCAGAAAAATGCAAACTTGTCTCAGCAAACACACTCACCAAATCCGCGCCACAAAAGCCGAGAGATTCCGGTTTCGTGATTTAAACTCAGGCTCAATAATAGTCTATCATAGCCGATAGCGTCACCTTCCACGCGCTCATTGATCGGTAGGCATGATTTCCCCGTCAATTTTAAATCACATGTGGCTGGATTCGCGGGAATTCAGTGCCGTCCCGGTAACGCGGTAAAAATTTACACCATCACTTCGACGTAAAGCTATCATGCAAAAACCAGATTCCCAGCGCGAAAAGATTATCGAATTGCTTGAACACGCCGGCGGCGCAACCGAGGATGCGGTCGCTCAGGTTTCGCGCGAAACGGGGGTTCCGGAAGCCGATATATGGGGGACGGGAAAGTTTTACTCGTTGATCGCCACGCCGGGAAAACGAGTTCGGATCTGCGATGGGCTGACATGTCAAATGGCCGGTGCCGATGAACTGGCCAAGAAAATCTCTGACAGTGGTCAAGCCTATGAACGGGTGAGCTGTTTAGGTCAATGTGATTTGGCGATTGCGACGCTGACCGAAGACATGAAGTTGAAAACCTATGGGAAGAACGAAACGTCCGTCACTCCCAACGATCCGAATTTGGCCATCAACTTAGCCGGACCGGTCGACTTGAGCTACGCCGCGTTAAATAAAGCGAGGCAACTTGGTCCCGCGGCGGTCATCGAACAACTCGAAGCGTCCGGTTTGCAAGGCAGAGGCGGCGCGGGTTTTCCAGCCCATATTAAATGGAAATCCCTCCGTGCTCAAACCGAAACCCAACGCTACGTCATCTGCAACGCCGACGAAGCCGAACCCGGCACTTTCAAGGATCGCGAAACCATTCTCCGCCAACCTCATAAAATGCTTGAGGGGCTCGCCATCGCGGCGGCGATGATCGAAACCACTGACATCTACATTTATATTCGTGGCGAATATGGACACGAGTACGAATCGATCAACCGCGCAATCGAGGAGTCCGGCGATCAGTTGTCGGAGTTCAACTTCACCGTCGTGCGAGGCCATGGTGCGTACATCTGTGGCGAGGAAACGGCGCTGCTGGAATCGCTGGAAGGCAAACGTGGCATGCCGCGATTGAAACCGCCCTTCCCAACGGAGTCAGGTTTTCGTGGTAAACCGTCGCTGATCCACAACGTCGAAACGATCGCTTGCGTGCCTTCGATCGTCCATCATGGCGGACAACATTTTAAGGATCTTGGCCGCACCGAAGCCGGTTCGAAATTATATTGCATCTCGGGACACATCAATAAACCCGGCGTTTACGAACTCCCTCTAGGGGTGACACTGGACGAACTGGTTGCGGCAGCCGGCGGATACTTGGGAACCCCATTGGCGTTTTCGCCCGGCGGCGCTTCCTCTGGATTTTTGCCGATCGAGATGAGAACGCTCCCTTTGGATTACAAAAACCTCGCCGATGCAGGATCGATGATGGGTAGCTCCGGCGTTGTGGTACTCAACGACACCGTAGATATGGCCCAAGCCGCAGGATGGCAGTTGGAATTCTTCGAACGTGAGAGCTGCGGTCAGTGTGCGCCCTGCCGAATCGGTTCGCGCTACCTACGGCGACAAAACGATGACTACCTCAAACACGGGGATCCGATCGCGTTCGAACACGCCGACGATGTGGCGTGGGAGATGGAAGAAGGGTCAATTTGCGGGTTGGGAATGGTCGCCGCCAAGCCGCTGGAATCCGCTAGAGAGCACTTCCCGGATCATTTTAAAACTAAATAGCGTTCCGCAGCGATTGCTGAAATTTAGACACGTTTTGAATTTTACAATTCGAAAGTAAAACCAATGAACCAATCCTTTCAAATCACACTCGACGGTCAAACAGTCACTGCCCACACCGGAGAGACGGTTTTCGACGTGGCCAAACGGGAAGGCGTTTCGATCCCTTCCTTGTGCCATGATTCGCGGCTGGAACCTGCTGGTGCGTGTCGTGTGTGTTTGGTCGAAGTCGCGGGGCAACGCCGCCTGCAACCGGGATGTGCTTGGGTTGTCACACCGGATATGCAGATTGAAACCCAAACCGATCGAATCCAGCGGCACCGAACCGTGCTGTACAATCTGTACATGGCCGATCACGAGATCGATGATGCCGGTCTGCCAGTCGAAACTGGAAACGAGAATCAACTGCGCAAACTATGCCAAAGCGTACCATCGATGGGATTAACGCCGATCCAAGCCCCCCGCAGCGGCCGTCCTTTAGACGACAATCCCTACATAAAGTTCGAACCAGATCTCTGTATCTTGTGTGCCCGGTGTACACGGTACTGCGACGAAGTGGAAGCCGTCAATGCGATCACATTGGCCAACCGGGGCAGCGAAACCACCATCGCCACCGCCGGACAGCGCAGCTTGATGGAGACCACTTGTGAACTGTGCGGTGGTTGCATCGACACCTGCCCGACCGGCGCGTTGATCGAAAAGAAAGCCCCCTCAAATCTGGTGCAATTAGGAGAAATCGAATCGTTCAGATCGACATGCAACTTCTGCGGCGTCGGGTGTCAACTGAATCTCCACGTGCAAAACGATCGAGTCGTGAAGGTCACCAGCCCTCCGCCTGGCGATACGCTCAACGACGGCAATTTGTGCATCAAGGGAAGGTTTGCCTACGACTTCATCCATCACCAAGATCGCATCACCGAACCCTTGATTCGCGATAAAAACGGTCAACTCCAGCCCGCGACTTGGGAGCAGGCGATCGCCGCAACCGCCAACGGGCTCAACGCGGTGCGCGAAAAACATGGCCCCGATGCGCTCGGGTTTATTTCTTCCTCGCGCTGCACCGGTGAAGAAAACTACTTAATGCAGAAACTTGCTCGGGCCGCATTCGGAACCAACAACATCCATCAGTGTGCCGCGACCTGACATGCTCCTACCGTCGCCGGTCTGGTGACAATGTTCGGAGCTGGTGCGATGACCAATTCGATCGATGAAATTCGTGACACCGACATGATGTTCGTGATCGGTTCCAACACCACCGAAGCTCATCCGATTATCGCGATGGAAATGAAACGTGCGCGGCAACGCGGCGCCAAATTAGTCGTCGCCGATCCTCGTAAAATTTGGCTGGCGGAAATGGCCGATTTGCACTTGCAGCTAAAACCCGGTACCGACGTATGGTTGCTTTCGGCGATGGCAAACGTGATCATTTCTGAAAACTTATACGATCAAGCCTTCATCGAAAAACACACCACCGACTTCGATCACGTCGTCGAGAAAGTCAAATCTTATACGCCAGAAGAAGCCGAAAAAATTACCGGCGTACCGGCCGAAGACATTCGCACCGCCGCGCGCTGGTACGCGACCACCAAACACGCCGGAATCTACTACACGTTGGGGATCACCGAACATACTCACGGCACCGACAACGTTTATTGCTTGGCTAATTTGGTGTTAATGACAGGACATTTAGGCGTAAAATCAGCCGGCATGAATCCGCTGCGCGGCCAAAACAATGTCCAAGGCGCTAACGATGCCGGCGCCACACCGGTTTACTACCCCGGTTACCAAAAAGTCACCGACGTATCGGTAAAATCCAAGTTCGAAACGGCTTGGGGCGTTGGCCTATCCGCTCATGACGGACTCAATCTCAACGAAATGATGAAGGAGATGGCCAAAGGAAATTTAAAGGCTGTCTATGTGATGGGCGAAGACATCGTCATCTCCGAACCCAACGTCACCAAAGTAGAAACAGGGCTCAACCGCTGTGAATTCGTTGTGTGCCAAGAGATATTCCACAACGAAACGACGCGCTTTGCAGACGTGATTCTTCCCGGTGCCTGCTTCGCGGAAAAGGATGGCGTGTTCACCAACAGCGACCGGCGTATCCAACGGGTTCGTAAAGCTGTTGATCCGCCGGGCAAAGCGCGTCCAGATTGGCGGATTCTTTGCGATATCGCGCGGACCAGCGGATATGCGATGCCCAACTATTTGAGCACTGAAGAGGTATTTGCCGAATTTGCTTCATTGACGCCACAGATAAAAGGGATTTCGTATCAACGACTGGAAGCGACGCCGGCAGGATTGCAGTGGCCGTGTCCTGATGAAAACCATCCCGGGACACCTACCTTGCACTTGGATGGCCCCATGGTTGGCACTGCCCCGTTCCAAGCGGTCGATTATCGCCCCAGTGCCGAACTTCCGGACAATGACTATCCGTTAGTGCTTTCGACCGGCAGAACCCTGTATCACTACAACAGTGCCACACAAACACGGCGTGACGCAGGCCCGGCAACAAAGCAACGCGGCAACTTCATCGAAATCAATCTCCGCGACGCCAAACGTTTGGGGATCCAGCACGGGAACCGTGTCGAAGTTGCCTCCCGTCGAGGAACGATATGCGCCGAAGCTTGGATCTCGCCAAGGGTACGGGTGGGGTGCATCTGGATGCCGATGCACTTTGCTGAAAATCGGGCTAATCTACTGACCAACGATGCAGGCGATTCGGTCACCGGAACCGGCGAGTACAAAGTATGTGCGGTCAAAGTGCGGGCTGTCGAAGCGCTACCCAATGCCCCCGCCAACGCGCTGCTTGAAACGCGTTAACAGTGCAACACGCCCCACGCAAAAACTGTTCGCTAGTGATTGGCTACCGCTTAATTTCAGGCCAGATGGATTCGTAAGGATTCAACCCGGTCAAAGAAACCCCAAGCATCGTTCCAACGGGAAACGATCTCCCTGATGTTTACTTCTGACCAGCCAAGGGGCCCTTTTAAATTGGCCAACCGAAATTCGATGGAGTTCGCCGCGCGTCGTAAAACGGTCACTTCAACCGTGGGACGCAAGTAATTTCGTGCGACCTTCGCGAACCGCGTCTTCACAGAAACACCGCGTTGTAGGTCACTTCACATTGCTGACGTCCCGCCGAAGAAGCGGCTGATACCTGTAGCGATTATTCTGATTCCGTTGATGGTGGGGAACGTTTCCGATTCTTTTCACACCAAAAAAGTTCCATTTATCAACAGCAGCGTCGCACGCAACCTACCTTTTGATTGCACCGGATCCCCAAGCGATTCACACCCAACGTTACGTCCCCCGTACTTGTTATGAATTCAAATTACAAACACGAGTTCGTGATCGGCAGTCTGTTATTAGCCACCCTCGCGCTAACACTAGCCAACCAATACTTCAAACGATCGATTGAACTTACCCCTAAACTATCCAGTGTCATTGGGCACACCTACGAAAACGTCGATGGCGGGAATTCCCAATCAATAGCCGAAAACGTCGGGGGCAGTTACAAGATTCGCTATGTTTTTGACGCCGACGTGGACGCGTCTCCGTCCGCTGATTTGGAACTACCGTCTGAAAAAGAAACTTGCATGGACCTTAGTTGGATCGATTATTTTGAGATTGAAATCGGGTCTGACATGCCAGAAGGCGACAAAATTTTATTTCTCGTCCGCAGTCTTGAGCCAGGCATTAGTGCCAAAAAAGATTGCCCCAGCCAAAAATTTAGTGAAGCCCTATTGACGGTGTCCAGTGAAATTGAACCGGTGCGAATTAAACGCGATCAGTTCGTGGTCCCGACCTGGTGGAAACGCAAGTACTCCGTTGAGGGCGATTCTGCGCTGCCGTCTTTTAACATGGTAGAACAATTTCAGTTTCGAACATTCAAAGCCAATGGAGCGGGGAAGTTTGTCGTCCGATCGATAAAGTGTACCGGACATTGGATCAACATCGAAACGCTGAATAAAACGCTTCTCTGGCTGTGGTTGGGAGGTGTTCTTATTGGCTGCGTCATACGGGTGTTCAAACTCAAAAAGAAACTTCACGAGAAAACGGCCAGCGCTTTAGAACTGCAGCAGCACAACAACCTTCTGGCGTCAGAATCAGCCACCTACCAAGAACTCGCTCGCCGGGATCCATTGACGGGATTGCTTAACCGGTATGGGCTGGAAGGCAAATTCGAGTCGTTATCGTCCGCTGGCGGGTTTGCGTATAGTCTGATTGTGTTTGATTTAGATCACTTCAAACAAATCAACGATACGCATGGCCACTGCTACGGCGACCGCGCACTGTTCGATATCGCAAGAATCGTAAAATGTCGCACCGGAGAATCTGACATCGTGGCTCGATGGGGCGGAGACGAATTTATCATTATCCTCAACGGCCAATCCTTAGAAGACGCTTACAATTTCTCTGAAGAAATTCGACAAGCCGTATCGCAGTCTGATTTGGATTACACCTGCAGTTTCGGCATCAGTAAATCCGAAACCGGCGTCGGGTTAGAAACAGTGCTCCGCAATGCCGACCAAGCGCTTTACGATGCAAAGGGCGCCGGACGAGATCAAGTCGGCGTTCACCAGAAGCATGCCCAAGACACTCAAAACATCAGTCCGTCTCAACCGGCCCCCCCGACGGCGCCGATTTTACCTACCGTCGAAATGCCGACCAGCGGATTCACCGTCCATTCCTAACGGCGTTGCCATTGACTTGAAAATCACTTTGGCGTAATTACGCATCGTTCATTCAGGAAAAAACGATGCCGAAAATTGTCTTGGTCAACGATACGAGTCTATTTAATACGCATTTTGGCTGCCAGTTGGTCGGCCAAACGATTCGCGAACAATGCGCGCGGGTGGGGATGCACATTTTATCCGCGCTACCGCTGAAATTCGACCTAAGGCTCGCCAAACCGTGGCTCGATCGAGCCGATTTGGTCATCATCAACGGTGAAGGATCGATCCACCACGGTCGCAACTCACACCTGTTGGATCTGGCCAAAGCCTATCCGTCGGCGCTGATCAATTGCGTTTTTCAGGAAAACGGAAGCCAAAGAGCGTTGCAAAACTTTCTTTACCTCAGCGCTCGTGAAAGTTTAAGCGCCGCAGAAATCGCGAAACAGGGAGTCGATTGCCAAATCGTTCCCGACTTAATTTTCGCCTCCAGCCTGTTGGGATCAATTGTCGCCCCCCCGGCGAACATACCGCTGGGGATCACCGACAACGTCACCAATCCACTTTGCGGTTTTTCGCCCAAATCAGATCTGGTTTACAACACGCTGATGAAGCTAAAACGATGCAAGACCCTTTGTGCCGGTCGCTTCCATGCCGCTATCGCGGCAGCGGTGATGGGCATCCCCTTTTCGACGTGGGAATCCAACACGTGGAAAACACAGGGCATGATGATTGACATGGGCATCGAACATCTGCACTTCCCAACGTTATCCCAAGCGGTGGCAGGAGTTCCCACGACGATGGACCCCAAGGTCAAACCGTTTGTGCTGGGGGCACGGAAACGGATTCGCACGATGTTCAATCAGCTGAATCAAATCGCCAGCCAAACCGAACAGAACAGCTTACTTCTCCGCCAAACCAAAGCCGCGTGAACGAAGCCGCGTGAACGAAGCCGATTGTACAAAGTCGCGTGATCAAAGCCGATCAACCCAAGCAGTGCGCGGATCAATCGCCTTATTGGGTCTCGCAGGCGTCAGCGGCGGAAACGAATTCTGACCAATCCGCCAGCGAAATGAACTCGCCTTCAATTGGAGATTGAAAAAACGCTGCGCCTAAAATGCGAATTTCCGTAGACACCGCCATGGGGAATTCGGGCAAATCTCACCACTGGTGTCCCTGTACCGGTTTTGAAGCTTGCCACGAGAATCCGGGAAAAACGATTCTATTCTGGATTCTTCAGGTCCATCTCCAAAATTACCGCTTCTCCTTCTCGGTCCAAAATCACCTGCACCATTTTCCCAGTGGCGCGTCTGATTTCGCGCGACAAACGGCGTTGGTTGTTGACCCCCGTCTTACCGTTGAAGCTGATGATTCGATCTCCTGCCTTCACCCCCGATTTTTCAGCAATCGAATCGGCTAGGACTCGATCGATCACCAATCGTCGCGATTCTTTATCGACACTGACGTTGATACCAAGCTTAACGCGCTGACGTGTCTGGCGAACAAAATCGTAAGGCGGGCGTTTTTCGACCGCACGCAAACGGTCGATAAATGCTTCGCTGAAATCAATCACGCGCACCGCCCCCGGGACATCGATGGCTTCGAAATCGTCGTCTGGTGTATGGTAAACGCCCGTCAACCCGGTATTGAAAAACACATTGGGTACTTTCCTTGCGTTAAAAGGCATATGATCACTACCCGCGAATCCTCCTGGCGGTTTGACCAGATTAAGATCGATGCCTTGATTGGCGTCGGCCAGCAGCGCATCGAATTCAGAAGACGTTTCCCAACCGAACATCATCAATGCGTCCTCTCGCAGGTACCCAATCATGTCAAAGTTTATCATCGCGATCGTTTGTTCGATTGGTACGACAGGGTTTTCGACATAGTGCTTTGCGCCCAGCAACCCAAGTTCTTCAGCACTAAAACAGATGAAAACGATCCGTCTTGAAGGCTGTGCGGGCTGCTGGCTAAAACGCCGCGCCAACTCCATCACTGCCGCGGTGCCGGTGGCGTTATCATCGGCGCCGTTGTGAATCGCTTTTCCAGCGTCGCGCGACCGAGAACCATAATTCCCCATCCCCAAGTGATCGTAATGGGCCCCGATGACGATCGTTTCTTCGGCCAGTGGCCCTTGGCCGGGGATGACGCCGATGATGTTAGAAGTATTGGTTTTGGTTTCAACAAACTCAGCCGCCATATCGATCTTCCAATCGGGAAGGATTTGGGACAAAGGTTCCAGCGTTGCGTCGATTTGAGCCTCCACTTCGGCCAAAGTTGTCAATGGTTCGCCGGCGGCGGTGAAAACGGGCGCTTGCTCAAGGATCTGGTTGAACACAGACCGCTTGAGGTGAACGAAGGGGATCTTTTTTGTTACGCGGCCAAATTGTGAAGGGTTAACTAGCGCGTCTTCATTTTCCGATGCTCGATCGGCATCGTTGACCATCAGAATCGCGGCAGCCTTTGCAGCGATCGCAGCGTCGACCTTTGTTTGCAAGTATGAATACTGCGACGGGCCCATGCCATCAAAAACGCTGTGCGCGTCATTCTGCTGAGGTTCGCCTCGAATGAGTATGACGATTTTGCCTTCGACGTCGATGTCGCGATAGTCGTTGTAGTTATGATCGGCAGTGGCGTTGATCCCGTAACCGACAAACACAACTGAAAGCCCATCTAACGAATACGTTTCATCGTAGGCCATCGGCACGTACTGCTGCTGGTAGTTCAGGGGCAGCGATTCACCGTGCGGCGCGTTGAACTGTAAATGAGTCGTATCGGTGTTGATCGCCTGCGAGACGCTGCGATTGACGACATCGAAAGGTTGAAGATAGCTATTGTTGGCGCCGCCTGGTTCTAACCCGGCTTCTTTGAAGGCTTGGACGATGTAATCTTCCGCCAACTTCATCTCCGGTGTTCCCGGTTCACGGCCCTTGAGTTCGTCCGACGCCAGATACTTAATGTCTTCACCAACACGAACTTCCGCCACGTCAACGACCTCAGGTTCAGCGACCTCAGGTTCAGCGACCTCTTGGGCGCCCAGAGCACCGGATTCGAAAATCGTTTGAATGGGCGCTACGAAAAGGAAAGT
The DNA here is from genome assembly GCA_937944405.1 of uncultured Pirellulaceae bacterium. Classification (GTDB taxonomy): domain Bacteria; phylum Planctomycetota; class Planctomycetia; order Pirellulales; family Pirellulaceae; genus Mariniblastus. The sequence continues at coordinate 35,734 of CALDYR010000021.1, forward strand.
CGCGAAAAGGAAAATTCTGAACACCATCGCCTCGGAATTAAAAATGTAAGCGGTCGTTTTACCGAATAAGGAAACTTAATTTAGCAACTAAGTGATAGCACGTCAGCGAATCGATTCACATCAGAGCCGTTTTTGTAGAATGTTCACGCTTTGTTCGACATTCGCCTATTTAGAAATCTCGAATTTGCGTACATATAGTGCTTGCACCGTAACTCGGGCCAATCAAGGATCGATGGGTTGCCGATAGGATATTACGTATAACCCACAGTATCGCACTTTTGGCGATGCTTATTCCACGGGGGAATGCGTTTACAATTAAGACTGATTCGTAAGGATATGAATCTATGAACAAGCAGGATGCAGCGGTTTTCGAAACGAAAATCACGTTCCCGATCGTCAATCGGCAGAAGCCGAGGGTCTATGATCGCGTTGCCCTGCTGAAACTGATGTACCTAAGTCGCGAGGGAGATCGGCGCGAGGGCATCCTTCACCGGCAAAGCAAAGGCTGGTTCCAGGTCGCCGGCATGGGGCACGAACCGCTGGCTGTGATCGCGATGCAAATGGAAGCCGGCGATTATCTATTTCCCTACTATCGTGATCGCGCGATGGTGTTGGCCAAAGGGGTTCCCAATTCGGATCTTGCGAGCGCTTATTTCGCGAAAGCAGGTTCCTCCAGCGGCGGACGCCAGATGCCAGCGCACTACTCCGACAGAGCACGCAATATCTGGTCGGTCCCAACGCCGACGGGATCAAATTGCTTACCCGGATGTGGCGTGGCGTGGTCGATGCAATTGGCCGACCGACCCAACGTTGTTGTCGCAACGATCGGCGACGCCGCGACTCGCCAAGGCGAATTCTTCGAAGCCATCAGTTTTGCGATTGAACGTAAACTTCCCATCATCTTTGTAGTCGAAGACAATAACTACGGCATCAGCACCAACACCGATCGCTTCAACCCATTTAAGTTAGGGGTCTTCAACGACGACATCGTCACCCACATCGACGCTCGCCAACCCGATAATCTCGGCACCGCGATCACGCCGATCATGGAAAAAGCCAGACGCGGCGACGGGCCAACCATCATCGTCGCTCAGTTGGACCGCATTTGTTCGCACACCTGCAGTGACGACCAACGCGTTTACCGATCGCCTGCAGAAATCGCTGCCACCAAAGAACGCGATCCCATCGAAACCTACTCGCAGCAACTGATCGACGCCGGCCAACTATCGGCTGATCAATGGCAACAAATTAAGACCGACATCGACCATCAGGTTGACCAAGACTATCTTGCGGCCGAAGGGGAAACTGACCCACAAGGCCACACACTGATGGACCACCTTTTGGCCGGAGCGCCCCCCGCAAAAATGCCGCCTCTGGAAGGTGGCAAAGATTGGCGAATGGTTGATGCACTGAACTGTGTGTTTAGGAAACGATTGAAATCAGACGCCGACACTATCTTTTTCGGTGAAGACATCGAAAGCCCAAAAGGCGGTGTCTTTGGCATGACCAATGACCTATCTTCCGAATTCCCCAATCGCGTTTTCAATTCGCCGCTGGCCGAAGCGACGATCGCTGGCGTTGGAATTGGAATGGCATCGGTCGGACTCAATCCTGTCTTCGAGATGCAGTTTGTGGATTTCGTTGGGCCGGCCATGAATCAAATCAGCCAAAACCTTGGAACTTTGCGTTGGCGATCCAATGGGAAATGGAAATGCCCAATGGTTCTGTACGCTCCCTACGGCGCGTATTTGCCCGGCGGTTCCCTGTGGCATTCGCAGGCCAATGAAAGCATGTTTGTTCACCTGCCGGGGATGCGTGTCGTCGTTCCCAGCACACCAGAAGATGCCGCGGCCCTGATGTGGACCGCCATGCACGCCGATGACCCGACGATCTTTCTGATCCCCAAACATTTGCTACGCAAGAAAATGCCGGTTCCCCAAACCGTGCCGGCGGTCGGATTCCAAAGCGCTAAAACGCGCCGCTCGGGATCAGATGTCACGGTCGTCACCTGGGGTAACGGCGTAGAAATCGCGCTCGCGGTCGCCGAAGCCATTGAAGGTGCAGCCTCGGTTGAAGTCATTGACCTGCGCACCGTCCAACCCTGGGATCGCGGAACCGTCGCCACCTCAGTCGAAAAAACGGGGCGGTTAGTGGTGCTTCAGGAGGACGGCCAGTCGTGCAGCGTCGGGCAAATGATTATCAGCGCAATGGTGAACAATGAAACCAGTTTCTACCACTTCGTCAGCCCCCCTCAATTAGTTTCGAAACCCGATATTCATATCGGCTATAACCCCATAATCGAATACGCAGCACTTCCCGGTAGCGCGGAATTGACTGCTGCGATTGAACTGACGATGGAGCAATAATTATGGCTATCGTTTCCATCAAAATTCCACAACTTGGAGAGGGGCTTCAAGAGGCTTTGCTGGTCGAACTGCTCAAGCAACCCGGCGAGGCGGTAGACCGTGACGAACCTTTATTCACGATGGAAACCGATAAAGCGATGTCCGATGTCGAATCGCCCTACGCCGGTAAATTGGTACAGTGGCTGGTCGAGGTTGATTCGGTCCTTGAGATTGGAACAGAGATTGCAATCTTGGACACCACCGTGGAGGAACATATCGCCGCAGGACCGGCCTTTGATCACACGATCACGATGTTGCCCGATGGGGAAGACACCGTTGATTTCGACACCCGCCAAAACACGCACTCCACCGGCGCGCTGGTCGCTCCTAAAACGCGGAAATTTCTGATCGATCAAAACATTTTGGAACTCGCCCAAGACATTCCTGCTGTGGGCCAAAAACTCACGATCGCCGATGTCGAAGCGTTTCTCAAAAACCGACAGGGGAAATCGCAGCATCAACGATCATCCGCACCGACTGATGCGTTCCACCTAGTGCCAGTCCCCAAAACACAGATCAAGCTTAACTACCGATTAACCAAGGCCGCACAAAGTTGCGTGCCGGTGACATTGGTTGCCGATTGGCCCTGGCTGAACCTTGAAACGATCCGCAACGAGGTCCGTGAAACGGGCGGACCGACGTCTTTCGCGATGCTGTGCCGGTGCATCGCAAACGCGGTCGCCCAGCATAATTCCTTCCGCAGTTCACTCACCGCCGATGGACGATCCTACAAGGTATTCGATCATGTTAATTTGGGAATCGCAGTCGGAATCGGAAACGATGAACTGGTAACAGCCGTTATTAAGAACGCAGACCGATTGACCGCTGACGAATTTTTCACGGCCTACAGTGATCAAATCGCATTGGCGAAGCAAGGAATCGACCAAGCCGATGAATCAACGACGGTGATGGTCTCAAACATCGGCAACATGGGAATGCGGATCGGAATCCCAGCGATTGTCGCTCCCGCAGTGGCAACCTTGGCGATCGGATCGCCGATTTCTCAACCTGTCCCTGACGGTGAATCGTTTCGTTTCGAAAGAACGATTTGCGCGACAATGGCGTTCGATCACCGCATGGCAAACGGCGTCGGAGCCGCAAATTTCATGAACGATGTTAAGCAACAGATCCAAACCTTTTCACTTTAATGCTTAACCGTTACGAACGCGGCAATTGCTGATTAAGGTCCGATCTATCCCATGGTATTTCCCCCTCCTAAACCCACTCGAATCCTCGAACTCGATGGGTTGCGTGGGCTCGCGGTGATCGTTGTCGTGTTGGCTCATTATCTCGCAGAAGTCCCTCACGGCTTTTTCCCGTTCAGTCTTGGGTGGCTTGGGGTGGACGTTTTTTTCGCCCTTTCTGGATTTCTGATCGCCGGCATATTGATCGATAACGCCGGATGTAAAAATTATTTCACGACGTTCTACGTCCGACGCTCGTGCCGAATTTTCCCGATCTACTTTCTGTTCATACCGCCGGTGGTGATGCTGATTGGCCAACTTCGGCAATCAGGATATGACTGGTTAGAACAACCGTTGCCGATGCTGGGTTACTTGACCTATACCCAAAACATTTTCATGGCGTGGACGCGCCAAAACGGCGGACTGGCACTGTTGCCGACTTGGACCCTAGCGGTCGAGGAACAGTTTTACATGCTGCTTCCATTGTTGGTTGCATTTGTTCCCAAACGTCTTCTGTTGAAGACGTTTCTGTTGCTGATCGTTCTCGCTCCGGCACTGCGCTGTGTGCTATTGTATCAGTTTGGAAACGATTACGTCGGCGTCAATTGCCTGCTGCCCTGCCGTTGGGATACGCTGTTTTGGGGCGCGAGTGCGGCCATTGTGTGGCGCGACCCGAAACTTAAATCGATGCTGCTTAAGGACAACGGAAAACTGCTGAAGGCAGTTCTGATCATTGCGATCTGGGTTGTCCCCTTGATGCTGTTTTCGAAGAAGTTCACTGATATTCCGGTTCGAAAATCGATCGGTTTGACCGTCGTCGGATTGGGCAGCGCCAGTTACATTCTGCTAGTGGTCAGCAAAAATGTGTCAGCGCGAATCTTGCTGTCCAGACCGCTGAAGTTTTTTGGCACGATATCCTACGGTTTGTACCTTGTCCACCAACCCATTCTGGTGATGTTGCACGGATTTGTCTTTGGAACGTCGCCAGATATCGAAACGCTTCCGCAGATCCTCCTGACATTGTCCGCGCTCCCGCTGTCTGTCGCGATCGCGTGGCTCTCTTGGACCTTTTTTGAATCTAAAATTGTGAGCTTCGGGCACCGTTTTAAATACGGATAAGCGAATACGAATAAGCCACAACAAACGGGCAATTTCCCTCGCGCAAAATGGCTTATTCCGCCCGCACTATTGTTCTTCGCGCCACTACACATTTGTCGTGAGACAAACTGCCGTTGTTAAGAGTTTCAATCTTGTTAAACCGACGCGTATGCGTTTTTTACACTTGGAAGTGACAACTGCAATGGGTAATTGCGTTAATGCGATAACGCAATGGCGCGTTAACAAGATAGGCCACGGAGTGCGGGGGCTATTCGGGAGTCGTTCCCCTAAGATCCGTTAGGCTTCAGCCGATGGTTTCTTCGACACCTGCAATTGCTTCGGCTACCGAAACGTCAAAAGCCCCAGCTTCGCCGTCTTCAAACGCCATCTTCCACAACCGATAACCGTCTTCGAAGTTCGGTAGCGTACCGGTGCTTTCTATCAGTTCGGTAACGGAATCTCTCAGCGCGTCTTCGGCGTACGGCAGATGCCCAATGAAAGACGTTTTGCCCTGCGGGGCGCCGGGATTATCAATATCAACATCCGAAACGTATATGTGGATGATGTTTCCCAATTCCGCATCGGTGTCGATCGCGACGATGGTGATTTTCGATGCTCCTTCGTGCGGCCGCGCCTTGTACTTCCAAACTTGGCCTATCGAAAACTCTGTCATCATCTGTCCTGTTTTGGGGGTTGCGACATTATTAAAATTTGAATCTGAAAACGAGCTGCGAATTGTAATCGACATTGGACTGAAAGTATCCCCGGAGTAAGCACCAGAGGAATGTTCCGGGAATTTAATATCAAAGCCGATCTAACAGATTCAGCAACGGATCGTAGGCTGCCCCGGCGACAACATCAGCCGCGCTGGCGGCAGCCCCACGAACTTCTTCAAAAACGGTGCCGCCGCTGGCCCAACTGGCAATGACATCGGCCATGTGGTCAACCTGTTGAACCACGGTGACCCCTTGGGGGGGAACACCGATACATCCTGCCGGCGTGCAGAGCAAGGGTTTGCCGTGAGCGATGGCTTCCACCGATTTAATTTTCAACCCCGTGCCGTAAAGGGCGGGATTGATGACTCCATCGACCGCATCGTAAAACGCGCCAACCTCCGGCACCACGCCAAGCAGCCTGACGTTACCGAATCGAAGGTTCATCTCAACGCGGTCGGTCACACTGCCCGCGACGCACAAACGCAGGCGAGACTGATCTGCAAATTGCTGCCAAACGTTTTCCAAAAAGTTGTTGATCGCGTCAGCATTGGAGTCATTATCCGAACCAAGGTAGCCCAGCGTCAATCGCGCGGTTTTAGTGGGAATCTTGCGACAATGGACTGGCGTTTGCGGTTGATGCCCGACAACGATGATGGGTTTGTCATCAACGAGCGCTATTAGTTGTTCGGCTTCCAGCGGCTGGATGGCGATCACGGTATCGAATGCTCGCAGCGCCTGAGCCTCCTGTTGCGGCGAAACGTCGATCCAATGTGCGCGCTGGTGCTGAGCAAATTGTTGCTTCCGTTCCGACAACAGATCGTGCGTGTCGACCAAACAATGCACCTTGGTCCGAAGATGTTCAGGTAGCGATTCCACCAAGTACGCCATCGTGATGTACTCACAGATGATCGCATCGGGAGAAAAATCATCTACGACAACCCTAAAAGCATCTTCCGCCCAAGGCCAACGATAGTCGCCCAAACGCACCGAAGCCCGGCGGTCAGCGCGCAATTGGCGGCCCCAACAAGCGTCAATTACTGAACCAATGACGGCGTGAACGCCCGCTTTGATCTGCCATTTGAACTTCCAACACAGCGACTTGTTATTCGCTAAAGGGCGATCGGAACTGTGAAACGAAACGTCTAAACCCAACCGCTGAGCTGATTGGTGATCGATTTGCTGCACATGCCCAGGAAAGAAAACTCGAACGCAATGTCCGCGATTTTGCAAGGCTTTGACCAGCGCGAAAATCCGTTGTTGTGCACCGGTTTGCCGCTTCCAAAACGGGACGATGGTCGCAATCAAGATTTTCTTCATCCAGTCATCGCCGTTTCATCAAGTTGGCACCGCCGCAAAGAAGGATCAAGAACGTTGCGGCACGCATGAGGGTTAATTCCCACGTAGTTTTCGTTTTCACGGGGTTTGCGATTGCCAAGGTTTTACGATTACGCGGGTTTCAAGTTGTTTTTGGATTTTTCGACCGAACGAGTAATTTTGTTATCATCATCAACAAGCACAATTTGAGCCGAATGGTTTTCGACTTCTTCTTCATTCATTTCACCATAGCAGCAAATAATGACGACGTCGTCGACTTTGACCAGTCGGGCAGCGGCTCCGTTGATGCAGATTTTACCGGACCCCGGGACGCCCGGAATCACGTAGGTTGAAAGCCGCGTCCCGTTGGTGACGTTGTAGATGTCCACTTTTTCAAACGGCACCATTTTGGCTTCATCCAGCAGATCGGTATCGACGGTGATACTGCCTTCGTAATTGAGATCGGCTTGGGTGACCCGAGCGCGGTGAATTTTTGATCGTAACATCGTCCGAAGCATAGGGAGACTCGTTTTTCTCTTGGTCCACGACTGGTTTAAGCTCAACAGTGTGCCTAATCGCTATCAATTTCGCAACCCGCTAATCGCAACCCGCCAAATATGTCCGTGTAAAGAAGCCGTTTTACGCTCGGTCCATTCCGGCGGTTTGGGGCGCGGAAGTTTTGCGCGCCCCGACATCATGCAGGATTTTTTTGTGAGTGTCTCCTGCTCGGCACGACGCTCCCCGGACGGCGGTAAGTCTGCGGCGGTGCAGTATCGTCGGTAGCGCTGGATATCCGACGCCCTTCCATCGCCGCCGGCGGTGAATTCACAGTACGCGGAATCGAAAAAGCGCGGCTCGATTGAAGTGCCAACGCCGCGCTCGCAGACTCACAACCGACACATTTTAACACGCGATTCGGGCTGTACCAATCATGCGGTAACGCGCGGCGACCGGGAAAGATAAGTTGTCAATTCCGACCAGATAAGGTTTCCGTTTTGCGTATTCATCGACGATAGTTTCAGCATTGAGGCAACGCGAGACGTGTTCACGGGAGAACACACCGACGCTTGGAAAAGCGTGGGGACGACACGGAAGGTCATCGCAGCACGCTTTCCATAAAACCTGATCACTCCATCTCAGGCATGTCCCCGATGAAAACCGCTCCCCATTATTTATTACTCACTGACACCGATCAGTTCGAAGACCAAACTTGCGCGACGACTTCTGACGAGCACTCCATTGCTGGTTCGAAGTTTGCAGGCGGCCGCTGGCATTTTGTTCTTGAACCGATCCACCACGGCGTTCGAATCGAAGCTGACGATATCGAACCCGGCGTCTTTGGGGAGCGGTTAAACCTCTTAGCAGTCGTTCGCGGAATCGAAGCACTCGACCAACCCTCTCACGTGACCTTGGTCACGCCCAGCAAATACGTTGGTCGTGGCATTCGACGTGACATTCGTGTTTGGAAAGACAACAACTGGCAATGGGAGCGTTTCGGCCAGCGGGTCAGCGTGAAACACGCGGATCTATGGCGGCGAATCGACCGCGCGATGGCGTTTCATAAAATAGACTGCCGAATCTTTGGAATTGGGCAACGAAAAAGCGGCCATGCAGCGGCACAACCGCTAAGAGATCTCAGCCTCGTCCACAGCCAAAACAACCCTTACGCCACCCCATTTGCTCACAGCACCCCGGAGAATGGGTATTCACCGTCGATCGCCCTAGGACTGCAGCGGAAATCGCGCCCGGCGGTCAACAGCAACCACCGTCGACGCATCGTTTTAACTTCGGAACGTATGAACGACGATTTTTTGGCATTGGATGACGTGGCGGCTTTGGAGTCCAAGCACAAGAAACTTTTCAAAGCCACCAAAACGGGATGGACGCGCGTGACAGAGATCGATGCTGATTCGCCCATCAAAGGCAAGATGCCAGCCGCATTCGGATGTTCAGCCAATTAACAAACCAACGTAGCAATGAATTGCTGCAAAATGGAGCCGAATTGGTAGACGCACCGACGGTTTCACTTTACCCTTAGAGAGACAACGGATTGAGATATGAGCGCATGGAAGAACGTAGAAGTTTCGCTGGACATGAAGTCACTCTATGCTTTACAGGACGGTCGCCACGAAACGCCTCGGGATTTCCTTGGCCCCCAACAATTACAGCAGGACGATGGCAATAGTGTTTGCCCTTGTTTAGTGCGGGCCTTTCTGCCGGATGCGGATGAAGTCTGGATCGTCAATCCCAGCCGCACCGTAGAACAGGAAATGAAACGCGTACACGAATCGGGTCTGTTCGAAGTGATCTGTGAGAAGAACGTCTTTGAGACCGATCGCGGCCGCTATAAATTAAAAGTACATCAAGGCGAAACGACGAAGATGATGAATGACCCTTATGCCTACGGTTCGATGTTGACCGAATTAGACCTTTATCTTTTCAACGAAGGCAACCACTACGAGATCTACGAAAAATTGGGAGCCCACCTGCGCGAGGTGGACGGTGTCCAAGGAGTGAATTTTGCCGTTTGGGCACCCAATGCGCGTGGCATCAGTTTGGTCGGTGATTTCAACAACTGGGACGGCACCGCCAACCCGATGCACAAACTGATCCCCAGCGGCGTTTGGGAACTGTTCGTTCCCGGACTCGCGCCGGGCGAAAAGTACAAATTCAAAGTCAACGACGCCAACGGAAACATCGTCGAAAAAACTGATCCTTATGGTTTTTCCAGCGAAATTCCGCCCCGCACCGCGTCAGTGGTTACCGACCTCACGCAGTACCAGTGGCGGGACCAAGACTGGATCAAACAACGCCAAACCGAAGACCAGCTATCAAAACCGATTTCCGTTTACGAACTGCACCCCGGAAGTTGGCAAAAAGACGAAAACGGCAACAGCTGGCTGAACTATCGTGACCTGGCCCAACGGGTGGTGCAATACTGTCAAGACTTCGGGTTTACGCACATCGAGTTAATGCCGATCACCGAACATCCGTTCACCGGGAGTTGGGGTTATCAGACCGTTGGGTATTTCGCGCCCACCAGCCGTTACGGCAACCCCGAGGATTTAATGTTCTTGGTGGATCTCTGTCATCAAAACGGGATCGGCGTCATCGTCGACTGGGTTCCGGCCCACTTCCCTAAGGACGGTCACGGGTTGGCTAAATTTGATGGGACTGCGTTGTTTGAACACGCCGACCCACGCCAGGGGTACCATCCCGACTGGGACACATTGATTTTCAATTACAGCCGAAACGAAGTTCGCAACTTCTTGATCTCCAACGCCCTGTTCTGGCTGAAGTATTATCACATTGACGGGCTGCGGGTCGATGCGGTGGCGTCGATGTTGTACTTGGATTACAGCCGTGAAGACGGAGAGTGGGTGCCCAACCAATTCGGCGGACGCGAGAACATTGCAGCAATTGATTTTCTCAAACGCATGAATGAAAAAGTACACGAAGAATTCCCCGGAGCGCTGACGATCGCGGAAGAATCTACCGCTTGGGGCGGCGTGTCGCGACCGACCTACTGCGGCGGTTTGGGGTTCAGTCTGAAGTGGAATATGGGCTGGATGAACGACACCTTGCGTTACCAATCTAAGGAACCGGTCCATCGTCGATACCACCACGATGAATTAACGTTTAGCTTGATCTATGCGTTTACCGAAAACTTTATGCTACCTTTTTCGCATGACGAAGTCGTGCACGGAAAAGGGTCGTTGCTGGACCAGATGCCGGGCGACACATGGCAGAAGTTCGCTAACTTGCGTCTGCTGTACGCGTACATGTGGACCCACCCCGGCAAAAAGTTGCTGTTTATGGGCTGCGAATGGGGCCAGTGGAACGAATGGAATGTGGACGATGGATTGCAGTGGGATTTGCTGCAGTGGGAAAACCATTGGGGTATGCAAAAATTAGTCGGCGATCTCAACCGTGTTTACAAATCTGAAAAGTCGCTTCATGAGGTCGACTTCGAAGACGCAGGATTCGAATGGGTCGATTCAATGAGCCACGAAACCAGCATCCTCGCCTATCTGCGTCGGGCAAAGGATCCTTCGGACTTTACATTGACGGTTTTGAACTTTACGCCGGTCGTTTACGAAAACTACCGCATCGGCGTCCCTGAACCGGGCAACTATGTGGAACTGCTCAACAGTGACAGCGAAATTTACAGCGGTTCCAACCAGGGTAACGGAGGCGGCGTCGCAGCCGAACAGATCGAAGCCCAAGGCCGCCAGTGGTCCATCAACATCACGTTGCCACCACTGGCCGGAGCGATCTTTAAGAAAGTGTGACCCCTCGGTATACCCAATGTGGTACTGCCCAATGTCGTAGTGCCCAATGTGGTATACGGTCGTTTTTCACCGAACGTTTAAAACAGCCACACAAACATTGGCCGAATTAAAATCGGCCGAATTAAAGAACGTCATGCGAAACAAAAGCGCCGTTGGCTTACGCGCCGCCGGCTTTCTCAACGCCGATTTGGGGCGAAACGCTTTTGCCGCCTCACTGTGAGCAAACACAATAAAACTCCGAAAAAATTGCTGTATCAGCGGTTTTTGCTTTTCTCTAAGTTACCAATTCTCGCATGGAAAATTTGGTGAAAAAATGAGCGAAAATCCCCCGATACAACCCGGTCGAATTGAAGCGTTAACGGGATTACGTTTCATTGCCGCGATGATGGTGTTCTGCTTTCACCTAGACAGTTCGCTGAAATCTAAATTTTTCTACGGCCCGATGGGTGGTATTGCGGTTTCGTTCTTCTTTGTGCTGTCGGGTTTTATTTTAACCTACGTTTACCGCGACCGACTCAAACGGGGCGCGCTGAAGCGATTTTACTTTACTCGGTGGGCCCGGATTTGGCCACTACACGCGGTGTGTTTGCTGGCGACCACTTGGCTGATTCCTTACGCACCGGCTGTCGAATTCCCCACCGCTCGACTGGTCAGCCACTGGCTGTTGCTGCAATCTTGGGTGCCCGACCTAAGTTATATCCTCAGCTACAATGGGGTCGCGTGGAGTATTTCCACCGAAGCATTTTTCTACTTGATGTTCCCGCTGTTTTTATTGGGAGGGCTGAGGCAATTTTGGTGGAAGTATCTGGCAACGATTGCGTTCACCGTGATCGCTCTAACAGCGATGACCAAAATCGCCGCGACACCGGCCTGGGCGGCGGTCGTGAACATGCACCACGTTTCGCACTTCAACCCAGCCCTTCGGTTATTTGAATTTGTCTCCGGTATGGCAACGGCCTACCTGTTCATGTCGACGCGCCGGGTAAGTATTTCTTGGCTTCAAATTTCTCGTTGGCCAGTCGCCGTGCAGACGGCCTTAGAAGCCTGCGCGTTGTCGTTAGCCGCACTTTCCTTCTACGGACTGCAATGGATTGGCTATTACGACTGGGTGAATCGTGGGTTAGGGTTGGGCGGTGAAGTCAGCTATTGGTTGGTCTATTGTGGCGGGATGCCGTTTCACGCTTTTTGCATTTTCGTCTTCGCGCAGTCTAACGGACTGCTGGGAAAATTCTGCTCGACAAGGCTGATGATCTTCTTGGGCGAAATAAGTTTCGCCCTCTACATGGTCCACCGACTGGTTATTTTAATGTTGATCAAACACTTCTGGGCTGGGTCGACGTTACCATACTGGACCATTGTCGGCAGCAGCCTCGTGGTGACCCTAGGGGTTTCAGCACTCTTGTTTGTGTTGGTCGAAATGCCAATGAAAACCGCGTTGTTAAAATGCTACGATGGTCAATTTTGGATCGGCCTCAAAGGGTTTTGCGGCCAGACGGGCAGATTGTTTCTGCATCGCAGCGCTTATGCTTTCCTCGCGCTGGTGTTGCTGCCGATCGGTCTGCTGATCGGAACGACTCAAAACGCGCCGGCACCGGCGACTGCAGCCGAAGTAATCGAGCAATCGTTAAGGCCACAGATTGACTTTGGTAGTCAAATTCAATTGACAGCGTGGCAGTTTCACCCCAAACGCCTGGGAACCGAAGTTTCGTTGGTATGGACTGCCGAGCAACCCGTTTCACTGCGTCACGAGTACAAACTCAACGGCACTCCCTACGCCCCCAAGGGAAAACTGAACCTCAGCAAAGGCACCACAGTCCAACGATTTTTCGTACACCAAAACCACTGGAACAAGGGCGCAAGTTTCGATATGAAGCTTTGGAAGGAGGGAGAGTTACTGTACTCTAATGTGGGTATTGGCGAAATGAAAACCAACCCATCGCAACCGTCTTACCGGTTGGCCATACGTAAAACAAATGACGAAAACACCGACCGTTAGCGCGCTTCTATTTCACACCGCGCCAAAGGATTCAAAAAAACAAGGGCAATTTACCGTTGGGCAACAGACAACAGAAGCAACTGTTGGCAGAAGTCCTTGAGGACCGAAACCCTCAGCGCCGCAACAGTTCCACGCAAATCATCTTTTGACTTGCCACCGTCCCCCTTCACGCCGGATTAATAAAAAAACGCTCTTTCAAATCGGACATGATTCGCAAGAGCGGCGTAAGAGCGGATTGTGTGTGACTGGTATGGGGAAGGGGCATGCTACGCGTCGTCCATTACCTCTTTTTCGCGCCCTTTGGAAATGGATTCTGCCTTCTCTTCAAACTTCTTGGTCAGGTCTTGGACATCGTTTTTGATGTCATCGCGTTGATCTTCGGAGATCAATTTGTCCTTCGCTTCGTTATCGGCGCTCTTGTTGCCGTCGCGCCGAACGCTGCGGATGGAAATTTTCGCCTCTTCCGTCAAATCCTTGATACGATTGACCATCTTTTTGCGTACGTCGGTCGAAAGGGCTGGGATGTTGATCCTGACCACGCGTCCGTCACTTTGTGGGTTGAAGCCAAGGTCGCTGGAAACGATCGCTTTTTCAATCTCCTTGATGATGCCGGTATCGTAAGGACGGATGACAATTTGCGAAGGTTCAGGGGCTCCCACCGAAGCCACTTGCTTCAACGGAGTCGGAGACCCATAAACGTCCACTCGGACAGAATCGACCAAACCGGGATTGGCCCGTCCGGTGCGGATCCCGCTGAGACTTTTCTTTAAGACTTCAATCGCTTTTTCCATCCGCTCTTCAGCGTCGGAAAGTATTTCATTGGCAGGCATTAGCCCCTCCTTAGTTCTTCACGGTGGTTTCGTGCGATCCGATGACCACACGAACATTGACAAAGTTTAACTGATCCAAAGCTTGATAACAAATTGGGAAGGCGGATTTTCCGTGTGTGAATTTTAGTGGCTCGATTCTTCTTCCAGCGGCCCTTGGGAAGGTGTTAATGAAATCCGAATCACTTCAGCGTGGTCATTTTTGACTTCTAAAATTTCCGCACGGGCACCTTCAAAATTGACGATGTCTCCCTTTTCGGGGATTTTACCCGACCGCGCCATCAACACACCAGCGATTGTATCGACGTCTTTGTGGTCTAAATTCAGTTCGAACTTCCGTTCGACGTCCGCGATGTGGGTGCTGCCTTGGATAATGAAATTTCCGTCGCCAAGGGATTTGATTTTAGGCTGGTGCAGGGCATCGAATTCGTCATCGACGGGCCCGATGATTTTCTCTAAAACATTTTCTAGGGTCACGATACCGATGATCGCGCCGTATTCGTCAATGACAAACGTGAGTAACTGGTGCGTGGTTTGAAAGTGTTTCAACACGTCACTGATGGGCATATTTTCTGGGACTTTGGTGGGGGACCGCATAACCGTTTTCACGTCAAATTCTTCGTCTTGGCCCAGTCCCAAGAAATCTTTGGTGTGGACAACCCCCAAGAGTTTATCAAGGGAGCCATCGCAAATCGGATATCGAGTAAACCTTGATTTTTTCGCCTTTCCAATAAGCGCCGAAAACGGTTCGTTGATGTCCAAAAATTCGACTTCATTGCGTGGCACCATCACGTACCGGCAAATCAAATCGTGAAATTCAAAAACCTCATTGAGCAAACGATGCTCACTTTTGGATAGATGTCCGAAGACGTGGGATTCGGCAAGGATGGCACGAATGTCTTCTTCGCTGTGCGGTGCTCCATGGCCTGTTTCTCCACGCAGTCCCAACTGGGCCAAGATAAGCGTCGTGATCCAATTGAGCACGTACATGAACGGGAACAACAGGTAGTAAGAGATCTTCATCGGCAAGGCACACCAACGAACCATTTTTTCGGGTTCGCGAATGGCAAAGATTTTCGGGGCCTGTTCACCCACGACCAAGTGCAACGCGGTGATCACCGAAAACGCGAAAATAAAGGCCACCACATGCAACGCAGTATCGCTTAATCCTAAGTATCGAAACAGCGGTTCGATAAGGCTGGCGAAGGCGGGTTCACCTACCCATCCCAACGCCAACGAAGCCATTGTGATTCCCAATTGGCACGCCGCCAAAGCGTTGTCCAATCGCTCTGCCAGCCATTGAGCGGTTTTCGCAAACGGTTGTTTTTCGCGCACCATTTTGTCGATCTGCGTCGGCCGAACTTTCACCAACGCAAATTCGGCGGCGACAAAGAAGCCATTGACCACGACTAACACAATCGCCAACAACAGGCTTAACAGTTTTCCAGAAACACCAGCCTGTTCAGCGCTTGCAGCGGCGTCTCCGCCAGAAAAAGCCAACACGCCAGACAGTGCCGGCAAATCAATTTCTAAGATCAAATTCGCGGCCAATAGATTCAAATAGAGGCCGCCCATCGACGAACAGACCGTTTCATAGATCCCGAACATGAGTCACTCTTTAGAGGAAGAAAACAAGGGCCCATTGTAAAGCCATGTCTATAAAGATGCACCGGGGGAGCTAAATCAAATTTCAACCGGCACCTTGTGAACACATTTGGTTGTCATCAGCAGCACCTACGCGGCGCGCGTTGTTTTTCTGGCGGTGCCTTGGAGAGCTTCCCGGCGCCGCTGCAAATCAAGACGCACCTGTTGCAGTCGTTCTTCGGAGAGTGGTTTGAGAGTGTCTTGGTCGACACCAGCCATGTCCGCGAGTTCCTTCGCCACCGCCGTCGCCAATAACCGCTGACCTTGCAAAAAAACTTCGGTCGCTGGAGCACCGTCAACGATTTGATGATCAAACGTCAACAACATTTGTGCCACTCCCTTGCGCGGATTGGGGTCAACTCCCAAAATCGTCGTATTGCACCCAAGATGCTGAGAACCGAGTGCCCCGCGATGCCCGGAGATGCTCATCCCAAAGGTTCCCATATGCGAAGCGCGTTTTTGAGGCCAAAGATTAAACAAAGCCCACCACGCAAACCGTCGAACCGGCGAAGGGAATTTCGCAAAGGTGACCTGGTGACGAAACTGTTTGATGTCCTCAACAGGAGCCTTGCGATACTTGTCGTACAGTTTCTGAAGTTCTTCCAACGAAACGTTGTCCGGTTCGTTGAATCGCGCAAAAAACAAACGTTCTTCACCTTGGTACTGGCGCCCGATGGTCATCATGCAAACGCTTTGATGGTGTTCGTAAAGATGAGCGCACGGGAAACCAACGTAGCACCGACGCAGCATCGGATACTGCTTGCACACGATCGCGTGAGCTTTCATCATCAAAACGTTCCACGAGATCTTCGGTTTTGCCAGCCGACGAAGTTTTGCGACTTGAGCCACATCCCACTGAGAAGAGAACGCTGCCATCGGCATCCGATTGGCAACTCGAATCACATCGTCGACCAATCGTCGGCCGTTTGAAAAAGAAAGTCGCTTGCCCATGCTCATCTTCCCTGATGACGTGACTCGAAAAAAATCCCTTGAATTAGGATTCTTACACTCGGCGCCTTTTTCAACAATCGCGATCTGAGACGCTAGCAATCGTTGACGACCGCAACCACTAACGCAGCCAACCAAACGCGGCCGTTACTTCCGGCGCCGGCGCCGGCTACGACGTCGTCCAGTTTTACTGAGCCGGCGTTCGGTATACATCCGCCAGTGATAAGAGAGACTACAGTAATCGGCAAACATCGCGCGCTTCCTACCGCAACAAGTGCAGCGATACGGCCCCAAGACGCGCGTTGCTCCAAAGGTCATGCCAACCAAGAACGAGTGCAGCCAAGTCCCTTTGTATGCCATGATGTGGAATTCTTGACGATTGCAGTTAAAGCAATATATCTTTCGCTTCTTAGACCGCTTCCGAGGCTGGCGAGATTCCGATAGCAATGTGCCCGATTCGCCCGATTCGATATCTGGGCCGTGCTCAAAATCGGCCTGAATCAAATCGGCCTTAATCAAATCGGTCTCAACTGAATCGGTCTCAACTGAATCGGCTTCCACTGAAGCGGACACCGTAGACAGCGCCCTTGGCGCGGGGGCAACATCACCCGCATCTTTAAGCGATAGAATTCCTGATTGCAAAGACGCAAATTTTTTGGTTCGTCGAAACAATCGCAAACGGAACGGTGGGAAATACTGTTGAAGCACGTAAGACGTGAGAAAGATTTGAGATTGCATGAGGAATGCTCGAAGAGGAAATGAGAAGAAGAATATAATTCTTCAGCCGTCTAAACAGTGGTTAGACTTTCGGGGGGCGGGGGACAACTGACGTTATCTTACAAAATCCCGCACAATCTAAAACCTCGAATAAAACGAACAATTACCGTTCGAAGCATTTAAACATAGGTTTTAGTCGGCGTTTGCCAGATTTCAAACGTGTTTGTCGGCAAAAAAAGGTTGCGGCCCACACACAAGCCAACCGGACAGATTGATATTTCCGCCAAACAAGCAGCTCTCGGTTTTTCTGTACCTCACTGGTCGCGACACCAAATTCCAGTGATGACTTCGTGCGGTTGTCGTGCACCCGGCGGCTATGATTTGTTGCCCCCAAGGCCCCCCAAAGCGTCGATGGTCCTTAAACACCAGTTCCGTTGGGACTCAATCGCGCTCAAAGGTTTCGGCGAGCGCCTCAAGAATTCTCGGCGCGTTCTTTGTGAAGCCTTCAACGCGCCCATACGCAAATGGGTTGTTTGATCAGAATTGGGGCTTTAGGGCTTTTATGCTTTCATTTAACGGTCGAATAATAATCGGGTTCGTTTCCGGCGATCCATTTAATGTTGCAGCCCATGGCGGGAAATTGTTTTTCAGCAGGTCGTTTTCCCGCCAACAGTGCTTCGATCGCGGCCCGAAGTTCGCTTCCGCTGGCCGGCGAATTGGTCGAATCATAGACTCCAGATTTGACTCGTGTAGGACGAGTTTCGTCGAATCGTCCACGATAAGCCAAACAATGATCGCTATCGAATAAGAAAAAGTCAGGCGTGCAAGCGGCGGTGTAAGCTTTGGCTACGTTTTGATCAGCGTCTATCAAATAAGGAAACCTGTACCCGCGTCGTTCGACTTCTTCTTTCATTTTCTCAAACGAATCCTCAGGATAGTTTTCGGTATCGTTGCTTTGAATGCCCACGACGCCGATCCGGTTGGCGTAATCATCGGCAACCGATTTTAGCTGACCGGCCAAATGCTTCACGTAGGGACAGTGATTACAGATGAACATGACCAATAACGGTCGTCCATTAAATTGACCTTTATCAATAACCCGCCCGTCGGTAGCCGGCAAAGAAAACTCGGGCGCCTTTGAGCCCAACCCAAGCATCGTTGATTCTGTAAGCGCCATGTCGTCTCCCGGCGAAAAAAGTTCAGTCCTTAAAATCGACGAAGTGACCACCCGCGGTTTTCATCACGAGGAAATCAACCTCTGAGGCTCCGTCGATTTACTGGTCTGATTGTACCTCGGGAGGCTATTCTGGCCAGCCTTATCCAACTTTCTCCAGCCACCCCTCGCGCCAAAAATGCAACATCCCGCGTCCACAGAAGCGACGTTTCAATCCTGAGCATTGGGTCTCATTGAGCACGACCGAAGGAACCTTCAACTCGAATAGCGTGCCCGCTCCTTCGTCGATAATACGATTGACGACGCGCGTTAAGGTCATCGTGGCTCCGCAAAACGGTCGCATTTCGGCTTCATCTAACCACAGACCGCGACTGCAACTCTTATTATTGTTAAAGGTCTTCACGATCACGTGAAAGGGTTTGGCCCGCACCCGATCACCGACCTTCAAATTCAAATTAACCACCGGCGTCCGGCGGCACGGACCGGCACAGCTCACGCTTCGCCACGAAACTACGAACGACAACCTCAACCAAGAAACGACTGATCTGCCCAATCGAAACCCTATTTGTTTTGCGCTCGACCCGGTACTGACGCAAGTTAAAGGCTGATGTTCGGGCCGTCGCAGTCCCTAACTCGGTCGCTTGGCAACGATAGCAAATAGAGGTGACTTGACAACTTTTGGGGATTTTATGTTTGGAAAGTCGCACCATCTCCGATTCGAACGGCCGGGCATTGGTTTCGGTGGGGCGGGGTTCGGTAGCGCAGTTTTCGGTAGCGTCAACCTCGGTCTGTGTTAACCTTCCGTCTTTAGGGGCGGGGCCGGATTGGGCCTGGCCGTCACAACGATCCACCTGAAGCACCACCGTGTCGGCTAACTGCCGAATTTCGACCTCGCCAATATTCGCACAAACTTGATTCGCAAACCGATCAACCTGCACACGTTGGCCGCAGAACTTCACCATTTCAGGCATGAAGGGCAATCCGTCAATCGTCCCGTTAGTGTTTAGTGCCTCTTGAATCTCAGCCAGCGGTTTCACGTACCCCCACTGCAGGCGAACAACGGCCAATGGAGCCGCCGTTTGATTCGTTGATTCGAGCGGTAAATTTCAAAGCGGATAGTAGTTCGGTGGAGTAGCTTGATGAGCTAACGGCGGGCAGCCGATGGACGGGCGCAGCGATATTATTAGCGTCACGATAGCGATACACGGCTGAGAATCCGTCGGCAAGATTCCCAGCACCGTTGATTGACAATTTAATCAGTAGCAAAGATTATGATCGTTAAGAAACTAGCCGCCATATTGATAACCGCCATATTGAAACGCGGATTCCCGAAAAACGTTTGCGGGTTGCGGGTTATTAAAAATCTAAAACTGAGCCGATGCAAAAGATTGTGTAACAGGTCTCGCATCTACGCAACATCGGGATTTGGAGTGGTCAGCAGAAAACCGCCATCTTAGGCGTGGGTTAGAACACCAACGGGATGGCGCGTTGCTGCAGACCGGCGCGGCGTGATCGATCTCAAGCCTTTTTTACAGTAGAAAACATTTGACAATTCATATCCCTGTCCTCATGGACGAAGTTATCGACGGACTCAATCTGTCTCCCGATTCCACCATCGTCGACGGGACGCTCGGCGGCGGCGGCCACGCCGAGGCAATCCTAGAGAGACTGGGGGAAAACGGTCGACTGATTGCGTTCGACCGCGACCCACAACCCGTCCAAGCGGCACGAGACCGAATCACCGATCCGCGCGCCACCTTCATTCACTCCAATTACGCTGATGTGCCAGAATATCTTCAGCAATTGGATGTGCCGATCGTTGACGGGGTCCTGTTGGACTTGGGGCTTTCTAGCGATCAATTGGCCGATCGGGATCGCGGATTCAGCTACCAAAGCGACGGGGAGTTAGACCTGCGTTTCAACCCGCTTGACGGTGAGGCGGCGTGGCGGTTGGTGAACCGATTAAGCGAAAAACATTTGGCCGACATCATCTACCAGTTCGGAGAAGAAAGGCTCAGCCGACGGATCGCCAGAAAGATTTGTTTGGTTCGGCAAGATTCGCAAATCAAAACTTCCACCGCACTGGCCAAAATCGTACGCAGCTGCGTTCCACGTTCGAAGAACCATTCAATCGATCCAGCCACCAGGACGTTTCAAGCATTGCGAATCGCGGTCAATGAAGAACTGAAATGGGTCAAGGTCGCGATGAACCGCATGCCCGATATACTCAGCCCCGGCGGTCGATTGGTCGTGATCAGCTTCCACTCGCTTGAAGACAGGATCGTTAAACAGGCCATCGTTGCTGACGACAGTCTGAAAAATTTGACAAAGAAACCGATCCAAGCATCCGAGGAAGAACTTTTAGAGAATCCCAGGTCACGCAGCGCGAAGCTTCGGATCGGCGAACGAATCTGAACCCATCGATGCGTCCACGAATTTGATAGCATAAGAAAATTTCCCAAGCTGGCCTTTAGGTAAATTAAGCGAGTTGCGTCGCGATAATCTCGCCAGTTCTGCCCTTTAATTCTTATCTATTTTCTCACTTAAAGAAGTCATGGAAAAAATAAGATTGATTCAAGAAACCTGCCTTGACCGGTCATGGTGATTTCAATAACTTGCCCTTCGTTGAGAGCAAACGAATGAGTTTGTTTTCAAACAAAACAAATGGAGTTGTTTTGCGTTTCGCCGAAGTGAACCCATCTTTTAGGTGATCTCAAGCGTGGCCCAGTATCATGAACACGGAAGTTTTGGTCGGTGGCCTCTCAATCGCTAAACACTTAACTCGACTCCGACTTTGCACGGAAGCCAAGTCGGAATCAGACCAATCGCCTTCGGATCAACTGCGGTGTTTTTAGCCCCCCTGAAACCCAAAGTTGCCGAGGGTGTTTTTATGCGCTGATGTGTTTTCCATCTCGAACTTGAACCGCGATTGCCGCGGGCCGGTTTTAGGATTGCCTTTGTCTTGCTCGCTTTTGCATCGCAGTATTATGAAAATCGTTGTTCTTGACGGCCACACATTGAACCCCAGCGACAACCCGTGGACTCCAGTGGAAGCCCACGGCGAAGTTACGACCTACCCCGCCACAACCCCCGCACAAGTGGTTTCCCGGTGCCACAACGCGGCAATCGTTTTGACCAACAAAGTGCCCTTGGGGGCTGATCAGTTCGATCAATTGCCGGGGCTGGAACTGATCGCCGTTACCGCCACGGGCTACAACGTGGTCGACATCGCGGCCGCTAAAGCACGGGGAATTATCGTCTGCAACGTCCCGGTCTACAGCACCCAAGCGGTGGCTCAACACGTTTTTGCGATGTTGCTTTCAATGATTCATCGCGTCCAAAATCATCACGATGCGATTGACCGTGGCCGGTGGCAGCAATCCGGTCATTTTTCCTTTTGGTTGTCAAGCATTACAGAATTAAGTGGAAAAACTTTCGGTGTGATTGGATTTGGCCGCATCGGCCAGGCGACCGCCAAACTGGCTCAAGCTTTCGGGCTCGACATCATGATCCACAGTCGCACCCCCAAAACCGTCCCTGGCTTCGAATCGGCACAATGGGGAACGCTAGAACAATTGGTAGCCGATTGCGACTTTATCAGCCTGCACTGTGCGCTGACCGAATCCAACGCTGAATTCTTCAACGCTAAATTGATTCAATCGATGAAGCCACACGCGATTCTGATCAACACTGCGCGGGGTGGTTTGATCAATGAATACGATTTAGCCGACGCATTGAACCGTCAACAAATTGGCGGCGCTTGCTTGGACGTGCTTTCCACCGAACCACCAGCCCCCGACAACCCGCTTTTATCGGCGCCCCACTGTTTGCTAACACCTCATATCGCGTGGACCGCAATCGAAGCTCGGCGGCGATTGATGCAAATCACAGCAGACAACATTAAAGCCTACCTGAACGGCAGCCCCATCAACGTTGTGACTATTGATTGATCGCGGGAAAGCCCCACCTCCCAGTCGGCCCCCCCCGCTATTGCGCGATGGTACCTGCCTGGGGCCAGAGAACAATACAATAAATGCGACGGCGTGAGCCAACAGAAAAGCCGCCAACAAAATTTCAGCCCTCAACAACGGCGTAAGATTCGTGTCGCGTTCCAAGGCTGAAAAATGGTTCCAAGGCTGAATTGGTTCTCAAGAAATGCTTGGAGTTCACCGCAAACAGCAACGACCAGTGAACAGTGATGGATCGCCAATCGGCTCGCGCGATCGTCACACGCCAACCGCCCGCGCCCCATGCTTTGATTTACCCGTTTCAAGTCCCCCCGTTTCGTCCTAACGGGGTACCGATCGCAAATTCGAAAACGCGACCCGGAATTGTTTTTCTCCGTACTCAGGGAAATCGATGGTTGCGGTGCGTTTCTTGCCATCGCCGGACATGGTCACCACCGTGCCTACGCCATACTGAAGATGCTCCACGTCCAATCCGATCGAATACTCTTCGGGGGATAACCGTTTGGTCCCATCAGATTCTTTGGCCGCTAACTGAGCCCCGGTCATCATATCGCCGATCGAAGCGACCACAGGCTTTTTGGGCTTCAATTTTGACGGAGACTTTAACGTCGAATCCGAATGAAGGGCATCGGGTTGGATCGTGCCGGGGACGGTCGAAGCGGGAACGCTAACGACGTCTTCATTGACATCGTAGACAGGAACGTCACTGGACCAATCCGACATCCGCGCGATGGTGTCCTGCAATTGTTGGTCCGACATCCCATGCCGTTGCCCACTGGGTTCGAAGACTTGCATCTGTTCGCGCGGCAGTTCCATTAGAAATCGGCTGGCGATGGCAGGCCAGTTACTTCCTCGTCGAAACCGATTTAGACAGCGCGAAAGTTGCAGTTCCCGTTGGGCGCGGGTGATGCCGACGAACAACAATCGGCGTTCTTCTTCGATTTGCTCGTCGTCGGAACTTGACCGTTCGTGCGGGAGAATGCCGTCTTCTAATCCGACGATGAAGACCTTTTTAAACTCCAGCCCTTTAGCTGCGTGCAGCGACATCATCGTGACGAAATCAGAAGAGGACTCAAAGACGTCGGTATCGGAAACCAGCGCCGTTTGTTCCAAGTATTTTTCCAGCCCGCCGTCTTCGGGGTGTTCGTTGTCAAACTCCTGGGCCGCGACGACCAATTCGTCGACGTTATTAGCGCGTTCGAAGGCTTCTTCGGTGCCGTCCAAGGTCAGCCATTCTCGGTAACCGGTTTGCACCAACACGTTGCGGAGGATCGTTTCGACTTCTTGAGTGGCGGTTTGCTGAAGGTCGTCAATCATGGCGGCGAACTGTTTTATTTTCGAAGAAGGGGCCGCCGAAATAGATTCGATCAAACCCACGTTCCGCGCCGCTTCCATCAACGACGTATTGTTTTCCAAAGCGTAATTACGTAAACGGGAAAGCGTTACTTTACCGATCTTCCGCGCAGGCACATTGACAATGCGTTCAAACGCAACCATGTCGCGGTCGTTGTTGATTAAGTGCAAATACGCCACAAGATCCTTGATCTCGCGGCGTTGGTAAAACTCATGCCCGTTGACAATCTGGTAAGGCACGCCCGCAGCCCCCAAAGCGTGTTCCAAAGCGCGCGAAAGGTAATTGGTGCGGTAAAGGACCGCAAAATCGCTTGGATTGTGGCTCCCTTTTTGAATCAACAACGCGATCGAATCGGCGATGTCGACCGCTTCATCTTGCGGAGAAGGATAAGCCACCAATCGAACCTGCGCCCCTTCGTCATTGTCAGTAACTAGAACTTTCTTCTTACGACGCACGTTGTTTGCGATCAGCTGGTCGGCGACACGGAGGATGGATTTGGTGCTGCGATAATTTTGTTCTAATCGGACGACCGAGACTTGGGGGTAGTCTTTTTCAAATTCTAAAATGTTACGAATGTTCGCCCCGCGCCAGCCATAAATCGACTGATCGGGATCGCCAGTGACGGCCAAGTTCTGCTTGTTGTGATTCAACAACCGAATCAACTGATACTGAGCCACATTGGTATCCTGGTATTCGTCAACCATCATGTACTCAAACCGCATATCCAGCGCGGCTCGCAGCTCGTTGTTTTGGGTCAGCAAATCAACGGTGTGCATCAACAAATCGTCAAAGTCCACCGCGTTGGCCATCTGTAAAAGTTTTTGGTACTCGGGGTACACCAGGGAAAGTATCTTGTCCATCACGTTGCCGATACGCGGTTGGAATTTTTCTGGCGTGATTGCAACGTTTTTTACGTTGCTGATTTCGCGTCCAATTGCATCGGCAGAATAGTGGCGAGTATCGACTTCAGTGTTGGCAATGGCTTGCTTGACGACCTTTTTGGTGTCGCTCATGTCGTAGATCGTAAAGTTCTCCTGCAACCCAATCATCGCCGCGTGAACGCGCAATAGCCTCGAACAGAATCGATGAAAAGTGCCCGCCCAAGTCAAATTTTCAGGTGCCAACAATGCCAAACGCTTCCGCATCTCTTCGGCGGCTTTGTTGGTGAAGGTCAGCGCAACAATTTTCTGCGACGGGACTCCTTGGGAAATCATGTAAGCGATGCGATGAGTGATCACACGCGTCTTGCCAGATCCCGGCCCGGCGATAATTAGTAACGGCCCCTCAATGGTTTTGACCGCGGACTGCTGAGCCGGATTCAAGGGGGCGATGAGTTGTTGGTGAACTGCGTCGTCCATAATGGCTCGTGGGGGTGCTAGCAGGGGGAGTTAATTTTCAGCGACCCATTATTTTGGATCTGGGGGACTATGTTATAATCTGTGAATTATGCGGCAAGGTTGGGGGCTGAGGAAATCGGTCTTCACGAAATGGCAAGAAGCCGTTTTGCAAGTTGTCAGCACCGATTTCAACGTACTGTTATGAAACAATCCAGGGAGGGCCCCAAGATGGCACGCACTCGTATTCCTTTATCAGCTGCCGAAGAAGAAACTCGCAACTTACGTGAAAAGCTAGATCTCAGCACCGCTGAAATTGGCTTGACGGTGCGGACGACCAACTGCCTTGAAGAGAAAGGCATCTTTAACGTCCGCGATTTACTCAACACCACCCGCGTTGATTTGCTTAGCATTTCTAACTTCGGTGAAAAGACCCTTGAAGAAGTCTACGGAGCGCTCGAAGCGATCGGCTTCTTCCGTTCAGGACACGAAAACAAGCCGCGATAGTTCAAACTCAAGTGCCCCCTGCAATGGCGGGGCAAGCCAGGTCGAAGCATCCCGGCGTCTGCAAGCTAGTGGAGTGTCAGCATTGGATTTTAGGGTTAGCCGTTTTGGCGATAGCCACGGTTCCGAAACGAAAAACCGGGGCTAACGCCCAAACGGCTGATCTGAACAATCCTAATTCTTAATGCTTACAGACCACTGGTTGTCTATCTGGATAAATAGCGCCAAGA
>CALDYR010000022.1 GCA_937944405.1 uncultured Pirellulaceae bacterium
AAAAGACATCGATTTGCTGGTACACTCTGTCACGATAAAGCCTCTTGCTTTTGTGGGTCGTTAAGGTGTTAGAACCAACGTTTTACAGAGCAAAAGGCTTTTCTTATAGGTGGCTACCAATCCGCCAATGAAATATCCGGGCTAGAATTAGCCCCCCGGCCTGAAAACGCCCCCGTTACCTTATTCACCGGCCCAATGCCAGTCATAACAAAGCAGGCTGAGCGCAACGAGGAGAATGCGTTTGATTCGCGCGAAGGTCGGCAAAAAACGGCGGACGGTAGTTAATTCCACATCAAATTCACGGGATTCCACAAATGGTAGACGACGACTTAAATAGTGTGAATATCCTGCTGACGGGGGCCACGGGCTACGTTGGAGGGCGGTTATTGCCCCTGCTCCAAGCTTCTGACCACCGCGTGCGCTGTATGACCCGCACCCCGGAGAGGCTGGCCGAAAAAGTATCCCCAGACACCGAAGTGGTTTACGGTGACGCGATGGACGGGCGCTCTCTTGAGGCCGCCTTAGAGGGGATACATACGGCTTACTACTTGGTCCACTCGATGGGAGCCGACGCAGATTTTGAATCCGCCGATCGTAAAGCGGCCGAACTTTTCGCCGCCGCATGCTCGAAACAAGGCGTAAAGAGAATTGTCTATTTGGGCGGCTTAGGTAACCCGGACCACAAACTCTCCAAACACCTTCGCAGCCGACAAGAAATCGGCAACATCCTCCGTACCTCAAACGCGGCAGTGATCGAATTCCGCGCGTCGATCATCATCGGATCAGGCAGCCTGTCGTTTGAGATGATTCGTGCGCTGGTCGAACGATTGCCGGTCATGATCTGCCCGCGATGGGTCCGCGTAATGGCTCAACCAATCGCGATCGAAGACGTTTTGGCGTACCTGATCGAAGCACTTCAATTGCCAATTCGGAAAACCGTTGTGTTTGAAATAGGCGGGCCTGACCAATTGTCCTACGGTCAGATAATGCAGCTTTATGCGCGACTGCGCGGGCTTCGTCGTTGGATGATCCCCGTGCCGCTGCTGACGCCCTACCTGTCCAGCCTTTGGTTAGGATTGGTAACTCCTCTATACGCGCGCGTGGGGCGGAAGTTGGTCGAAAGCTTAAGAAACCCAACGCTCGTCTCAAGCAACCTGACCGACAAGTATTTCACCGTCGTCCCGCGGTCGACCAAGATGGCGATCTTTCGTGCGTTGGTAAACGAGGACGAACAATTCGCGGTCACGCGTTGGTCGGACTCTGTTTCTTCGGCCGGGAAACCGAAATCGTGGGGCGGGGTTCGTTTTGGTTCCCGATTGGTCGATTCTCGCACTCAGCAAATCGCCGTTGGCCCCCAAGAAGCATTTCGGCCAATCGCGCGGATTGGTGGTGCAACCGGTTGGTACTACGGCAATTGGCTGTGGAAGATTCGAGGATTTCTAGATTTGTTGGTCGGTGGGGTTGGCGTTCGGCGCGGTCGACGCGAACAGGACCAATTGATGATCGGAGATGCGGTAGATTTTTGGCGAGTCCAAAAGTATGACCCCGGACGGGCGCTGCGCCTTCGGGCAGAAATGAAAGTCCCAGGCAGAGCGTGGTTAGAGTTTGAAGTCAAACCTACCGCTTCGGGTTCGATTGTCAGACAGACCGCAATTTTTGATCCCGTTGGCGTCTTTGGACTGGTTTACTGGTACTCACTTTATCCCGTGCATCAATTTGTATTTGCCGGGATGTTACGAAACATCTGCGCTGCGGCTTCTTTGAACAACAACGTCGAACAATCCGCCGCAACACAGACCTATACTTCACAGTGGGCTCCCGACTCCGACGATTCACTTTCATGAGACCGGTCGATGTGACGCGTCACGTCAGCAATGAATCAACCTTTTTTAAAAGGCTGTAAAACGCCGTTGAGCATCTCCGCCAACGCAGATTGAAACGTTGCAACGCAAACGCCTACCTCTCCGCGACCGCGTTCATGTGCCGGGCCGTCTAAACGGGTTTGACTTTCCAGATTTCGTCGGCGTATTGTTGGATCGTGCGGTCGCTACTGAACCAGCCGCTGTTGGCGGCATTGAGAATGCTCATCCGGTTCCATTTTTCCTGATCCCGATAGGTATCGTTGACGACCGCCTGGGCATCAATATAGCTACGTAGGTCAGCGATCGTGACCCATTGGTCGTGAGAATTGCGAAGCCCCGAAGTCAGCACTTCGAACAACCCGGGTTCATCTCGGTTAAAGGTCCCTTGTTCCAAAACTTCCATGATTCTGCGAATGTCTTCGTCGCCGGCAATGATCTCGTTGGGGTTGTAAGCCTTCTTTGTTTCGGCAACTTCATGAGCGTCGAGGCCGAACAGAAAGAAGTTTTCAGCACCCGCTTTTTCGCGGATCTCGATATTGGCTCCGTCGAGTGTTCCGATCGTCAGCGCACCGTTCATCATGAATTTCATGTTGCCTGTGCCTGAGGCTTCTTTTCCGGCGGTCGATATCTGTTCCGACAGTTCGGTGCCCGGACATATGATCTCCATCGCCGAGACTCGATAGTTCGGGAAGAAAACCATCTTCAACAAATCCTTAGCACGGTCATCGTTGTTGACCACCTCGGCAACGTTGTTGACCAATTTCACAATCACCTTAGCCAAGTGGTAACCGGGCGCTGCTTTGCCACCAATTAACACGCAACGCGGCACCATGCCCTGGGTGTCTCCGGCAACGATTCGGTTATACAGGTGAATCACATGCAGCACATTCAACAGTTGTCGTTTGTATTCGTGAATACGTTTGACTTGGACGTCAAACATCGCATTGGTGCTAAATTCGACGCCCGTGTTTTCCTTCACGTAGTCCGAAAAACGCTGTTTGTTGGCCAATTTCACTGCTGCCCATCGTTGTCTAAATTCGGCGTCTTCGGCTAAGGGCGCGAGGTCGGAGATCGACTCTAAATCGGATTCCCACGTGGTGCCAATCGCGTCGCTGATCAGCCCCTTGAGTTTCGGATTGCAATGGCTGAGCCAGCGTCTTTGAGTAACGCCATTGGTTTTGTTGTTAAACTTCTCGGGCCAGAGTTTGTAAAAATCACTGAACAGCCCCTCTTTGAGCAGGTCAGTGTGTAGTTGTGCAACACCGTTGACTGAAAAACTACCGACGATGCTCAAATAGGCCATGCGAATATGCGGATGGTCGCCTTCTTCGATCAGAGAAATGCGTTTCAGCAGTTCATTGTCGCCTGGGTTGGCCGCTGCGACGGCCTTCAGCAACCGTTCGTTGATTTCGAAAATGATTTCTAACAATCGCGGCAACATCTGGCTGAACAGGCCGACAGACCAACGCTCCAGCGCTTCCGGCAGCAGCGTATGATTGGTATACGCCATGCACGAGGTCACGATCGACCACGCTTCGTCCCACTCCAATTTGTGCTCGTCAATCAGCAAACGCATTAGTTCGGGAACGGCACACGCGGGGTGGGTATCGTTTAACTGGAAACAATTCAATTCACCGAACTTAGAGAAATCCTCTCCATGGCGATCGACCCAATCCGCCAACACGTCTTGGAGGCTGGCCGAGGTGAGAAAATACTGTTGCTTCAGCCGCAATTGTTTCCCATTTTCGCTGGAGTCGTTGGGATACAACACCATCGAAATTTGTTCGGCGTTGTTTTTTTCTGAGACCGCTTCGGGGTAACTGCCGGCGTTGAATTCATTGAGGTCGAATTCGTCGGTCGCCGCGGCCTTCCAAAGCCTCAACGTGTTGACGGTGTTGTTCTTATATCCGGGAATCGGCATGTCGTAAGGAACAGCCAACAAATTCTGAGCATTCGCCCAGCGCGAACGCAGTTGGCCGTCTTGATCGTAGTACCGTTCGGTGTGCCCGTAGAGGTGAACTTTACGAGTATCTTCGGGCCGTTCGATTTCCCATAGGTTTCCATCCCGCAACCAGTGATCTGGTGCTTCAACTTGACGACCGCTTTCGATTTTTTGATGAAACATGCCATACTCGTATCGAATGCCGTATCCGGTTACCGGAAGCTTCAAATTGGCGCAGCTGTCCAAAAAACACGCCGCCAATCGTCCCAGACCGCCGTTCCCCAGACCGGCATCGTGTTCGGCTTCGACGACCTCTTCGAGGTGCATTCCGAACTTGTGCAGACCGTCTTTAACCGCCGCATCAAGATCCAGATTCTGAATCGCGTTATTCAGCGAACGCCCAAGGAGAAATTCAAGCGAAAGGTAGTGAACCCGTTTGGTGTCGCTGGTGCTGACTGCCTGTTTGGTGGCCCGCCACGCTTGGCTGATGCGGTCTCTAACCGCCAATGCCGAAGCCTGGTAATAGTAGGTCGGATCCTCCGTTAGCTTGTCGCAGCTGAGCGTGTACAGCAAGTGACGATGGAGTTCCTCGGGCATCGATTTTAAAACGTCATCGCTCATCAGAGCACCCCCAATTGTTGCGTCAGCGGCGTCAGCCATCTTGGACTCTCCTGTATATCTCATCCTGTTAAGCAGAAAACTTCACCTGAAGCATTCCCGCAAATGTTGTAAAGCTAAAATGTACATCGGTTTTTTCGTGGGCTCGTCTGGACGTAATCAATAAAATGATTTCGCTGAGACTGTTTTTCTGCGTGCGGCGTGATCTTCACCATCGGCCGGAAAGCAATTAATTTCACGCTTCCATAGAAAATTGCATTTTTCTTTACAGATTGCCACTCCGCTGGTTAAAACATCGTGTCCATTTGTAGCTATCACCGAAATATCAAAATTAAGTCACTTACATCTGTAAAACGGTCACCGTCAAAGCAATCGATACTAACGCCATCAATTTGACGGTTGACAGTGTGTCATTATATCTCTTTGATATCCTCAAATGCGTTCTGGATTAGTATTGTGACGGAGCATGAATTTGATTTAATTAGTAGTTATCAAACCGATCGTGGATCAGCCCGCTCCTTTGCTGGCATGTCGCTTGCAAAGGCCAGCACCTTACAACGCAGCACCTTACAACGCAGCAACTTAATTTCGTGAAGCATGTTTTTATGAATAAATCATCTGAAAATAACGTCGACGCTTCTGTTGCAAGGGATAGCTCGAACAACTTGTTTGCTCATATAAAATCAGATTTCCTAGCCTCCATCGTGGTCTTCTTGGTCGCGTTGCCGTTGTGTATCGGCATCGCGGTGGCCGTAGACGTTCCGCCGCCTCGCGCCCTTATCACCGGGATCATTGGGGGCTTGGTGGTGGGCGTGTTAGCCGGTTCTCCGCTCCAGGTCAGCGGCCCGGCCGCCGGCCTGTTCGTGATTGTGGCGGACCTGATTTCACAAGGGAAGCAACGTTTTGTTACCCGAATGGGTGAGGGGATGACCATCGACGATCCTGCCGCGATCGAGTACGCGATGATGGTGCTGGGTACCGCGGTATTTCTTTCGGGAATCTTGCAGGTCATAGCCGGTCGCCTACGGCTAGGCCAGTGGTTTCGCGCCGTTTCACCCGCGGTCATCAAAGGCATGCTGGCGGGCATTGGAATCTTAATCCTCGTCAGCCAGTTCCACGTGATGCTTGATCATGTGGCCTTATGGCACGGCGAAAAAGCCCACGGCGGTTTACAGTATCTGGCAACCATCCCCGAAGCCATCAATAAATGCTTCTCTTCGGACACCAGCGACAATCATCATCTGGCGGCACTTACCGGGCTGATCACGATCGCTTGTATCGTCGTCTGGCCACGAATCGTTCCGGACAAACTCAAGCTTTTCCCTGCCGCTTTGGTTGGAATTCTTGTCGCCACTGCTTTCGCTGCGATCGCTGGATTAGAAATCAAGATGCTCACCGTGTCCGACAACATGTTCAGCGAGATGACTTTTCCGACGACGGGAACTTGGTTTTCGATGTTGTTTGAACCCGAAGTTCTCACCGGCGCCATGGTTATCGCTTTAGTCGCCAGCGCCGAAACGCTACTATGTGCAACCGCTGTGGACCAAATGCATTCGGGAGTAAGAACCAACTACGACAAAGAGCTCACCGGGCAAGGCGTCGGCAATATACTTTGCGGCCTGGTCGGCGCGTTGCCGATGACGGGCGTTATCGTGCGAAGTTCGGCCAACGTTAATTCGGGGGCCAAAACACGCCTATCAACCATTTTTCACGGGGCTTGGTTGTTGATTTTTGTGGCCGTGTTGCCGTTCGTGCTGAACTACATCCCGAGGGCCGCCTTGGGCGCGTTACTGGTTCACATCGGGATTAAACTGGTCAACGTGAAACAGATTAAAAACCTGTGGGCGTCCAGTAAAAGCGAAGTTTTGATCTACTTCGCGACGATGTTGGTGATCGTCGGCGAAGACCTCTTGGTTGGCGTCGTCGTCGGGATACTTTTGTCGGCGGCAAAACTGCTGAACCGATTCTCGCACCTGCAATTGGAACTGAAACAAAAAGACGGCGTGGCTCAACTGGAAATGGAAGGGGCCGCTACGTTTTTACGACTGCCCAATCTGGCTGCCAAACTGGAGGAAGTGAATCCCTCTTCTGAACTCCATGTCCGTTTCCAGCATCTGACCTACATTGATCACGCGTGCTTGGATTTGCTGATGAATTGGGAAAAGCAACACAAGAGCACCGGCGGAAAATTGATCATGGACTGGCGAAGTTTGGAACGACGTTTCTCCGACAAAGCAAACGTTGGAATTGAACGCATCAAAAAAGCAACGATCGCCGATTCGGACTGCCCCGATCCGATTGCCGAATCCACCGACGGCGAACAGACTGAAAAAGGGCGATAAACCGCAAACGCGTTCCGATCTAACACTGCGGTCATAACGAGAAACGTTTCGATTGATCGACGGCGTCAACACCTTGATTGGGAACCCTAAAAGATCACCACCGTTTATAAACAACGACAATGTCTGGGACGTTACGGCTGGAGGTTGGGCGTGCGAGAACGAAAAACTTAAACAAGAAACGGGGTGTGCCTTCCCTGCTCCTTTCGCCGATCGGATTACTCAGACGGTGGGCTGGTACCGTGATGAAGGCTGGCTAATGCCCAAGCCATCGACCGCCTCAAGGCATCAAACCGACGTTTCCAACACCCACCACGGCCCCGATGGCCCGACAATGAATGTAAATTGAATGCCCGTCGTGGCGGAGCGATCAACGGTTGTCTATTTTTCAGCGGCGATGCTTCAGTGGGGGCAAAACAAAAAGACTCTTCAGGGAATTTAGCAGCAACTATGAATGTCGTGAGGTGACAATAGCCCATTAAGCCCTCAGAAGACGCCAACAAAATGATGCGGGTCACACGCGTCCTGATAACTGATTGAAACCAGCATCGTACTGCTTCTGACATGCGTTACAACAATAGGCTTTGTCACCGGTGAAGTGGGGTCTTCGAGTAATCAAACAACCGCAGTTGTAACACTTCGTTGCCATTGATTGAATCGCGCACTCAAAACTGTCAAATGTTCGCGTAACGCCGTCTTTGACGATTTCGAAAAGATCGCTGTTCTGGCTGCCGCAAGTCTCGCATTTGCCCATCATAAATTCCTGTGAGGTGGTGAAATGTTGCTACATCTTTAGTCACCTAAAAAGATAACAAACAGCTTGCGACATTGCCAAAAATCCCGGAATTACTTTGCCCGTAAAATAGCCGTCTTTCAGAAGCAAGCATCACGGAGCTTTTACATAATTACCTCCGGCATCGGCTGTCATGGCTTCTTCGGTTTCGTCATTCTTTGATTTAAGAATTGTGTTTTCCAAAAAAGTCACTTTAGGGATACCCGTCGCTTCGCATCTGACGGAACGCCGCACGTGCTAACAGTAACGATTATTCACGCAACAATTGATCGATTTGGGAACTGAAAATATACATTTTTTTTCCAACCATTGATCCATGTAGACCGGATCCAGACGGATGATCAAAATCCCCCCGCCCTTCAACACGGTTCTAAATTTTTGCGGATAATCCAAGAAGTCGCCGTTTTCTCTGAACACTTTACTGTTTGAGCCGGGCTGTGATTGGCCTTTAAACGGCAATAATGGCGGGTTCTTTTCGCGTCCAAGCCGCGATTGCCAATAACTTCCCCCAACAGTCTGGGAACAGGGTGTCATTTCTGTTCTTTTAACTATGTTGCATTGTACGATTATCGGGTAAGGCCCGTTTATCGGTGGCGTCTACCTCTGTGCGGCGGCTGGAGCTCGCGCAAAAATCCCGTTTCTCAACCAACGTACAACCACGAGCTTGATCAACATGAACCATTTGTGTGTGGCAGACAAAGAAACGTTGCCGAAAACAAAAGCGACTTCTCATTTAGTGCCACTTCGAAGTTCTGGTTCCGGAGCGCCATTGTTTTGTTTGCATCCTTCCGGGGGTGACGTCGGCGTTTACCGCAAACTTGTGCGCAATCTCCCCAAAACGATCTCCGTAGTTGGAATTCAATCGCGATTGCTTGCCGGCGACGCGCGGGAGTTCGATTCTATTGACACGATGGTCGAGGTGTACGCGAAACTGATCGACCAATGCCAACCCGAGGGACCGATTCGACTGCTGGGTTTTTCTTTTGGTGGATTTTTGGCGACCGCGGTTTCAAATCAGCTGATGAAGTACCGAAGAGATGTGAGTTTTATTGGATTGATCGACAGCGACCTACGTTGGATTAACGATGAGGCTTCCACTAAAAAGGAACTAGAGCTTCGGCTAACCCAATTGTCGCTGCAGTTCCAAAAACTTGGCGTGTTTCAAAGTTACTCCATTGAAAAGACGCAAGAGGATGTCCGAGGCATGATCGCGATGAGCTTTGGATCGCAAGACTTTGACTTTGAACAGTGGCTGGAGTTCTTGCAAGTGAGAGGCTATATCTCTCAAGAGAGCCCTCAAACCCAATTGCTTTGTCGTTTCGCGGCTCGGTTTATTACACATTGCAATTTATTGACACAATTCAACGCCAGCGCTTTCGCAACGCCTCTGAACATTTGGTGGCCAACCGAACCGGCGACTGACGAACAAGCACGCCGAGAGGCTTGGGAGGCCTACACTCCGTATCCGATTGTAGAACGCGCATTGTCGGGGGGGCACTACTCAATCATGCGCATGCCCACGGTCGCTGCGCTTGCAAAAGATGTTTACATGCGAATGAAAGTCGCCTAGTCTCACACACGGTTAAATTTTGAGACGCCGA
Source organism: uncultured Pirellulaceae bacterium (assembly GCA_937944405.1). GTDB lineage: Bacteria > Planctomycetota > Planctomycetia > Pirellulales > Pirellulaceae > Mariniblastus. The sequence continues at coordinate 9,156 of CALDYR010000022.1, forward strand.
CCAACAATTAGCAGAAACTCTGATAGAATCAGGCGACGTCAACGGAGCGCATGAAAATACTGGGCGGGGTAGGCCATCGCTGCGGAATTGTTAAGCGCCTGCGCTCGGCCACGGAATCCTAGGGACGGTCCATTTCTCGGCGGTTTAAAGTGAAACGTATTGATATAGTTGGCATCGCGTTCGCTTTGTTCAGCGTTTTTTTCTGCGTCTTTGGTTTCTCACGCATTGAGTCCAACACCGAAGATGTCCTTCAATGGTTGCCCGATCAATCACATGCGCGGCAGGACTACAACTTTTTTCAAAGTAAGTTCGGGGCCGATGATTTTTTAATTGTGACGTGGAATGACTGCACAGTGTCCGACCCGCGATTGCCTGCGTTCTCCGCAGCGGTTTTAAGAGGAGATGACGATGGGGACAACCTGATTCAGTCGGTCACCAACGGGGCTGACGTAGCGAAATTTCTTAAAAGAGCGCTGAAGATAAAGCAAAAAGATGTCGCCCGACGGATGGAGGGAGTCTTCTTTGGTGTTCAAGATCCAGACCTGACGTGTGCGTTAATCGAGTTGTCAAACCAAGGCACCAAGAACCGTCGCCGCGCGATGGACATTGTTTGGAAAGCCATCCAAGAGGTTCCGGGTTTGCAAAGATCCGACGTGTCGATCGGCGGGTATCCTTATATCGGCACCTTTGTTGATACGCAGCTGAAGAACTCATTTAAGTATTTTATGATTCCATCAGCCATCTTTGCGACGCTGGTTTCGCTGGTTTGTTTGCGTGATTTTGGCCTGACAATGATCGTGTTTACCGCCGCCCTTGGAGCTTCGGCGGTCAGCGTGGCGCTGATTCCGGCCTGCGGAGTAAAATTCGGCGGATTGATGTCGATCATTCCGGCGCTGGTGTTCGTGCTGACCACCTCCGGCAGCATTCATTTGTCCCGATATAGCTTGGATCGCATCGGACAAGTGAGACGCTTGTTAGAAATCGGCTGGAAGCCATGCACGTTTTCCACGCTCACGACCGCTGTTGGGATGCTTTCGCTGGCCCGAAGTAGTTTCCCTGCCATTCGAAGCTTCGGATATTTCTGCGCCTCCGGCGTCATCATCGCGCTGACGTTTCAACTGATTATTGTGCCATGGCTACTAATGCGTTTGGGCCAACCAGGATTGCAAAAATTAGCCCTCCAAAAAGATAACACTTCGGTCTGGCAGACACTCCTGAGTCAAATTCGAAAACACAAGTTATTGATTAACGTTTCCTGCGTTGCGTTGATGATTCTTGGAGCTCATGGGTTGTCGACATTAACCGCCAACGTTGAAGTTGAGAATCTTTTTCGCCCGGATTCGGAAATATTTAAATCGATTAGCGCTTTGGAAGACCGTCTCGGGCCGATGGACCAAACTGAACTGTTGGTCTGTTTTGACGCTGTCAGCGCAGAAAATTTTTCGGATCGAGTCGACCTTGTGCGCGATGTGCAACGCGCTCTTGAACGCCTGCCAGAAGTCGGCGTGACCTATTCATTACTCAATTTCCTCCCAGTTAAACCGCAACGTGCGCGTCTACGTTCGGTGTTTGCCGATTCGGTTTACAAGAAACGGCTGAAGCACGATCGGGAAAGGATGGCCAACAGCAACTTTCTCAACATTGCTAACGATTCCGAAACATGGCGCATCAGTTTACGATTCCCCTTCACACAACGAAACGACTTCGATGGGCTGGCCCGAAAAATCGTCGACGTTTCTAACGCCAGCATTGCGGCAACGGGGGCTGAACAATCGCGCACCGTAACAGGCCCCCCAAAAAACGCCTCCACAAACGCTTTGTCAAACGCCCCGCCCAATAACCGCCCCAACCTAATTTACACCGGCAAAACTCACCTCTTCAACCATGCTCAGTTGACCCTGCTGGCCGATCTGTTCAAGAATTTTGTGACGGCGTTTGTGATCATTACGCCATTGTTAATTTTTGTTTTACGTTCATTTTGGCTGGGGCTGATCGCGATGGTCCCCAACGTGTTTCCAATCCTGATGGTCTTCGGTGCCTTGGGCTGGTTCAATTTCCCCGTCGATTTAGCGCTGGCGATCACCGCTTGCGTGGCGCTCGGGATCGCGGTCGACGACACGACCCACTTCCTAATCCGCTATCGTGAATTTGATGGAAGCTTGACCAATGTCGATCGGCCTCTGGAGCTCACGATCGCCCAATGTGGACCGGCGATGCTGCACACCACGCTGATTGGGAGTGCCGGGATGATCGTTTATTATTTCAGCCCGATGCTGGTGGTGGTTCGGTTTTCGTGGTCGATCACCCTGATGCTGATCATCGCACTATTAGCCGACGTGATTATGCTACCAGCGATTTTACTGATGCTGAACCGGAGTCCTAAGCAATCTCCCCCTGAACCGCCGCCGCCAGTACCTTCGCATCGTCCGCCGTTGGTGAAAGTGACGCGCCGCACCGCTTGAAACCGATGATGGGCAGAACAGGGCAACGGTGCTCCTAGTTTTGAGTTTGGGGTTTTGGGCCAGCCCTTTATAAGCAACACATTTCAGTCAGCACTCTGTTTGCGTGTATTGCTTGTGTTTCCCATAAATAATAGTCGCTTTGTGCCCCTTGGTTTATCAGGCAGAGCAATGAAATTCGTTGAAACCGCCTTTGAGAAGTTTTCGAAACAGAAACCAATAAGCGTGATGGCAAGGGCGATGATCGCCAACACGCTTTCGTGCGCGTCTGGACAGGATTTTCGATCAGCATGCCGACCAGCAACACACCGGCGATCTTTCTTTTGGTTTTTGCATGGCACTGGTGTGCTTTAATTTATTCTCGGTCATTCGCGCAGCGATTGGCAGCAGGCATGGTGCGAAAGCGGCGGAAGAGTTTTCCGTCTATTACGCCGCCAATGAAATCGCGTCCGTTGAGTCTGGCATGACGGTGGTGATGGACGATTCATTCTGGCAACAAAAGTACGGCAAGTTAACTCCCATCCAAATGGCAGCCAAGTTAAAACGGTTTGCCGGAAACATTCAGCTCAGTAAATTCAAAAAGAACAAGTGGAAAAAGAAGCCAAGGCCACCTGCAAAAGACAAACGAAAACACGAATCAACTTTCAAAGTCCTCGAAAAGGCTGGAGACTCGTGAGAAAATGACAGCTATAAAAGGCTGCGGTCTTAGGGTAGAGACGCGACCTCTCTCAAACGAAAGGGGGACCGCGGGACCTTAAAATTCGAACAATCGCAACCTGCCGGGCTTCAAAATGCCAACCACATATTTTTCACGAGTGCCCAATAACAAAGCCCCGACGCACCGACCGACGCCCGAACGGAACCCGTCTGTGACACGCCGATCGTTGGGACCACCAGCAACGGTGGTCCCGAGCACAACGCGGTTCGATCCTCAAGCTACGTTTCTTGCAATTGGCAAACCCAGGTTAGGATTTCCGTCGCCGGCGACCCCAGGCAAGAGCGGTCGCAACAAAGAAGACGATTGAGGATGGTTCGGGGACAGCGACGAGGTTGCTGATGTTCAATCCGTAGAATTGAGTATCCAGAGAAATCGCATCGGCATTGTCTAATCCAGAGACACTAATAAAAAACGTGCCCGCTGAATCAAATCGGAAGTTTTCGATCGACTCTGCCCCCCCCAGTCCCGAACCGTTTGATGTTGCTAAAAGCGTAACGCCATCGGAGTCAAACAAAGACAACGCCAGATCACTTCTCAGCAAGGTGTCGAAATCACCGACCGGGCCGCCTACAGGGCCGATCTCATAGGTCACGCCGAGGGCTTCCAGGCTGATGTCGACCAATGATCCTGCTTCAACGTCGAAACTATAAAAATCAGTGTCCGAAGTATCATCGATACTTACAAAATCAACTTCATCGGCTTGCACCGCAAAAGAGCGCGTGCCGTCCCGCCGTGCCGATTCACCAATGACAACGGATTGGCCCAACCCAACCGTCCCCAAAGTTGTCGCTAACGCGGCAGAATCATTGCCCAATTGGCCGTTGCTTTTTTCGTTGACGTCTCCGTAACCACGATGGGCCAGCAGAATGTCATGATACTGAGGACCATCGAACGTCAGGTCTGAAAAGGGTTCTAAGAGAAACCGAGCGTCCGGCGAACTGAAGTGTTCTATTCCAATGCCGTGCCCATGTTCGTGAGCAATTGTGTTTCTTAAACGCAGCGAATCGTCACCAAGGGATTCGAAAAAATTATCATTGGTGTCGATTACCATATCTCCCCCGTTGGGGAAGAAATTGAAGGCAAGGACGCCACCGTTGCCATCAATGTTCCGACCACCGATGCGAACGTCAGCGCGAGTGCCAAGCACCCCCGGGCTGAAGCCTGAGAAAGCAGCGTTATCATCGTTCGCTTCGAAGGAGTACTCCAAACCTGAAAGGCTTTCCCAGCGGTCGAACACCTGCTGGAACTCAGCCTGTGCTGCGGATTGGGAGCCATAAATTTCAACCAGTCTCGCCGTCAAGTCACTGGCGCCTGTTGGGCCAGAATCGCCGCCGAAATTGGGGATTGTCAAACCGTCATTTACAAACCCCCAAGTCAAACGTAGCGGGTCGCCTTGGCTGAACCCCTGAGCTTGAGTCTGTGCGGTCAACCCAGTCCAACGAAGACTGTCGATATCCGGAGGTACTTGTGCCAAAGCGGTGGAAGAAAGAGGAAAGCAGAGTGTCAGAAAAGCAAAATGTTTTTTAAGCATAACGAGTGCCAAAAAAGAGTGTGTGTGGCCAAAAAAGAACCTCGTATTCTATTTGGTGACGGAATTTTTAAGGCTCTTTTTTTTAAAAAAACTAATCTTTCTTCAAGGTTTTCATCAACCGTGACCTCGCGCAATGCGAGTCCCGGTTGAAACGCTAATTGCCACTCGAACATCAAGAACTAATCGTCTCCGATTGGCCGATCGGAAAAAACGACGGAGGTATTTTTTCAAAAGCGTTTTGTTGTTTGGCTCCACCGTCCCCAATGTCAAAATTTCCCCGCTGGCCAATCACAAGCCCTTCCCCTTTCCACAAACAGTGGCGGTCACTTGGCAAAACGCTTCAAATCGGCCCAAGCGTTTTTAAAAGCCATCAACTCAGTGGCAACACTCGAAATAGAAAATAGAATGAAGCAATGCGGTCAGCATTTACGCTGCGAGCTTGCTTGACGATCGGTGGCGTGGCCTATACCAAGCACTTTCCCTATGATGAAAAGAGCATTAGAACTTTTCTTTTGAAGTTGTCGTAAACACGAAACCATTGATGTATCTCATGAAAATTCAAAATAGAGTTCCCTGGTGTGCATGTTTAATATGCGCGATACTTTTGACCGTCATTGAATCGCCTGAAGCGCATTGCCAAGACGAATCGTTTCACGTGTTTTCGATCAACAAAAAAACCTCTAGTTTAGAGTCACTTGAGGTTCGCAGCACCGCAGGTGAGGTTGAGTTAAAACGCGGCGACACGTTCTCTTTACCGCTGAAACCCACTGGCCTTTGCGTCACCCCAAAAAATGAGCACCTCTTGGTTACCGGGCGCGGTGACGACGGTCAGTCGCAGGTGCTGACCGTTCATTGGATGGGACGCGATGACAAATCCAACCACAAAACCGATGGCAACCAATTTGAGATTCAAGGATCTTCGCGCGTCGCCCACTCAACGGGATACACAAGCGTTGACCGATCGGGAAATTTTTACCTTAGCGCTGACTACCGTGCTGGTGTGGTTGTCGTGCACCGGTTGAATGAAAACAGCGTCGTTGGCAAAGAGACGAGCATCGTTGAATTGCCCAAAAAATCAGCTCATTGTATTCTCACGACCCCCGACAATCGTTTTACTTACGTTCCCTGCGTGAAGGATAACAATGCGATTTTTCAATTCTCTTTTAATGAAAAATCCGGAAAGCTAACACCTTTAGAACCTTTCAATGCCGCGCCCCCTGCCATGTTTGGGCCTCGCCACGCCGCGTATCACCCGAACTTGCCAATCGTTTACTTCAGCAACGAACAGCAATTGGGGGTGAGCGTCTACCGAATCTCTGGCAACGGTGGGCTTAACGACATCCAACACGTCGCATCTCTGGCTCGGCGAGCACCGTATCAAAAGGGAAAACGGGGCTTGCACGCTTCGGACCTGGCGATGTCCGCTGACTCGCAATGGTTATTCGTCGCGGTGCGCGACTTCCAATCAACCGAGGACAGCATCTTCAGTTACAAAGTTGCAGCTGATGGTCGTTTGGCGCTCGCGCACCGAAAAAAGGTCGGCAACATCCCGTGGAAGATTAACCTTTCCCCCAGTGGACGTTTTTTAATCACCAGCGAAATCGGGGACCGCCAGCTTTCGGTTTACAAAGTCCAACCCGGTGGCGAGTTGACCGATGCAGCGCGTGTAAAATGGGATATGGAAATTCGAAACATGGTAGTTTTAGATAGAAACTGATTCGTGAGAACACTTGTGGGAATTCGCCCTTTCTTCGTCATCGCCGTTTGCCAATTTATACTGCTGCCAGCGGTCGCGCATTGCTAGGTTCCCACCCAAGCCTTGCCTACTTGCTTATCGATTCGGCGATCGAGTCTGCGCTTGCGTTTGGCGAGCTGCTGCCTTAGTTTCTTGTTCACTCGAAATTCCGTTTTGAGTTGATGCTGTTTTTTGATTAAGCAACAATTCAACCGTATTTTCTCGGACGGATTTCGAGTTCTTTAATTCTGCTTCTCAAACGACGCTTGTTTGAGAACTAGCTGTGAAATATGTTGCTCGATCAGCCGATGACACTATATATTTCGCAGCATCTTCGACGAATCCATTGTCGCAAAAATCTCGGTGCGGAATTTTGAAAACCACTATGCGACATTTTGATCCAGTGTGGTATGTTAAGCGGCGATGGGAATGGCCATTGTGGCGTGTGCGTTTCGGGGGGCTTTCCCTGCCAAAGCGTGTAACAATATTCCTGTGTCAAAAAACACAACTTGATGTACACCTGCTGCCTCGACACGTCGAAACTATGGACGGCCCCAAAGCGACGGAGTTTTCAATGGGACAGTTAAAACATATTCAAAAAGACACCGGCAATGACCGCCTGAAAAGCGCAATCAGTCAGCGATTGAGCGACCAGCACTTCCCCTCGTTTAGAGATCTGGAAGTCGAAGTCGATCACGGCTTAGTCACTATCAGTGGCACCGTGCAGAGTTATTACCGCCGACAGATTGCGCTATCCACTTGCCAGCAACTGGCTGATGTCATCACGGTCATCGACATGATCACCGTCAGCCAATAGATGCATTCCTGATTTGATTTTGGTTGCTCCACACGTTCAGGGGAACGCGCACGCCGCTTCGTTTTGCGACGAACGTCATTAGACGAAGTTTCATCCGCCAGAAATCCGAACAATCAACGTTGGTAAAAAAACGCTGAAAAGAATTCTGGCGAATCCAGCTTCACTTCTGCAGCGTCCCTCACTACCGCCCGAAACGTTGCCCAAAGGAGTAGCGCAGCATCAAAACAAGAAAGTTCTTTCTGAAACTTGATATCACCGAGTGCGTCTGAAGTTTGCTATTTCCAGTCAATGTAGTGGGGGGCGAATTCCCGCAAACACAGCCATCGAGAATTGCGGCCATTACCGCTGCCGTTTTGAGCCTTGCCATTAAGAAATCAGGGAAAAGCCAAATAAAAAAACAGGAAAGGCGTTACCGAATCGCCGGCCAGCGGGCAGCAGCGGTTCGTTGTGCTCTTTGGATGTTTTCAGTCTGGGAAATTTGATCGTTGAGCGCCCCGCTAATTTTATCGACCTCAGATTGTATGTTTTCCTGCAGTGGTCGAACATGTGTTCGGTAAAAGTCTTCAATTTTCTGATGACGAACAGCGAGAGCGTTTTTCTGAGTAAGGTCGGAAACTGACTCCATCGCTTCGGCGATCTGCGTTCCCAAGTCGCTGTGTAATTCCAGCGACAGCGCATCTTTTTTCCCGGTGATTTTGGCACGGGTTTGGAATTGATTAAGCGTCGAAAGCTGGTGGTTCAATCGTACTTCTATTTCCTTCCCGCCGGCCAGTTCATTGAGCCCTTGAACGACGAGGGCGACGTTTGAAAAGTCCAGCACCATCGCGCCTGTGATTTCTCCATCGTTAGAAGCCAATTCTATCCTTCCACCGAGTTGCGTTCCCGGCGACAGTGACACCAGCATCGCGTTTTGGTTACCCAACACTTGTTCCCCCAGGTTGAAACTTGGAGACTCAATCACCAAGCGATCTACGGCGCTGTCGCCGCGTCGGTCCATCTCGCAATTGATGTGAAAGTGGCGCTCTCCCTGAGCCCGAAGTTCGAATCGCGCCGGGTGATCGTAGCCTGCTGGGCGATTCGACAGGTTTAGTGCATGCCCTGCAAAATGGAAGTGCTCATTGGCAAAATTGCCTTCGCCATCGATTTCGATTTTTTCGATCACGAAACTTGGTTCCGCAAAACTGTCTTGGAAAAAATTGACACCTCGGCTTGGTTTCGTACGACCTGTCACCGCGTCATGTTTGGCCTGCAACCAAACCATCCACTTAATGGCGTCGGCGGCCGACTGTTGGTGAAATTTGGCCAATAGCAAATTCGTGACCGTATCAGGATTCACACCAATTCCCTGACCAACACCTGCTGCGGACTTTTTTGCGATATCGAGTTCAAACGCCGCATCCAATGCTTCGATATCGGCATTGGCGTTGTGTTGGAGCACCAATTGTTGGCGTTTCAAATCGTCGATCGCCGATAGGGCTTGATTTAAAAAAACGGGCACTTTCTCTACCGCACCGACTTTCCTTAGAGGATTCACTGGCCGCTTTGATTTGGCCGACGCGGCGCCATCAGCGCTGATGCGAAACTCAAGCAACTGTGGGTCTGCGTTGACCAATTGGACGATTTTTTGATTGACAGATTTAAGCTGTTGGCGGTGCAATTCAAAATCACGATTCCAACGCTCGTTGGTGGCTTTGGCGACGGCGAACAAGGTGACTGGAATCTCGGCCGGATCGTTGAGGCTGAGTTTCTTATCGAACTGATCCAGCCACGCGGTTTGAATTGCGGATTGAGAATTTTGGAACTGAATCTTATCGATATTCGCTTCGACTTCCGGTCGCGTTTTAACGCTTCCTTGCGATTCAGTGCGTCCTTGCGCTAAACCGGGTAACGCGCCGCTTTGGGTGCGCGGCGCACCGAACCGTACATGGCTGGTCCGTGCTTGGGTGACGATGAACTGGCGATCGAGAAGTTTTTTTCGATCGAAGTTTAGATACGTCAGATCCGCTTGGAACAAATTTTCCATTAGCGAATCAGGATCGGCGACGCTGAAGTCGCTCAGGTAGATCTTGCCGTCTCTTAAATCGCTGCTGATTTTCGAGATGCTAATTTCTGCGCCTACTTCAGATTGTAAGCTACCAATCATCAGGTAACGCACGATCGGATCTGCACCAAGCACCGCTGCTAACAGGCAAAGAGCCACGATGAAAACGCGTGGAACAAGATAGGCAAATGATTTCATGGACACAATCGTTCAACCTGTCTGCAGGGGGTAACCGCGAATCCAGTCCGCGACGCTATTGGACAGCACGTACTTTGTAACAACCGGCTTCATCACCTTGGTTAGGACTTTGGAGATGAAGTAGACCGGGAGGGCCGCCACCAACGCAATCACCGTGCTGCCGAGCACGACAGAGTTATGCAGCTGTAACCAAACCGAATACTTAAAGGAAAACAGCCCCGTCCAAAACGGCGCATAGGTTTCCTCCGTAAGCAGGGCGGCCCCAATTCGATGGCTGTGCGGATCCAACATCGGCCCGACAAAACTGAACGCGACCGCGGCTGTTATCAACGCCAACAAATTTGTTGGCAACAGCACACCGACCAACATCACGGCCCACGGGATCATGGAAAATTTGGGGATGATGCCAATTATCGTTCCCACCACAATTGCTAAAGCGAAGTGACGAGGACGATCCAGCGGCTTTACGCCGCCGCGTAATCTTCGCCAAACGTTTGAGTGCTCTTTAGCCATGCGAGTGATTCAGTAAAAGGTGTTCGAAGTGAGCGAACCGAAAAAGAAACCGAAATTTCCTTATTCGTTGAGCTTTTAGAGCAATCGACGTCCTCTGTCGATGGGATTTCAAAATGCCAGCATCCCCGACACCCCCTCCTCAAATTCCTGCTCTGCTCGGGTAAGAGGCGTCTGTGTCATCCGCCACCGCCGTTTCAAGGCCTGCAAACGGCAAATTCAGTCACGACCGCCCTATCTTCAGTCGCCGTTTTCCTGTATCAAGCCATCTGAATGATATTGAAATTTCCTAACTATCTACCGGAGCAAACTAAATGTCCGCATTGCCAGAAATCTACGCCGATACCATGGGCGAAATCACGTTATCAGGCGGTATGGTGCGTATTGATCTAGTGTCCTTGGCGGGATCTTCTCAGAAAAAAGACGGCGAACAACCAAAATTAGAGCCTCGAATGCGGGTCGTCATGTCCCCCGATGGATTCCTCCGCAGTTTTGGGGCGATGGAGAACTTGGTTAAGCAATTGGTTGACGCAGGGTTAGTTAAACCACGAACAGATCCGGTTTTAGCGAAAGAAGGGACCGCAGATTCGGCCAAATCCCCAAATTTTTAAAGCAGACGCCAATCGTTTCTTATATAATACGAAAAACCCACTTCTCCCAATTCTACCCTGTGTCGCTTCGCGGCATGGGGTAGCTATCGCTCATTACCATCACTCCATTGCCCAATATCGAGTTATCAAATGAATAGAGCTCCTGAAGTTAATGCATTGCGAACCAACGTCGGTTTCCGTAGCGAGGTTTCACTTTCTGATTTATTCACGGCGATTGATCCTGACGCGGCGGAGAACACTCCGGAGGCCAACGAGTCAACCGAAATTGTCAGTTACAGTGTTCGCGACGAGGGTTTTGGTGGTGGGCAGTTCGTGGTCCGTGGAATTGGTGGACCCGCCGATCCAGACTTTGTCCCCGACGTTGTTGTTCCTCAGGGGGTACTGTTTACGATTTCCGCAGAAGACCTTGACCGGGTTGTCTACACGAATTTCGGGGATACGTTTTCAGAGCGGTTTTTCATTCGTGCTTCCGATGGCATCGACACTGGCGCTTTTTCTCAGAATCTCATTTTTGGTAACCCTAATACCGTTTTCAATTCCGCGCCGGTTGCAACGGCGTTGCCATCGGTGGTGCCGATCAATGGCCGAATCGGGCTGAGCGAGTTAGTAAGTTTCGAAGATGCCGAAAACAACGTCAACAGCCTATTGATTCGCGACAACGTTAATGGCGGCGGATTTTTCACGCTTGATGGAACCGTGTTGGCGGCCAATGTTTTTCACGAGATCCCGATCGCGCAGGTCGATGATGTTGTCTATGTCGGCGCCTCAACGGAGCGCGGCGAAACCTTCTCCGTTCAAGCAGTTGATTTTGGACTCCGCAGTTCGCAATCGACCGGTTTGATTGCCACCGGAAACTTACGCCCCACAGTTACCGCCGTCGGTAGTCCGCGCGTCGCCGGATCTCAAAGTATTGCTGCATCCGAAATTTTTAACGTTACCGATTTAGACGGGGACGCGATTGAAAGCTATTTAATCGCCGATCAGAACCCCAACTTCGGTAGTGGATTTTTCGAATTAAATGGCGTACGGCAGATTGCTGGGCAGTTCTTTACCGTCACCGCAGCCCAACTATCGTCCCTTCGTTTCATCGGTGGATTGCCCGGTAGTGGCAGCAACACCGTCGCCGTCCAAGCATTCGACGGTTCTATCCACAGTGAGATTGAACAAATCGTCGTTCGCACCTCTTCCCCTTCGACCGTCGTGGGAACTGGAACCGGAGTTCTCGCCGGCGAAACCGTATTGGCCTCAACCCTGTTTAACGTTACCGACTCCGATGGCGACACCCCACGTTCGTTCTTCATCACCGACCGTAGCCCTGCCGCGTCCTCGGGACGTTTCGAACTTGACGGCAACATTTTAGCTTCAGCCAGTTTCCAGTTGCTCAACGCCCGCCAGTTCTCACGGTTGGTTTACCGTGGTGGTACCCGGTCGGGAGTCGAAAACATCGGTGTACAGGTTTTCGATGGCTTCGAATTCAACAGTATCTCCAACGTTGCGGTCAACACAATTTCAAGACCCACGTTGACCGTCACCGATGGCGAAGTCTTACCTGGCCAATCGATCAACGTTTCATCTTTGGTGACTTTCCAAGATCAAGACGGTGATGCCCCCCAAAGCTATCGATTGTTAGATCGATTCACCTCCGGGCTTACCGGAAACTTCGTTCTTGACGGTGTCCGCCAGCCCTCGGGAGCCTTTTTCGAGGTCACTCCAGCGGAATTTTCACGTTTGGAATACACCGGTGGAACTTTTGGCCCACTGGATGAACCGATTTTAATTTCAGCATCCGACGGCACGTCCTTCAGCGCCGTCGCAACCTTCAACATCACCACGCTTGAGAACTCCAACGCACCAGTTCTAAGAGTCTCCAACGTCACCGGCCGCGCCGGAGCAAGCGTCAATGCTCGGTCATTGTTCACCTTCACCGACGTTGAAGGGGACGATCTGGCAACCGTTACTTTCACCGATAACGGTGCCATTGCCAACGGAAACTTTTTCTCCATCGATGGGGTCGAACAAACAGCACAGCAATCCTTCACCGTTGGATTCGATTTGGTTGAATCTGGCCGAGTGACATACACATTAGGCAGCGCAGCGGTAAGCGAAACGTTTCGCATTAATGCCAGTGATGGCACCAACACGGGCCAACAGGTCATCGGTACTGGTACCGGGTTAGTCCTCCCACAGATCGCGGTGGCCCCTGCCGTCGGAAACGATTTCACCATCGAAACGCTGGATCGTGTCAACGTCAACACATTGATTACTCAAACCGACGGCGGTCCTCCGCTTGATCGCTTTCAGATTTTCGATCCCAATACCGATGCCCTCTCTGGTGGATTTGAACTCGATGGAGCTGCCCTGCAACAGGGAATAATCCACCAGCTTAACGCTGCTCAGTTTAACCGGCTGGTGTTTGTCGGAGCCCCAGTGGACAATGGACGCCAGCTTGACCCGGTGTTGATTCAAGGCGGAAACGCTTTGGGGTTCACCGATTTCGTTCGTTTAAATGTTAACTCCCAACAGTCTGTTGGTTTCGGCGGCTTCGCTATAAACCAGTTTGACCCGCAACCCGGCTTCGTGCCTGGTGATCCGGTTCGACTCACGTACAGCTTCGTCGACGGTATCCGCCGATTAGAGGGAACACAGGCAACTCCAAACTCATTGCTGCCAGATTATTACCTCGACAACGGCGACCCCGACGACGACACTGCTCAAGTCCAAGCCAACGGAACCCGCGGACTGAACCGCTTCCAGCGCGAAGCGTTTAGAGCGGTTTTTGACAATATCGAGACCTACGCAAACGTTGAATTTGTCGAAGTTGCCTATGAACCCGAATCGACCGACTCCCAAATCACTATTGGAGCCTACCAGTTCCAAGGCGGTGGTGCTTCCCAACGCGGACCGCTCAGTTTGAGAGACGGCGACGGCAACGTTATTAGGGACGGCAACACCAACAACGGGTTCGGCGAAGAACGCGGCGACATTTGGTTGAACACCAATGTCTACGATCCGGCGACATTCACGAACGTTGGAGATGGAACCGTCTTTCGACGGGAGTTGTTCAGAATCACACTGTTAACGTTATCAGTGGGTTTTGGCGATGGAAATTCACTGTCCCAGTTCAACAACTTCCAGTACAACACGCTGTTCTCTGGCAACAATGGTGGAATTAACGATCCTTTCCCAGCCTATCCGGGTCTGCCCAGCACGCCGCAACTGTTCGATGTTGACATGCTTCACGATCAGTTCGGTGCCAATCCGAACTTTAATGTCGGGAACAATCAGTACTTCTTCAACGAGACGCGACTACAGACGCTTTTCGATGCCGGTGGAATTGACACGATCAATTTCCAGGGTCGTACCGCGGTTCGATTGGGCGTTTTCAACGACACGATTGACCTTCGGGAAGGGCAGTTTTCATCGATCAACGGGGTGAGTAACTCTTTGAGAATCGCGAACGGAACGATCATTGAAAATGCGCGTGGCGGAGACGGCAACGACACTATCATTGGAAACGAAACCAGAAATCTCTTATTCGGTAATGGCGGTAACGATGTGCTTACCGGCGGCGGCGGAAACGACGTTTTGCGGGGCGGCAACGGTGACGACATCTACCAATGGAGCCTTGGCGATGGACGTGATCTGATCAGCGAACTCTCCACCGATGGAAATGGAGGTCGTGACATCCTCAGGATTTCTGACCCATCCAACGCCCTTAGTTCGCTGGAAGATGATTTTATCTTCCGCCGTTTTGGAAACGACCTACGAATCGACCTGACCCTTGATCGTGGTCCAGGCCAAGGCACTATCACCATCCGGAATTTTGCTAATGTCGCCGAAAGGGTAGAACTACTGCAATTGGTAGACGTCTCAGGCAATCAAATTGGTAACGACATCAGTCTCAATTCGATCTTCCAAAACGCGACAACAGCACCACAGCGGTTCCAAGTGGCCTCAAACGTTCCACTTGATCCGACCGATCCGACTCAAGGTCAACTGAGCCTTGCCAGCCCGGCGTGATTTTCTAATTGATTTAGAAACAACAGCAGTCCAATGCCCCTCATTGAGTTTATCGGTGAGGGGCATTTTTCATGCGGTTTTATGCTGTTAAAGGTTTCCGCTGCGTTGGTAAAGTTTTTTTGATCTGACGTTGTCAACGAAGAATTCGGATTTGCGTTGGATACTTTTCCATTTCCGTATAGCACCACACAAAATCTCCCCAGCGCTTCACAATCGGGTACACTTAGAACGATGCAGGTTCTACGTTACCGGTTTGGGCTCGGCATCGAACACACGCAGCCGACAGGCTTGTATTTCTTTTCAAGCAATTCATATTTTTGGGGGACGAAAGGTGTAATTGATCGACAGTTTTTTACTGTCGGCCCCACGTCTTTTCATCTATGACAACTCCTACAGATCCCGTTCAATCAACCAATTCATCGCAGGCAGGGCCTAACAACCAGGCCCCTATGGGACCGGCGCCCGTTACCTCGGAGAATGATGCGCACGACAACGCCGCGCCCATCAAACATACGGCGCTGATCTGCCTGTCTTTGGTAGCTCGCCATCACGGTATTGATGTCAGTTCGGACCGCTTGGTTCATGACTACTCTTTAGATAACGAAGAACCGACGCTCCGTCGGTTGATGCGCATCATCAAAGATACCGGACTCAAAGCGCACCACACATCGATCACTTGGAAACAATTGCACAAGGTCGAACAAGCCTTTCCCGTTATCGCGCGTTTAAAAAACGAAAACTATGTCATCCTCGTTGGAGTCCGCAAACAGGAACGCGACGGCAAGATAGTCGAACAGGTCGCGGTGTTCGATCCTATGGCTGACCAAACAGGATTCATCTACTTAGGTCGGGGAGATTTTGAGAAATCCTGGAAAGGCGAGGTTATCCTCGCCAAACGAACCTTTAGCCTGCTGGACACGAAACAGCCCTTCAGTTTGAAGTGGTTCATTCCTGAAATGTTTCGTCAGCGTACCGCGTTTACTGACGTTGCCATTGCGGCATTGTTCATCCACCTGATTGCTTTGGTCGTTCCGCTGTACTTTCAGATTGTTATCGACAAAGTTCTTGTGAACTACGCGGTACAAACACTGCACGTCCTGACGGTGGGAATCGTCGTGGCGTTGTCGTTTGACGCCATTTTAAATTATCTCCGCAGCTACCTCCTGCTACACGCAACCAGCAAGATCGACATCCGAGTCGCAACCCGAACCTTTGGCCACTTGCTACGACTGCCGATGGATTTCTTTGAACACACCACCGCTGGCGTGCTGACTAAGCACATGCAGCAAACCAACCAAATTCGAGAATTCCTCACCGGCAGCCTTTTCCGCACAATGCTCGATTCGACCGCACTGTTTATTTTCCTGCCATTATTATTTTTTTACAGCGTACCGCTGACCTGCGTGGTGTTGGGATTCTCACTGGCACTGGCGATAAATATCGGAGTTTTGCTGGGGCCCTATCGTCGCCGACTTGAAGCGCTCTATAACGCCGAAGGTGAACGACAGTCGATGCTGGTGGAGACAATTCATGGCATCCAGACCGTCAAAGCGCTTTCGATGGAACCCGTTCAACGTAAGGCTTGGGACCAGAGCTCTGCGCAAGCAGTCGCGATGCACTTCCGCGTGGGTAAAATTTCTATCGCGGCCACCACCATCTCCACTCTTTTGGAACGACTGCTGACCGTCGTGGTGGTGTTCTACGGTGCATCTTTGGTCCTCGGGAAGTCAATGTCAGTGGGCGAACTGGTGGCCTTTCAAATGATCTCCGGCAGAGTCACCGGCCCGCTGGTTCAGCTTGTTTCACTGGTCCACTCGTATCAGCAGTGCGCTCTATCGGTGCGCATGTTGGGCACTGTGATGAACCGCGACGCCGAAGTTGGGATTGGCCACGGACTGCGACCGGCAATCGAAGGGCGGATGGAATTCGACGGCGTTGGATTCAATTACAGCCCCACCAGCCCACCGGCGTTAGATAACGTAAGCTTCACCATCCCCGAAGGCAAAGTCGTTGGATTGGTGGGACGCTCGGGATCAGGCAAAACGACACTCACGAAGATGATCCAAGGCATGCACCAGCCGCAACGCGGCATCATCCGGTTGGATAAACTGGACATGCGGGAACTAGACATCGCGTATGTGCGTCAAAACATTGGAGTCGTTTTGCAGGACAACTTCTTGTTCCGTGGCACCGTTCGGGAAAACATCGCCATGGCAAAATCTAATTGCAGTTTCCAAGAAGTCGTCTACGTGGCTCGGATGGCCGGCGCCGCCGAATTCATCGAACGAATGCCTCAGTCATACGATACGATGTTAGAAGAAAACGGATCCAACCTCTCAGGCGGTCAAAAACAACGATTGGCGATCGCCAGGGCGCTACTCAAAGACCCGCGGATCCTCATCTTTGACGAAGCGACCAGTGCTTTAGATCCCGAAAGCGAGGCCATCATCCAGCGCAATTTAAACATCATCGCCAAAGGTCGCACCGTCATCATCGTTTCGCACCGGCTGTCCACGTTGACCGCGTGCGATCAGATCGTTGTTCTCGAACGCGGGTGCGTCGATATGGTAGGAACGCATCGGCAGTTGCTAGATTCTTGCAAGGTCTATCAAGATTTATGGTACCAACAAATGGGACGCGCATGAACGATTCGGTAAAACAACAGCGCGAACGTCGACGCATCGAAGCGCGCGAAGAAGCGATTCGAAAACGCGAATCAAATTCAAGCATCTTGGTTGAATTCCAACCCGACGCCGTCGAAATAGAAAAACAATCAGTCCCCGGGCGTGCTCGTTGGACCCTGTACGCCGTGGTAGCGATGATGATTTGCGTCGTTACCTGGGCATGTTGGGCCGAAGTCGATCTCATTGTCACTGCCCATGGAAAACTGATTACAACAATGTCACCGGTTGTGATCCAAACGGTCAACACTGCTCCGATACGTTCGATGAACGCACAGTTCGGTGATCGCGTCACCGCTGGGCAAGTCCTTGCGACCTTGGATCCGACATTTTCCGAGGCCGATCTGGCGGTTTTAAAGGCAAAGCGAATTGCGCTGAAAAGCACAATCGCACGGCTTAGCGCGGAAAAAGATAAGACCGAATTCACAACTCAGGGACATGAATCGGACGCCAGTTGGCTGCTGCAGAAGCAAGTGTTCTTAGAACGTGAAAACCAATTCCGTTCGAAGTTGGAAGAATTCGATTCCGAACTCGAGAAACTGGCCGTCAAACAACAAAACAATGAAATCACTATCGAGCACCTTAGAGAAGCCTTTTTGGGGCATCGTAAATACGAAGCATCAATAAAACGTTTGGCCGATCGGGGCAGTAAATCTGAAGAAGACGTCCTCAGCCGCCGTCTGCAAACCGGCCAAGCAGAAATGCAGTATATCTCTGCCCAAAATCAAACGCACGAAATGAAACGCGAAGTCGACTCAATTCGTGCCCGACGCGACGCCTATGTGGCACAGTGGCGCAGCGAATTGGTGACCGAACTGGCACGCGCTACACAAGATTACGGCCAAATAGAAGAAGAACTCAACAAAGCCGTCCGTGCAAACGATTTGGTCGAACTGCGCGTCCCCCAAGACACGCCCTTCAGCGCGTTCGTCGTTTTCGAAGTCGCGGATCGATCGGTGGGGTCAGTCCTCAAACCCGGCGAAGCCCTTTACCGTTTAGTTCCTGTTGACGTCCCGTTAGAAGCGGAAGTCGAAATTGCAGGCCGCGACATATCAAAAATCAATCGTGCCAACGGCGATTCGATTTCTTCCGGAGATTTGCCAAAAGGCAGCGTTGTGCGTGTAAAGCTCGCCTCCTTCCCCTATCAAAAGCACGGGACATTAGACGGAGCGGTGAGGGCAATCAGCGAAGGATCTTTCGAAAAACAAGGCGCATCCGGTCAGCCAACAGGCGCCACCATGTACAAAGCCCGGATCCAACTGCTAAACTCCGAAGGCCTGAATAATGTGCCAGATAACTTCCGGCTAATGCCTGGCATGACCACCACCGCCGAAATAAAAGTTGGGCGCCGGCGGGTCATTGAATACTTTCTCTACCCGCTGCTCAAATACGCCGACGAAAGTATTCGCGAACCTTAACGTGATGCTCGCCCACAATCATCCAGAACATTCAATTCGCGCCAGTTCAACCATAATTCGAAGGCTTCGACGCAGTAAATTCTCGATGGACGCTCAACGGAAGCCCTTGTCGTGAACCTCTGTACCCCAAGAGGGCTTCCCGGAAATGTGTGGCACCGAGTGGCCAAAAGATTGCTTTTTCCAGTGAATGCATTGGGATTCATCGGAATTCCCGCATACACAACGATCGGAGATCGTGGCCAATCCCACTACGATTTCTCCGATCGCCACTAAAATTCAGGCAGCACTCTCAAAATAAAATCATTTGAGTCGGTTAACGTATTCGATAAATTGTTTATCTAAATCTGACAGGTCGTCCCCGAAGAACTGTTTGAAGTCTTTCAACCGCTGCTCAGGAGCGACTGGTTGCTGCACTTGTTTTTTCGACAGAAAATTTAAGTACTGACCAAACTCGGTCGATTTTCGATTGACCAAAAAATGCGTCAATGCCCACGATTCGGCATACGCCGCCAACGTTGTGTCGTGGTCAGATTGGAAACGATCGTCACTGGCCACCAACATTTCCAACGCATTGGGCACCCGGGCAAATTTTCTCAGATCACTCAGACGTACATGGTTGGTTCGGCCTGGCCCATTCCATCCCTGCCGCGCACTGAGGTCAGGTGTTTCGAAAAACATCGCCACACCCTCATTCAACCACAACGGTAAATCTGCCAACCGGGTTTGCAGTCCGCTGTTGAACATTAGCTGGTGGGTTCCTTCGTGAACGATCGTGGTCACCATGGGAATACTATTGCGATTCCCTAGGATGCGATCGATGTCACGTTCTGCAACGGCTCCCGCACCGCCGGGGCGCTGGTCAGCGGTCAAATCGTACATCATCACGCGATTGGTCAGCAAATTATAATAGGCAACCATCGTACCGGTTTCGATTTTAAGTTCGCGCGTAACACAAGCCGAAAATTCTTCACGCGACGCGTAAATCACTGCAACCAACGGAAACTTGGGCTCTTCGACTTTTAGCTTGAACTTGCGATTGGCCCAGAACTTTTTAAAGTTCCGTTTCAACCGTCCTTGATAGAGATTGCCGATCCATTTCGCATACGCACGTTCGGTTTGATAGGCGATGACGTAGTCTCGGGTCGTGTGTATTCGAAACCCCTCCGGCAGTTCGGCCAATAACATTTCCCCGATCTGCTGCTTTGTCATCGGCGGAAGCGGCGTCTCTTGAATTGTCTTAACGGCCACTTCATCGCGGGTCACAATGCGCAGGCGTCCATCGGTTTCCTGAAACAGCAATGACCCATCCTGCGCTTCGATTAAAATCTCACCTTCGCAGGTCTCCAGCGACAAGGTTTGGTCGCTACCGGCGACCACAGCTTTCTTGATTTGCAGCGTATCAGCCCAACCCACAGGAGCGGAAATCGTAACTCCAGCCCAAAGTAAAACACAAACCGGCCCAATAATTGCGATTCGTTGAAATTTGATAATGATGCCCCAATCCATGTCGCAATATTTTCACGCTGAAACCCGCATCCCCAAAAAGCATCGTCTACGAACGCTTCCCAACGAGTATCGGTTACGATGCAGATGGTCGTTGATGCCCGACCGCCTGCCTTATGATTATCCAAGCTGACAACGCGATTGCAACAACCAAACCGATCGTTAACAGTGAAAGAGCCGCAGTTGTTTCATCAACGCCAGCGTGCAGTTTCCCAAGGGTGACCTGCGCTACGGTCTCGATGCCCGGCGGAAGCACCATTTGCGACGCCGAGAGTTCGGAAAAACAGATTGCCACGGCAACCATCCAAACTCCCACGAACGTTCGCCAGTGTTGCCGGAATCCAAACTCATAAATTCTGTGAACCATTCCAACGCGATCTAAATTCGCGTTTTCGATTTGATCCTCAGTGGTTTGACCGATCGCGAACCAAACGATCAACGTCACCAAAGGCCAACAAAATATCACGTTTGCGATCACCGCTGGACCGATTGTGTAATCGTAAAACCACAGTAAAAACGAATCATTAGACAGGGAGAAGAAACCCGTCAGCCCACTACCAATGTCCGGCCCCGAAAGCCCCGCACAAACTGCGGTCGCCCCAACCATCCCCACCCAAGCCTTTCGATGCGTTTTGGCCGTGAAACAAATCACCAACGCAGCAACAACAATCAACCAAGCTGACGAAATCGCAATTAAGCTGGACCAGAAAAAAGCGTTCCTGAAATCCCAAGCCGCTTTAACGATCGAGCGCGATAGATTTTCAACCGCCCATTCCTGCACCGGATGCCCATCGACCAGCGTCACTGCAGTTGCGGATTGAAAAATCAAATTGCCGATAGGCGCCGCGACCAACAACAAAATCACACACACGCCGCCCACCATCTTCAACCATCGATGCCTCTCCGGGGTTGCGGCATCCCCCCCCAAGGTTGACGAACTATCGTTTGAAAAACGGGTCACCCCGCCGAAGAAAACTGCGGCCAACGTCACGACAACCAACAACTGCACGACACGCACCGATCCTCGGACCTCTCCTGCGGCATCAATATCCGACGCCGACCAATTAGTGGTTAAGGCATTGACCTGTCCCAACGAATACCCCAAATAAACCTGTTCGGCCAAGGTCCCAATTTGATAAAGATCGGTCACCGCGATTTCGCGACTGCAAACAATCAAAGACCACAAACCACACACCAACATCAATGGCAGCATGCGTCGCAGGGTAATGTGAAAAAACACCACCCCGGGGCGCAAGTCCATCCGCGCCTGTTCCTCAAACGAACGTCCCGAGTACATGGCCAAAAAAAACAGCACCGCAAACGGCGGAACAAATCCCACCGCATGAATCCAAATCGCGGCTGACCACCCGCTGAGCAGTGGTTGAAGGATCTGGCCTTTAGCCGACGTCAGCCAACCGAGCTTTCCGAATGCAGAATCCCAGCAGCCCACATTGACATAAGGGGGCACGACGGCCAATCCAATCAACATCAGCAGCAACGATCTTCCAAGTACCGTCCGCAGGTCGACGCAAACGGCGGTAAAAATCGCGATTGGAATGGCGATCAACGCCGCCCCACCACCTAACCAGACCGTTCGCCACAATAGAATTTGATCTGCATGGGGCAATCCGCAGCACCAACCCACGACAACAACACAAACCACTCCGATTACCCCTCCAAGGACCGGTCGAATTCCGCTCAATGGTGCTGCATGGTTCATGTCGTTTGAATTTTGTGGGACGGATTTTCAAATCCAAGGATGCCAAGGCCGACTCAATGAGCCACGTCAAACAGCCGACGCCACCGCCAATCCGTAGGTCTCTAGGGACCGCTTCAAGAAAGCCAATTGGTCAGGATTCAAGGCCGTCATCGGAAGCCGTAATTCACCGGTGTCTCGCCCAAGTTCCGCCATTGCGGCTTTTACTGGGATCGGATTGGTGGCAAGACTTAACAAATCACGGCACAGCGGGAACAGTTTTAGATGCAACCGCTGTGCGTCTTGGATGTCTCCGTTGCGAAACGCGTTGACCATTTCGATGACATCTTGCGGAATGATGTTTCCTACCACCGATACACAACCTTCGGCCCCAACGGACATCAAAGGTAGCGTCAGACTATCATCACCACTCAACACCGTCAGGTCGGTGGTCGCAAGAATCTGTGACGCCTGATCCAGCATCCCAGTGGCCTCCTTTACCATTACCATGTTCTTGCATTCGGCAATCCGGGCAATCGTTTCGGGGGCGATGTTCTTGCCCGAACGGCCAGGAATGTTGTAGATGCAGTGCGGAATGTCAACAGCTTCACTGATCGCCTTGTAGTGTTGGTAAAACCCCTCCTGCGTGGGTTTGTTGTAATACGGAGCAACCTGCAACGAAGCGTCGGCACCCTCACGGGCGGCGCGTTGGGTCAAACTGATGGCTTCGGCGGTGCTGTTGGAGCCAGTGCCCGCCATCACTTTGATACGTCCTGAAGCAATTTGAATTGTTTCGGTAATGACGCGTTCATGTTCAGGGTGGGTCAGCGTCGGAGATTCCCCCGTCGTCCCGCAAGGAACCAGACACGTCGTGCCGGCATCGATTTGAAATTCGATCTGCCGTTTCAAGGTCGCTAGACACAATTTTCCATCAACAAACGGGGTGATAATCGCGACCGAAAGACCAGCAAACTCAGAACCTCGACGTGCCATTTCTGACTCCTAAATACGAATTACAACTTGTCCAAAGCTTACGGAAGTGGGCGAAAAAATCAATCGCCAAAGTCGCAGACACCTCCTACCGCAGGTACCAAGTCCATCTCCGATCAACACCCATCGAGAAAACCTCGCGGGTAAGCGCGATGATCTAACAAAGGCCGCATGCCAACACCACGCCCCGCGAGCCTCCTCCAGCGCCTTGTATGTCGCGCTAAGCATGCCGCGCTAAGCATGCCGCGCTAAGCCAAGGCTTTCAAGTATAGTTTCACCGTTTCCTCCATGCCGTGGACAAGAGCGTCGCAGATCAACGCATGCCCAATAGAGACTTCCTTTACAAATGGGATCGCCGTTACGAAAGCTTTCAGGTTATTAAGATCTAAATCGTGGCCTGCGTTGACGCCCAAACCAAGCCCATCGGCGCGTTCTGCCGCAACGCGGTACTGGTCAAGCACCGCGCGATCGCCGGCCGCCATCCGCCGAGCATAAGATTCGGTGTAAAGTTCAACGCGATCGGCACCAATCTTGGGCACCGCGTCCATTTGCCTTAAATCCGTTTCCATAAAAACCGAAGTCCGGATCTGCGCCTCTCGCATCTCGGCCATCACGTCCGCCAAAAAAGCTTCGTGCTTGATAACATCCCAGCCCGCGTTTGAAGTCAGCACTTCCGGCGGATCGGGGACGAAAGTCACTTGCTCAGGTACCACCGATTTTACCAAATCTAAAAACGCCCGCGATGGATAGCCCTCGATATTGAATTCCGTCGTGACCGCGCGCTTCAACTCAACAACGTCTGACTGACGAATGTGGCGTTGGTCTGGTCTTGGATGAACTGTGATTCCTTGAGCCCCGTAAGACTCAATTATTTTTGTCCAGCGAATGATATTGGGGTTGTCGCCACCACGGGCATTACGAAGCGTGGCGAGCTTATTGATGTTAACACTGAGACGAGTCACGACGGTGCCATTAAGAAGATGTGAAAAGTTAAACGTTTGAATTCATTTCCCGAAAATTCGTTTGGTCAGAATTCAATTGCGGGGCGATTGTTTGCGAGCAAATCATAAGCAACAAATTTAGCCGCGGCACCCTTCACCGGCGGAAATATGAGACTGCTGACTCAAAATAATACCTTCGTTATCTGCATGCGTAATTTCGATGTGACAATTTGCTCCAAAACGTTTCTTCAAACGTGCGATCGCCGGTTGAAGGTGTTCCCAACTTTTACCGATCGCAAATACCGATGGCCCCCAAGACGACTGTCCGGTGGCGTGAACCTCTGCGTCGTGGATTGTCTGCACGACTTCGGTGATTACCTCACTGGCGTAAGGCCCGCCCTGAACCTCCGAAAAGTACTCACCACTGCGACGCCCGAACTGGTGCACCGCAGACGCGAATTTCGGATAGTTTTCTTCTAAAACGCCGGGGACCAATTGCTGCGCCACAATCGATCGCATCTCTTGAAGTTGCAGTTCGGTGGTAGGTTTGATTTTCTCAAACGCGGCCGCCTCGGCTCCGCCATATAAGCCCGCCGATGAAGACGCCGCGTTTTTTTCTTCCCCCTTAATTCGAACAATCGCGATGGGCCAATGTCCAGGAAAATCTACTCGCAAGTCAATGGGCGATACTGACTCTGCGACCGTCTTACCATGGTCCACAATCAACCCTCCCTCCAGACAACCGTAAGTCCCCACCGCGGAACGGGTCGCTCGGGATAGACCGACGGCCAATTCATCCGGCTTGGGGATCGGCAAGCCCCAAAACTGTTGCAACGCCAATCCAGTCGCCATCGCCAATTGAGTCCCCGATCCCAATCCGCTGTGACGTGGGCTCGCATGGGTAATTTTTAATTCAACCTTTAAGTCTTCCACCCCATTGAATGATTCGGGTAACTCGCCACCGAAACGGTTGTACCATTTGAGTGCGGCACTAGACACGGCCGCCAAACGGTCGTCAGAATATCCATCGTCACATAGATCTGAAACGAGAAACTGTCGCGCTGGTGCCGCGCTGATCACAGTGCGTGGAGCACTCACCATCAAACCAACACCTCCAAAAGATCGTTCGACTTCGTGCCCGACGGCGAACAACCCGAAGTGCAGGCGGCTGGGTGTGGATACTGTCAATTCCATTTTCTATCGATTACGACCGGCCACAATTGAGGGGTCGAGTATTAAATCAGGGTAACAGGCTATACGAACCATAAGAATAACGGCAGAATCAAGTCGTGGGAAGCCAGTAAAATGGAGCATGACCCCGCCGCAACAGTCAAAACCAGCCATAAAGTCAGCACTTGAATGGAAAATCAATTTGCACCTTGGCCGACTGGAAGGCATAATCAATCGGGCTGTATTTACCTTGTATTCGCTTCCATTTGTGATGAAATGCCAGCCGCCGATGGCCGGACCTGAAATTCTGTCGACAGGATGCCGCAATGAAGTCTCTGAAAGCCCCTTTGGAAAAGCAAATTGGCCAACGTTTAGAAACTGTCAGCCCCGTTCTTTTAGATGATTCAAATGATGAGCAAGCGTTAAATCGTGTAGAGGTGAACGCGCGGTCAATACCCCAAAAACGCCATCCAAGGAAAAACAGGCGGGGCAATTTCGAAGCACCGAAGAACCGTTTTCGCATCGATGATTCGAGTATCGACATCGAACCTGGCGGATGGATTCGCCGCATCCTCTCGGGATGGATGTTCAGCCTGATTATGCATTGCCTACTCTTAATTTGGTTGGGTTGTTTGGTTGCCAACGCTCCAAAGGATGGTTCGTTGACACTGGAAGTCAGCTTTGAAGAAAGCTTAGCCGACGATTCACTGTCCATTGAAATTGCTCCGATGGAAATCATGGACGATTTCGAGGAACTGGCCGGCGGTGCTCCGTTGGCCCCCGTGTTCAACGATGAACAAACGGTCCAAGATTTAGAAGATCCAATCAAACCTATCTTAGATGCAAGCTTGACGGTGCCTGAGATTTCAGAGAGTTTCTTGGACACAGCAGCCGACGACGATATGTTTGAACCGGTCAATTTGGGTTTAGCTGGAATTGACGAAGGTGACGAAGGATCTGGCAATGGTCAAGGAAAAGAAAAAGGCGACGGCAAATCATCTAAAGTAAAATTCTTTGGGCTTGAATCCAGCGGCAATCGTTTTGTGTTTGTCGTCGACAGTTCCGGTTCGATGGGCGACGAACAACGGTACCAACGAGCGGTGTATGAATTAACCCGTTCGATGGACATGCTGGAAACAGGGCACCTCTTTTTAGTCATTCTGTACAACACCGAAACCACCCCGATGCTGGGGATGACGCCGCAAAACATACGCATGATTCCGGCGACACGGGCCAACAAAAATCTTGTCCTAGCATGGTTAAAGGAGCAAACACCGCAGTCCCAAACCATGCCAATGGTCGCGATGAAAACTTCTTTGCTGTTAAAACCAAGCTCGATCTTCTTTCTTTCGGACGGTGAATTTCACGACCAAACCATTCCAATGCTTGACGAACTGAACGTCGCTAACAGCTCCACTGGAGCGCAAAAAATCCCCATCAACACCATTACGCTCGGATCCACTGGATTCGGCGCTCCGTTGATGAAGTACATTGCAGACGAAAGTGGCGGGCGTTTTCGTTGGGTTCAATAACCCGGGCCATCACGCGCCCGCATTTCCCTAGAAACAGCCATCGGAAATTCTGGCGAAGCCCATTACGGCGTCGAAGCTTGTTGCCAAAATTCGGGAAACCCTTTTTAGCCCTCCCTGTGTTAGCTCTCCCCGTGTGGTACGACGCGCGCGGCGGGAACTAACGACGTAGGCGAACTAATGATCCGGCTTGGCCAATCAAATATCTCAAGAGCCCAAACAAGTAACCTCGCAAAACTGAATCGCATCGGGTCAATCTGTACCCGTTTTTAAACTATCGAAGGCTCGTGATAGACGTAGATAGGCGTGCGACACGTCCATCGCGGCCGCTTCGGCTTTATCGACGTTGCGTGTATCAACGACCATCTTTAGTTCGTCCAATTTCTCTCGATAGATCTTTGCTTTGGCACTTTGGAATCCACCGACGGAACCATTACGAAGATAAACGCCTACTTCTAATCGGCGGGATAAATCATCACAATAACGAATCCACTTGTCGGCTGCGTCCCATTGCTTTGTTCTTCCCGATAGCACGGCTTCGGTATTCACAACGGCAAGATCACGGAACAATCCTTTCGGTGCCGGATAGTAAACGTAACACCCGATAATACTTGCAATCACCAAACCACCAACCGAAACAGCCCCGAGTATCCAACCTGGAATTTCTCGTTCAAGGCGCGAATTCAATTTTGGTTCCATCATTAACCACGCCTCGATGTCGAATTTTCTCTCGACCGTCCACAGCACTATCCCTAAGCAAAACATCAAACCGAGCAGAATTGTCCCGCCAAATTCATTGGCGGTCCAGAATTCCGCGCCCTTCTGTCGGGCGAGTAAAAACAGGTCCGGTTGGCCGATATCAAAAGGATGAGTGTAGACGTCGAAGGCGTGGGTATGGCCGGCGGGTTCAACTCCTTTGGGATAGAGCGGCTCATTGACCGCGTAGGCTAACGTGACCGTGATCAGGCACAGTAACGAATAAAAAGCAATAAGCCGCGGCACCCCATAGGCCTTTGCAATCCAAGCCAACAGCCCGATGTTCGCACCGGCCCCAAGGATCAACAGCGAAAACGCCGCGCCGATTGAGTTTCCATGTTGAAACATGCCCCCAATCTGGCTCATCGCCAACAGGGGAGTCGAATAAATCGGCGTCGCGATCAATGCAACTGAAACCGGGGCAAACGAATTGCCGTATTCAACTTCGTGTTGCAAATGGCCTTTGGGGATAGCCGCTGCGACCACGACAGACCCTAGGACACCGATAGCGATGTAGACCGCCGAAGGACTGAACACTTCTCGACACGCGGTATGAAACAGGGCCACCGATCGCTGTAGTCCGGCCCTAGGAACGGTGTTGGATTCGTGTTCGGCTGGTTCGGTTTGCTGAATCCAATTCCATATCATTCCCACGAAGCTAACAATCAGCAAGGCGCAAAGTGAAAACGCCATAATGGCGATGGGATCTGAAAGCGTTAGCCCGTACAAAACCGACATCGGGTTGAACAGAGGCGCAGTCAAGCCAAACGCGACGATCGTTCCCCGGTTGACCCCCGACCGGTGCATTTCACGCACGATCGGAATCACCCCCAACGAACACACCGGAAGCAGCATGCCAATCAACCAACCAGCGAACAATCCGTACCGCGTTTGATCGGCAAATATCTTGCGGACTTTCTCAGCCCCAAGCATGCGTCGAAAAACGGCTGCGATAAAGCAACCAATAACGATCCACAAGGAAGCGTAAATGATGGTTTGCGCCAGTCGAAACATGCCGCCGGCCAAGTAATAATCAAACATGTTTATTCGTCCTTGCCAGATTCGGGGTTCCGTGAGTCGATGCCAAGACTAATTTCCAGTTGCTTCATCCAGCCATCGAACCGGTCGCGGTTGGACCGGAACGCGGCGCGTTTTTCTGCTTCAGGTGATGCCCGTTCGCAAGAACGCAAAGCGTCGACAATGTCCTGCGAAGTTGCCTTCACTTCGTTCCACGTTTTTTCATCGGTATCGGCATCGGCGGCGATACGTGGAAGCCACCGCGCTATGTCCGTTAGCTCGGTGTAGGGTTCGACTTCAGCTTCATATTGTTTTTCAGAACTTTCCATGTGCTCATGGCCATGGTCGTCGTCCTCGCTGTGGGCGTCGTGCGCTTCGTCTTCGTCGATTCTGTAAAAGTGCGAATGTGCCGATGCCCCCGTGCCGTGAATGACTTCACGAATCTTGTATTTCAACGGTTGCGGTAACGGACCATCTGCGGCGATTCCGCCGACCAGTTCTCTCATTCGCAACACCGCTTCTTCGCAGGTTTTGGGGCGGTGTAATGACAGTTTGGGAGGCTTATGGGGGTGGTTTTGTGCGGTTTCATTTCTCGACGCCTCTCCTTCGGTTTGCCCCGTCCGATCGCAGCCCGCGATCAATAACGCCGCCACACAGGCCACAGCCCGCAGCGCGAAATTCAACCGTCTGAGCGTTTTCAATTTCCAGTGACTCATTGCGCCTACCACCTTATTTTCCTGGGACTTCTACTGCGTTGATAACTTCTTCGACGACACGGTCGGCCGTTTGTTGTTTTCCTGAAATGCGTAGCCCAAGCACGGGCTTCGCAACGGCTTGGATGTCATCGGGGATGACGAAACCTCGGCCTTGCAAATACGCCCACGACTGGGCCATTCGTTGCCACATGATCAGCCCCCGTGGGCTAAGGCCGACAGCAACTTCAGAGTGATTTCGAGTCGCTGTGGCCAGGTCAACCAGATAGCCTCGCACGTTTTCTTTGACTTCTATCTGCTGGACTTGGGATTGCATTTGCTGTAGCTCTTCAAGGCAAAGCACGGGAGATTCTTCCGCATTCTTTTTCCCTAGGCCGATATTCTGAGCCAACATTTCAATTTCATCCTGCCGAGCTGGATAGCCGATGCTTAACTTGATTGCGAAACGGTCGAGTTGAGCCTCTGGCAACGGATAGGCACCGTGGCTTTCTATCGGATTCTGTGTCGCGATCACCAAAAATGTATTGGCGAGGGGCATGGTTCGGTTGTCTATCGTTACTTGACGCTCGGCCATCGCTTCGAGCAACGCGCTTTGCGTTCGAGGCGTCGCGCGGTTGATTTCATCGGCCAGCAGCAACTCCGAAAAAACAGGGCCTTGGTGGAATTCGAATTCCTGCGTTTTCTGGTTGTAGAGGTTGAATCCCGAAATGTCGCTGGGTAACAAATCAGGTGTACACTGAACCCGCGCGAATTTTGCTCCCATTGAATTTGCAAGGGCTTTAGAGAGCGTTGTTTTCCCCAGTCCCGGCAAATCGTCGAACAGCAGGTGGCCTTTTGCCAGAATGCAAGCGACAACCATTTCAATGACTTCGGCCTTTCCAACCAACGCCTCGTTGAGGCGTTTTCGTAACGCGCCGAGTTTCCCATCGGCTTCAATTTTGGTCTGGAAGATCATGTAAGTTCACAACTTTTATTATTTAGGTTTGTGTTTCGAAAGCGTCTAATTTTTTGAGACGTCAGCAATTGAACTTGTTCGTCACAACTCCTAACAATCATATCAATTCCAACCGCTGGGCTTGTTTCACTAAAATTGCATAAATTCCAAAGTTCAAAAAACTTGCAAGGGAGGTTGGGATCGACCTGCAAATACCAGTGATTGATCGTTTGCGATGTTGGGCGGGTTGCCCCGGCGGCCCAAAACCGTGCATCGATCAGGCGCCGGGTTTCCGACAACAGCGCCGCCGGCCAAAACGTTCGGACCCCATACCACCAAATCAAAAGTCCAGTCGT
The DNA here is from genome assembly GCA_937944405.1 of uncultured Pirellulaceae bacterium. GTDB lineage: Bacteria > Planctomycetota > Planctomycetia > Pirellulales > Pirellulaceae > Mariniblastus. The sequence goes on from CALDYR010000022.1 coordinate 39,500, forward strand.
CACAACGCTGAACCGAAATGCGATTACTAACGTTACCAGTGCCAGCGTGCTAACGGTGGAGACTGGATGCTGATAAATCCATCGGCAGAAAGAAAATATCGTGGCGGTAAGTTTTTGCCAAAGTGTTTCATTGCGATAAGGCAGGGGATAACCTGGGGTCGGTTCAACAGGAATCCAAAACTGGCCGTCAAGACAAACTTCGGGCCACATATGCACGTTGTCGCGGTCGACCGCGGACTGCCCCGACACCCGATCGAAGTCGCTTTCTCGGACGACAAACCCACTGGCCAAGCGGGTTTTGTATCCTGCCGATCTTAATGCAATAGCACAGGTCGTAGCGAACATGTAGGCAGGACCTCCTTGCCGTTTTAGAAACAGGTCGATGCTACTGTCGACCTCGGGATCAGCTTGCCACGAGTTATTCAGTTCAAAATCGTGACGTATGCGGCGCACGATTGCGTCAACTTGTTCCCAGCCGACTGCGTTTTGTTTGGTCCAACGATCGACTCGTCCTTGGATCGCTGACCGTTGGATTCCAGCAGGGATTTGCAGATAGGGCGAATTGGAACTTTCAGACCGACTTTGTGAGACGTCAGGTGGCGATGCCGGAATCAGATGATAATTAGGCACGAAGCTTTTCATGGCGATCACCGTCTGTGACGCAATGGAGTCGCCATCAAATCGAATCTGGCCGTGGTCGTCCCATCGGAAAAAGTCGAGGTTGTCAACTTTTGAAATGTGCCACGAATCAAGAAACGCAGCCATTGGCAGACTGCTAGTTTCCAACCTCATCAACTTCACTCGGTGTATCCTGCTGTCGGTAAGATAAGGTTTGCGATTCTGCTTGAGCCAAAATACGGGTTTGCCACCTTGCTTTCTCAGGTTAATGCGCGGTGAAATTGGTGATGCTAAATCTGATGGAACCGTCGTCCAGTCCCATCCATCGAAGTGTTGATAATGTGTTGTGGCAAAACGGACGGGTGTTGAACCTTCCACAAAAAACAAGGCTTCGGTGGTTCTGTTTTCGAGTTTCTTGTTCGTTGGTTCACCCGACTTTCGCATTGTGCGGAAAGTCTTCCCTGCCATCTCGGACTGCTTAAGATCGTGCAGGTGTTTGGCAACCGATGCTAAAGCGATAGTGCGGTTTCGACGCGGTTTTGCGATCGGGCCTTCGTATTGCTCGGACATGACGTCATAAAGCGAAGGTTTGTGGTCTTCGATAAATTGATCGGTATCAACAGCGCCGGTTGTTGTTGCGTTATCGCCTCCGGTCAGCATATCACCATCACCAACTCCATCACGCGCGAATTGGTCCTGATATCCATCTTCACCACCTGAAAACGGCATGAAGCCGCGCAACCCTGTCGCCGCATCAGACATCGGAACCAAACTGGCGACTCCGACCGCCAACAGCATTAGCAAACTCGCAATCCCAACGAACGAACCATGAACTGAAAGCATCTTGGAACGTCCATCAATCGCCTTGGAATCCAGTCGGCTCCAATAAATGCCCAGCAACCCCCAAAGCGCAGTGACGGTGAATGCACCGGCCAAAAAAAAGATTTCAAATTGTTGCGTCATACAGCACACGAAAAAAACCAACGCACCACTCAATCCTTGGCTTGCCTGCGCGTACCCCGGAACACGGCCAACCAACGCCAGCAACAGCGTTAAATACTGTAGCGACAATAATGCGACGATTTCATTTGCGTCACCGAGCCCAAACTTTCTGGCGACCAACTGCCACGTGCAGAACACCACAGCGACCACCGCCGCGCCAAGCTGCGAGCTGTAAATCGCACGCCTAAGTTGCCAGTTGTCGTTGGCTTGAACCGTCCATTTTCTGACGCAGAAACAAACAGCTACGATCACACCTGAAACGAACAAAATTTCACTGCACATCAACACGATACTTCGATGCAGATTGACGCGGAAGCACTGTACCACTAAAACCGCAAACAACGCCGACACGATAGCCCCATAACCGGTTGGCAAAGAATCGACGGTATCGTTGATGTGGGATCGGAACTTGGGATTAGCTTGCTGCATTGGAAAAACTCCGACTCCAATCACTCTTTAGCTCGGCCGCGGCCAGGCTCGGCGCGGTTACCAGTACACTTGTTTCGACTTCGGACAGGTCTGTTTTTCGGTCGTCCTCGAACCATTGGTCAACCGGCCCAAAGCCTTTTAAGTTAATCAACACTTTGTTCACGTTCACAGCGCCGTGATACGTGGACTTTGTGGTGCCGACAAGGAACACTGAGCTCCCCGCGGGAAGGCAATCGTGACGCCGCCACGATGATTTCGCAGTCAGCTTTGCTTCAGACAGTGATGGCAACTGGGCAAACGTATCCATTAAGCGTTCGACACCCAAACGGTTATCGATCCGTTGATTGCCGGGCAACTCAAGCCCTGCCAATGCGACTTGGACATCGCTCCGGTTTTGGTGAAGTTGCCAGCAAACCGACGCAGCCAATCGAATCGCCCATTCAAAACTACTCTGCACACCTTCACCAATGTGATTTTCAGGTGACAAATCAAGGATGACCAAAACCGTCGTCGATGCCAGTGTCTGCCGCTCGCGGACCATCAACCGCTGCGATCGGGCTGATTGAGCCCAGTGAATACTTTTTAGTCGATCGCCCATTTGCCACGTCCTGACTCCGATCGTATCGCCATCATGACCGGACCGATCGCACAGGCTTCCGAGGATGCTTTGGAGTCCTGTAATCGATTTTGGCTGACCATCGAGCGCCTCGCAGGCCGGCCACACCGTCGCCGATTGCGGAACGGAGACGTCGCGCGAAATGGTGCTAAGCCCAAACGGAAATCCGTTGAGAATTTCCACGTTACCATCAGGAAATACGCCTCGCCGCTGCACGGTTATCGGGATCTGAAATTCGGTGTCGGCCCAAGCCGGAATTCGACGCAATGAAAATGCGATCGGTTCTTCGTCTGACTTTAAATCCTGTAAAAAATTACCCTTAACCATCAATCCAAAAACGGGGATCGGCCAATAGTTTTGCACTTTGAATGTGATCTCAAACTCTTGGTTCTCCCTAAGCTGATGATCGGGCACAAGCAACGTGCACCGCACACCTTTCATCGATACCCATGGCCAAACCAATCCAACAATCAAAAGCGCACCAAAGGCGGTCGCTAAGACATAGCCTTGAGAACCGACGAACACTCCCACCAACACTGAAAACATAATCGCCCCAATGACCCAGCCGATCGGTTGCTTGATCCAGTAGACGTACTGATTGGCAGCCGGACAAAAGTCACCGTTGGCGAAGTCCAAGATGATTATCGAAAGTCGTTTGAGTTGTTTTAACACGAATATCCTAAATTCAAATTTTTGCACCGCGCGATGGTCTGTTGTTCAAATGGATCGTCGAACACACAGGTCCAAGTTTTTGCTTCAACAATTCGTTGTCGCCAAAGAAACAAGTGGGAAGAACCATCCGTTATCACGCTCCTCACGGTTTCTTGGTTTCACGGTTTCGACCTTGGCGGACGCCCCAAATGGCTGCTTAAAATTCGGAGAACTAAAAAACGGCGAATTAACGTAGGTTTCCCACCAGCCGTTCATGCAATCCAACGGCCACTCCGGCATTCCACGTATTGTCGATGTGCAATCGTCTTAACCATCCCGGCGACGCGCCATTGCATGGAACGCAACGGGACGCCGAAGCATGGAATCACCAGTTAGCCCATTCGGACTCAGCGATGATTTAAGTCCGGCAACCGGTAGAATCGATATCACTCAATGAATCAACGCACGTTTACTGAAAATCGGTTCGGAGTTACCGGTTCACGTCCATCTAACATCGAGCACAAAATAGCTGGCGCGCACGAGGCCGCGTTACACTAGCCCCGTCGGCCCATTACCCCACCAACAATGCGGGAGGGCCGCGCGCGGAGCATTCGACAGAACGAAAAAGAATAACTTCAACCGTCAGGGCTAAAGCGTCGTCGTTTGGCGTTTCTTCGACACCGAAATCGATTGAAGAAACGAGCGCGTGGAGATGGTCAAAGTAATCGCAAAACAAGCACCCGCTGCATTTATTGCTGGCATCAGCACACAGCACCATTGCGTCTTCAGAACTTTCCGAAGAATCTACAGGTGGAGAGATGGTATTGTCGCGGTTGTGATGACAACAACACCCCGACTCCCCTGATCCAGACCAAGCACAATGGGAGTGGGGCGCGGAATCGGAGATGCAATGCGCGTGCAGTCCAAAAAATTCCGCATGATGTGCAGAGGGCCCCACATTCATTAGCAGGGCTAGATAGCCCAACAAAAACCATGTTGTAAAGCGATTCGTTCGCATTAGGTACTATTAGAGTGTTGGCAGTTACATCGTATCCTTACTTCAGTGTCACTCAATCGTTACGATTGTCAATGGTTTTCGGTTCATCCCCAATTTGTAAACACTCGAAATCACTTCTTTTAGAAGCCGATCTTGCCGGAAAATAGGCTCCTATCGGTTGCAGGTCTCGCAAAAGGGAAAAGGGCGAATTGGGGCGGCTAATAGCTCCGCAAAGCGTGCCTATCTATCACGCCTCATCGCCGAACCGGCAAGGACAAGAATGGCGATTCAAGCCCTTTCCAAGGGGCTAAATTCATCAGAAATTCCACCGTCCTTTTCATTGCTTAAATCCTCGACACTTTTTCGAATCTTTGGGGTGATTGGGCAGAATTCAAAATTCGAGTCGAGCATAAATGTGGAGTTGCTAGACTTTCGAGCTTCCAGCGGCCGGTCTGAATGCACGCGCGACCGTTTCCCCAAATACGGCGGTTCCACCCAGAACTTCGTGGTACCAAGTGCAGGCAAGGCTTGCTACTAACAGCCGGCAAGAGCCAAAATTAAACGGTGCCAAACCGCCGTAAAATTCAAAACGAAGCTTACCGCCAGATCCTTCAACCGTTGGTACGCAGCAGCGGTTGGACGTTGTCCGGTTCCACAATCTCTATGATCCTAAGCGAGGCCAAGATTCTTCTTCTCAGCCGCCCACATCTTTTGAGTCGCGTCTGCTCCTTCGGCTTCGGGAACGGCATCGCTGCGAAAATCAAACCACTGTTCGTCGAACTGAATAAACCCGTGTTTTCCCTTGACTTGCGAATTCTTAATCGCCTGCCGCGCGGTCAACGCGATCGTTGCGTCAGCCAAAGCCGTCGGCCCGTTACAACGAGGTTGATTCTCGGGATCGCCGGTTTGAATGCACCACGCCCAATGTTCGATCTGCTCCTTATAGCCTCGGCTGACGGGGCCGCTCTGCGCCGCTTTGGCGGGCGCCGCGTCGGTGCTGGTGGTGGTATCCAAAACAGCTACGCTGCCCTTTTTCTTGATTCCCGCTTTCCACCCCGGACCTTTGGTGGAATACAGCAGGACTTCGGCTTCCTTGTCCAGAACCAGTGTTCCTTTGCTGCCCATGACGACTTCACCGTAGCCGCCGAATCCATTGCCATTGATTGAGGAATAGGTCACCACTACTTTTTTATTGTCGGCGTCCTGATAGGACGGAATCCCACCGGCGTAGTTATCACCGTACCCGTTGATTGGATCGCTGAACCCAACTTTAAAGTCGTCATCATAACCTTGACCGGGGAACTCGAAGCTGCAGTAAACATGATCCGCAGCGTCGCGATCGCTGGGGAACAAGTGCCGTCCTCCGGTCGCGTAAACGGTCAATGGATGAACGTGTTTACCTTTATCGCGCGACAACGCCGATATAAAAATGCTGGCCGCGTCGAGCTGATGGCTGCCCAGTTCGGCCATCAATCCACCACCGGTCCGATCCCACAAACGCCAACGGATCAGTTCCTCCAACGCACTTCGGCTGCGATCGGCATAAACGTCAGAACGCGCCTGATAGCCGTACTTTTCTGCTGGAACGTCCTTATCGCGAACCATCTGCGTCCACTGGTTAATCTTTCTGGCTAAATCTAAGCGATCCGACTGACTGACACCTTTGGAGTTATAAGCACCGATCAATTTATCCAACTGACTCTGGATTTTATCGACGAATTTTCCATCCGCGGTATATTCGCCGCCGGGAATCGGCAGCGCCCAAGAATCCGAACCCGGCAAATTGTTACGGTGCCATTGAGCGCGGATGTGGTGCAACTCACCCAGTAGTCCCCATTGGATTAAACTAACCGCGTTGTCATAAAGAATACTGTAGTGGCGTTGATGGCCGATCGCCATTTTCATGTTCAAATCATCAGCCACGCGCGTCATCAGTTTGCACTGCGCCACGTTATGAGCCATCAATTTTTCACACAATACGTGTTTGCCGTTTTGCATCGCGGCCACCGCAATCGGAGCGTGCAGAAACAGCGGTGTCGCGATGATCACCGCGTCAATGTTGGGATCGGCGACGGCGTCTTTCCAGTTTTCATATATTTTGACGTTACGCCTTGCTTCGTCTTCGGTTTTCCAATCATACACATCGATCAGGCCGGCACGGACTTTCTTTGCGTTAGGAGATGACCAGTCGCCGTGGAAGGCGCGGTGGATGCTCGAATGCCGGATGTCACAAATCGCCGTTACCGTTACGTATTCGGGATTGATGGCTCCAATCAAAACGTTGCCTTCATCGCCGGTGCCGATCACGCAAACTCGCACCGGTTCGGCCAGACGGTCGTACCCGAAATACATCGCCCCGGCCCCGGCTGCCGTCACACCGCCGGCCGCGATTGAACGCGTCAAAAACCCTCGGCGGTTGTATTTATCGTGGGCCGTTACCGCCGAGTAATAATTCTCTTGTCCGTTGGCTCTTTCTTCGGGGGTCAGGGAGTTCATGATTGGCTTTCGTGTTTTTGATTTTTGAAGGGTTGGTCTGTCTGGAGTTTTCAATGCCCCGAGCTTTGACGCCGTGGGTCGAGAACGAGTGTTCGGAGGGCTTCTTTTTTCAGCTGGGTTTCACAGCTGGATTATCGTCGCTGGCGGCGTTGGCAAGAAAGAAATCCAGCCCGCCGATGCGACCAGCACAGGTGGCGAAAATCACCAACAACGCCATCAGTTCGATCCAATAAAAATAGGTGGGAGGTGTACCGGGAACCCAAAACGGTTGCGTCATCACGACCGACAGTAAAAATATTGCCGCCGCGCCCGATGCCAACCGTGTAAAGAGCCCCAAAATCAACAGTACCCCAACGATCGTGTCGAACCAAGGGATAGCTTTGTTAATGATTTTCAGAGGACTATAGGGTTGGTCGAAGGGGCGCGGGGCCAGCAGTTTTCCCGCCGATTTTTGATGTTCAACGGCGAGGTCATTGATGCGCCCTTCATACGCCGACCACATTCCGTCTATCTCCTGCTTCCAACCATAAAGTTTCTTCTGGCGATCGCTTTTAATGGTGCCGACCTGTCCACGCAGCGTGTCCACCTGCAAAGCGACCGCCTCTTTGTTTTCTCCATCCCGCGCGAAACCGAGTTCCCGTTCGTCGGTTCCGTAGTGAGCAACCAATTCGACTTGATTGTCTTCCAACCAAGATTCAAGCTCCAATTTTGAATCTTCAAAAATCTCTTGTGCGTCGGAAATCTGGGAACGAATCTTTTTAATGTCACTTTCAGCGACCGCACGCAGGAGTTCCAAATCCTCGGTCGGTTCTTTCTTTTTCTGGAGGGATTGGATCTCTTGGGCCAATACGGCGCGTTGGTCTTTCAACCGGTCAACCAATTTGGTGTCACCGAAGCCGTAATGACTGGCCGCCCGGTGCATGAAATCTTCCCAGATTGCGAGCGTTATTTCGGAGTCGATCGTCACCGACTTGGAGTTTGTCTGAACGCCGTCAAAGGAATCTTTGATCGCCACTCCAAAACGCTGGCTACCATCGAGATCATCTAGCATCGCATGAAATTGCGGTGCCAATGGTCCTTGGGCCGATTGCAGGAAATCGCTAGCGTCAAACCCATTTTTTAGCTTGTGAGTGCCTTCCTTGAAGAAATGAAATCCGACAACGAATCGCAAAAGTAGCAAAGCGATAAACGCAATAACAAGATGAAAACGATTGAGTTGCAAGGGATCTCTTTCTTTGAAAACAAGGGAGGGTTCAGTTAAGCCACAGCCTGTCAACTGCACGTCATCATTTCCGCTTTAATGGGCCAGAGGCGAAACGCAGTTAGACAGAATGTCTTACGCTCTACAACTCCTACTCCCCCACTCTTATTGGCGGTATCGGGTAGCGATATCGGGTAGTTTGAACCGTCGAGATTGCCGGAGGTTTCTGTGAGAAACCCAAGAGCCGCTTCTGCCATTAAATTCGCTAGGGTATCAAACGATCTTTGCTGGGCTGGGGCAATTAAAGCAAGCTCTTTAACCGCTTCATAATGACATCACGTTGATTCGTCGGAAGTTTCTCGAGATACTCGTCCAATTTTTGCTGATGCAAGGCTGCTTTATCCACATTTCCTAAAGTTTCATAACACTTCACCAAGTGAAAGTGAGACCGTATCAGGGCGGGTTGCAAGTCTAACGCGATTTCGAAGTTTTTGACGGCCTCTTCGATCTCTTGTGTCCGCAAAAAATTCACCGCCAATGATTGATACAACATTGGTTGATCAAACATCTCCAAAGCAATCAAATTTATCTCAAACATATTTTCAATGAGCCCGCGTTTGTCAGAACTGGCGATGTCAATAATGTTATTGAGAATCGTTTGAGCAATTCTTTCCAATCTAAACGCGATCTTCCAATGGCTTTTTCCGTCTTGGATGTCGCCCTCTCGGATCATTGTGAAACCGATCAACAGATGCGTCAGGGAAAGTTTGGGCGAATCGAGCAAAGATTCTTTCAACCATTTCAAATTTTGATCGTTGTCTTTAATTTTGACAACAACATCGATCAACCGTTCGTAAGCGTCTCGGTCGGCAGGGTTCGCGTTAAGGCTCTTACAAAGTGCAGCCAGATGAGCCATGAACTCACCACGATCGTCAAAATTTTGATGTTGGTCGGCTTCCAACAACTGAATTCGTGCGCTCGAACGGACGAACTGCTGTTTTAGGTTGGTGTTGTCAAACGTCTGAAACGCCTGCTGCATCACCTGCACCGCGCGATTGTAATCCTTAACGCTGATCGCACTATCACGCAGGGCGATAAAAATCTTCAAGCGAATCTCATCCGGTAGATTTTGCGTCAGTTTTAAGACTTCGTCGAACAAAGTGTCGAATCTCGCCATCTCGCCGGCTTGGCTACCGAGTTCTCGTTTGATGTTCAACAGACGCGGAATTTGCAAAATTTGCGCGATGCTGATCTGCCGTTTCGACGCATCGGGATTGAACATCGGGTTGACAACGTTCTCCAAGGCGGTCGCCGCCTTTTCCAAGTTCGCGGTTACCCCGGCAGCATCATTCTCACTTTTGGCTTCAAAAGCGCGGATCTGATACTGCGACGCCAAAGTGGATTGTGCATCTAGGTTAGCGGGATCTTTCTGGACGATTAACTCCAAGTGACGCGTGGCTAATGCGTCGTAATTCGATTTGTCCTGTTTTTTAATTTGATTGTTTATATACCGACGCGCCAACCAAAGATGAGCCGGAATGTAGCCAGGAGTATCTTGGGGGGCAAGTTTATCCATCAGCGCGATCGCTTTTTGGTCCTGTCCATCAGCGTCTAACGCCAACGCCACACGATATCTAACCTCTTCATCATCGGGTTTGAGTGTGTGCCATTTTTCAGCGAAAATCAAAACGTTTTTCGGTTTGACTTCGTCGCGAGACGCATGCAATCTATAGTTCCCCGCCGTCCTGCCTAAAGTGAGCCGGTTGTAATAATGCGTCGTCACATATAGCAGCGCACCACATACAACGACCACTCCTACCGCTGGAACGCCCAACAAAAATGCGCGACCCTTACGTGATGTCGACCAAGCCTGCACCATGAACACGGCGAAAGCAAAAAGCAATCGAAACGGCAGCGTCAGCACCGAAACGACCGATGACAGCGCTCCTCCATCGGATTGGCGGATACTATCATCGCCTATCAATGCATCGGCGAACCAAGCTCGTGTTGCGGTAAAAGGATAAAACAACGCCTCCACGATTGAGAACGATTCGCGTGGGCCACGGTTCCTTTTATTGGTATTCATCTTTGGGCTTCAAATAGATTGGATGGTCGTGCGGAAGTGCGGTTGGCAATAAAAGGTTTGAGCAAACGAGTTTGCAAAAATCGTGGTGGCTAAGGTTGGTTCTTCTGCTTCGCCAGAACGCGCGCAAGCTTCTCACGGTAGGGGGTGCTGTCGAGATTAAAATTGTCGTAACAAATAATAACAGATTCTAAAAGCTCGACATCTTCGGGACGAATCGCTAACGCCATTTCGAATTCAGCGGCCGCAGCGGCATAATTTTTTAGCTGCATCAGAGATTCCCCCAACGTGTGCCGGTACCTTGACATGTTAGGGCTTTTTCGTTGAACTTCGGGCAGTAATCGCATCGCTTGAGTCACTAAGTCGTGTGCACGTTCCGCGTTCGATTTCTTTCTGCGTACTAACTCGCTTTGACTGAAATCACCTTCGTCTTCACTCTTCAGATAAGCGTACGCCAAGTTATTGAGAATCGCGGGACTATTTGGCGAAGCCGCACGTGCTCGTTCATAGTGCTGCTGAGCCGCTTTATAGTTTTTCTCCTTGAGCGCATGGAGTCCCATCTGGTTGAGCACTTCTGGCGGCAAGTTCTCCTGCGATTCAGGGTCGTAGATTGCCCGAGCCTGGTTGGCGACCGACGGGTACTGTGAAAAAGCCAATCGCGCGACTCCTTGCAGCACGGTGCTATTATTTTCGTTGTAAGAGTACGCTTTTGCAAAATACCCCAACACGCCCTTCTGATTCGCTTCGGAAATTTTTGTTAACTCATTTCTCAAGATGTCGCCATTTTCCGCATTAGCCCTCGCGACATAAGTCTTGGCCAAATAATCCTTCAGAAACGGCAACCGAGCGATATTTTCAGCGTTGTCTTTGTAACGTTCCAACTCCCGCAATAAACGCTGCTCGAGATTCACGAACTCTGCAAGGTAAATCATCGACTGCGCGTATCCGCTCCAAGCCTCGACCCAGCGCGCGGGATCCTGCTGAACTTCCGAAGAAGTCAGCTGCTGCGAAAACGCACTCGAGGCGGTCAGCAACGTCGCCTGTCGATCCGCCACATTGGACTGCAAACGGATCAACGGCAAAAAGTATTTCGGGTCGGCATCGAACACCCTTTTAAAAGTCATTTCCGCATCTTTTTTAGACCCTTTCAGATTCAACAACCGCGCCTTCACTTTTAGCGCTTCTAAATTGTTAATGTCATTGGTCAAACAGTGCTCGACATGGACCAACGCGGTGTCAATGTACGCGAACCGTTGAATCGCTGTCCGCGCCTGGCTGCTTTCCAACCGTCGCGCTAAGTCCAAGTGCGCCGGTGAATATCCGGGAGCATCCAGTGGAGCGATCTGCGACAGGATCTCGTCACAGCGCTGTCGATTACCGGCCGCCAACTCATGCGAAGCCAAACGGTATTTGTGTTCGCGCTGGTTGGGCTGAATCTTAATCAGCTTGCTCAGATAGATCCTAGTTTCCGCGTCTAATCTCTTGATCTCGTTTCGGCGCTGCTCAACACCGTTCTCCCTTTCGACATCGCCCGAACTCAGTCCCCCCGCCAATGCGTTTTGGCTGGCGATCTCCTGCTGAAGTTCGGACTGCAGGATCTTGCGTTGATTCTCTGACTTCTGCAGGGCGCTGGTGTAAAACTCCACCATCGATGCCTGGCCGCCCCACATCATGAACGACACGGCTGTCGTTCCAAGAATCGCAACCAACGCCGCAGGCAGTCCCTTAACCAGCGCATCGCTCCGCTCACTGCCATCCGAAAGTGCCGAAAACACTTCAAATGGGGACGTTATCAAACGAACCGGCAGCATCAACAATCGCTGCAATTGAAATAACAAAAAGTTCATAGCTTTAACGGACTCCTAAATGCCTGTCCCAAACCAACAGCCCGGGACCACCCCCAAACGGTATCAGCAACTTTTTAAAACCGGATCGATGGCCAACATTGCAATTTAACTTTGAATTCGAAATTTGTGATTTTCCCTGAGTTTCCTGACGCGATTGATCGCTCAGTTTTCCGGCGAAACCCACACCCTGACAAATCTTGTCGTCCCTTGACCGCATCTCGACAAATTATCGGCACCCGCATCAGTTTAACCCAATTCGCAAATCCCCTCCACAAGATGTTCTGGTAAACACCGGCCTTTTCCTTTGAGTTCAGTTTAGATGAAGCATTCGTTACTGTTGTCAACTTGGATAATTCCGACACCACTGACAGAATTCTTAAGGACGGCAGATAAGGCAGAACTGAGAAAATTGGAAGAATCAGCACAAGTCCCCATCTAAACTTGCCGAAATGTAGGAATGAGTAGGTTTACAGCCCTGAAACATGACTCTCAATGTCTTTCGACCCATGAATAAAAAGCTTAACACGATTGCTTTGGCCACATCACTGGCCGGCCTTGGATTCTGCAGCCTTACTTACGGCTGGCAGACGACAGTGGACTCGCTGGACGGGCCAGGAGTCGCCAACCACAACCTAGTGCGACATTCTGCTGATGCGATGCTTCCACCGATCTTTACATCGGCCCAAGCAACGCCGCAGGGAGGCAACCTGCCTCCCATCGTTACCGGCAAGCTAATCAAACAGGTCAGCGCCGAATCTCCGGCCATCCAACCGAATTCGCTCGATGTCTACAGTGGCGGTGCCGGCCTCAAACCGTTGGAGCCACTCAATTCGGTCATGACGCCCAAAGCTCCGCACGTTTACCGGCCACCGGCGCCGCTAGAGTCTGTGGTGCAAACTCCGGTGGACCAGCCGCCGGTGGCCCATACCGCCAAAGCGGCAGCGCCCCTTTCGCCTCAGCCAGCCCAAGGTAGCGGGTCGCGATCATTCCAAAACAACGGCAGCGGGTCGCGATCATTCCCACGCAATTCAGCACTCGCCCCGCAAGGCAGTGGCACCCGATCCTCACAAGGCAGTGGAACCCGATCCTCGCAAGGCAGCGGAACCCGATCCTCGCAAGGCAGTGGAACCCGATCGAATCTCGACGGTGCCGCTGCACTACCAAGCGTTGTCCAACAACCGGTTAGCTCAACTTACACCGCTCCAGCGGCAGCCAATCCTAATCGCCCTGCGGCCAACGCGAATCCCGCCGCCCCCAACAACGCCACGCCCGCAGTCGGCGACGGCACCAGCTACTTCAACCAGAACGCCGAAAACTTTGGGGCACCTGCCGCCCATCAGCACGGCAGCTGTGCGACTTGCGGCAACGGTTTGGTCGATGGAGCATGCTCAACCTGTGGTCCCGGTGCCGCGTACTCCGACGGCCCGGTTATCCGCGATTACGGCACCTTCGGTTCGGTCAGCGCGGCCAGCCGCTACCTCTATGCCGACGCACTGGTCTACACGCGTGCCGACGGAGACATCGCAAACTCAAACTTCGGTACGCTCAATGACTTTGATTTTACCGGCGGTCTACGAATCACCTACGGCGTCCGAGACGACTCTATCTTCGGACGCGAAATCAGCTTCTTGGGACTGCCCGACGTCGAACAAGAGATCTCCCGCACCGACCCGCTGGGAAGGCTGAGTGTTAACATCACACCCAATGGAAGCACACCCGATGCCTTCTTTAACGCAACCAATCAAACCCAACGAAAAGAATCCGATCTGTACGCCTTAGAATTTAATCGCGTCAACTGGGGATGGGACCTGATCAAGACCTTCAGTGGTATCAGGGTCCTAAAATTTGACGACAGTTACAGCGTCGCAAGTTCGGTTCAAACGGCCGCCGCTGATGCATCGGCGCCACCCGTCACCACCACCGCAGGCAACTTTTCTCTCGATGCGTCAAACCTCTTGGTGGGTGCCCACATCGGCGGAGAACTATTCTACGACATCGGATACCGGTGGTCAGTATCTGGATTCAGCAAGTTCGGCCTCTTCGCTAGCTTCAGCGACTTCGACACCAACTTGAACAATGACGGTTTTAATTTCAGCAGCGAAAGCGACAACGCTACGGTTTCTTCGGTCATCGAATTAGGAGCGTTGGCCCACTACCAACTCCGTACCAACCTTAGGTTCCGTGCCGGTTACAACGCATTGTTTATCGGAAACGTCGCGTCGGTATCGGACAACCTCAGCCCTTCGGCGGGGCTATTCACCGGACCGGAAATCAACGACTCCGACGACGTTTTCTTCCACGGCTTCAACTTTGGATTAGAATTCTATCGTTAGGCTGTTGTTAATGGACTGCTGACAGACCGATCTTCGGTCCCGACAAAACGATCGTTCAAATCAATCGCACGCACTTTCAACAGAATAGTGCGTGCTTTTTCGTTTCACAATCACGAACAATCGTTGAAAAAGCAAACCGACACCATTAACATTGGCTCCTTCAGTCGCGAAGCAACTCTGTCCGCATCGAGAATATCCGCGTGGCGACCGCCCAGCCAAAGTTAACTTCAACAGCGAATCACCCATGACCGAAAAAACACCACCCCCGATCGACGTCCGCAACTTTGACCATGTAACTTTTGTCGTCAGCGACCTTGCGGCCACCGAACACTTTTACGTCAACGTGCTGGGGTTAGAGAAAACCAAGAGACCCGCGTTCGACTTTCAAGGTGACTGGTACGAAATCGAAAACATCCTTCTGCATGTCATTTTGGCAAATGAAGATTCGGGGCTGCCCGGTCCTGGCGACCGCCAGGTTAAAAGCGCATCGCGCGGTCAACACTTGGCCTTTAACATCGACGACATCGACCGCACCGTGGCGTTGTTGGAACAACATGGCATCTCACTGGTAGCCGGACCCAAGGAACGCCCCGACGGCGCATCCCAGGTCTATATCAACGACCCTGACGGGCACCTGATCGAGCTCTTCGCGCTGCGAATATAATTCCGCCCGCAGGGAATGGAGTTGCGGTGCGGGGAAACGCCCCCAACCAGTCAATGAATAACGGCCGCCCCTCATGCCGCACGAGGTAAAACGTCAATGGATCATTCAGGAAATTAATGGGGTTGGTTATCGTGGTGGGATTCGCTCGAATTTTAAGCTGCTTTAACTGAAGGAAATTCCAGCGCTTCTACAACGTGATTGATTGAAACGAAGAATCGGTTCAATTGCCTACGTACTGGGCGTAAATGCGTTTGGCCACCGACAGGTCATCGGTCCCGGAGACGATTCCGCGCCCGTCTCGAAACACCGTCACCGAAAAATCACCGACGTGAAACCTTACCAAGAATGCGTTCTTGGTAACTTCGGCTACCCCGGAAAGTTTCTTCGCCAAATCGTCCAAAGATATTTTCGCGCCGCCTGAAAAACTTAGCTGCACCGCGTTGCGACCGCACAACACCACTGACTGGCTTTCCCTCTGTCCGTCCAACCAATCAAAATGCCTTTCCTGACAGACAGGACATTCGACACTTTCACGCAGCGCGCTGATATCCATCTGACGAAACGTGTTGGACCACATCTCAAACACGTTCAGCTTACGATTCACCGCCGATCGGTTTCCCGACAAAATTTTAATCGCTTCCATCGATTGAAACGAAGCGATCACATTGATGATGGGAGCCAAAATCCCAAACGAATCACAGGTCGCGGTCGTCCCCGGCGCCGGTGGACCGTCAATCATCAAACAATGCAAACATGGAGTTTCCCCCGGCAACACGACCATCATCTGACCATCAGCCCCCAAACAACCACCGTAAATCCAAGGGGTTCCGGTCGCGACCGACACGTCGTTGATCAGGAATCTAATCTCGAAATTGTCGGTTCCATCAAGAATCAAATCACACCCATCGACCATCGCCCTTATGTTACCCGACACCACGTCAGTCACCACCGGTTCGATTTCGACCTGTGAATTGATTTCTTTAAGGCGATCCGCCGCCACAACCGCTTTGGGTAATCCCCCCGCGACATCGGCTTCGGTGAACAAGGTCTGGCGCTGCAGGTTGCTCAACTCTAAAAAGTCTCTGTCCACAATCCGCAAAAACCCAACACCAGCTCTCACCAATGTTTCGGCAATCACTGACCCGAGGGCACCACAACCAATCAACGCCACTCGCGCCGAAGCGAGCGCTTGCTGACCATTTTCACCAATCGAACTAAAACGCACCTGGCGACTGTAACGACTGTCGGCCGTATCAGTATCACTTTTATTGGGCATCGCTAAACTCCTTCGACTTCCAATAGGGGTTTCAAAAAACGCCCCGTCACCGAATCGTGACACGAGGCAACTTCTTCGGGTGTCCCCGTCGCCACCACACGGCCCCCCGCTTCTCCTGCACCGGGCCCTAAATCAATCACGAAATCCGCATTTTTGATCATTTGCAAATTATGTTCGATCACGATCAAGGAATGCCCGGCGGTGATCAAGGAATCAAAACAGTCCAACAACCGCGTCACGTCCCGCATGTGCAACCCAACGGTCGGTTCATCCATCAGAAACAGGACGCGCTTGTTCTTTGAGGAATTCAAATAAGATGCCAATTTTAACCGCTGCGCTTCGCCGGAAGACAACGTCGTCGCCGCTTGCCCCAACGGAACATACTCCAACCCAACATCAATCAATGACTTTAATCGATTCTGCACCTTGGGTTGCCCGCGAAAAAACAGAAACGCTTCCCGCACCGTCAGCGCCAGAACTTCGGCGATATTCAAATCACGGTAACGTACGTTCAAAACTTCGTCAGAGTAACGCGTCCCCAAACACTGATCGCACTTAACATGGATATCGGCTAAAAATTGCATGTCGAAGGTCTGCACGCCTTCACCCCTGCATTTTTCACAACGGCCCCCAGCAACATTAAAACTGAACTTCCCGGCGGTAACATTGTGCGTCCGCGCGTCAACGGTTTCCGAGAACGCTTTGCGAATGTCATCAAACGCCTTCACGTACGTCACCGGGTTGGAACGTCCGGTTCGTCCGACCGGCTTTCCGTCAATGAAAACCACTTCGTCAACCAAGTCATCGCCAGAAATTTCTTGAACCGCGATGTCTAATTTTCTGCAGCCATCCTGACGCTGTTTGATCGCCGGATAGACCGTGTCAATCAACAAGGAGCTCTTCCCACTGCCACTGACTCCCGTCAAAACGCACAACCCGCCCAACGGCAGATCGACAGAAAGATCGTTTAAATTGTGAGTTGTCGCTTGGTCTACGCGAATCGCTCCACGTTTTTTGCGCCGCTGATCGCTGCGGCACGACAAACCGCGTCGCCGACCAATATAATCGCCTGTCAAACTATCAGACGAAGTCACCAAGGTCTCGGGATCACCATCGAACACAATCACTCCACCTTCCGCTCCGGCGCCCGGGCCGATCTCAATGACCCGTTGGGCGGCGATGATTACTTCAGGATTATGATCGACCACCAAAACCGTGTTCCCTTTTTGATGTAACCGGTCAATACATCTGTTCAACAAACTCACCTCCGCCGGATGAAGGCCCATCGCCGGTTCGTCCAACACATACAGCATATTTATCAGCGTTGATCCTAGCACCGAAGTCAATTTCACACGTTGGCGTTCCCCAGAACTGAGCGTCGCGACCGCTCGGCCGAGCCCAAGATACCCTAGCCCGGTGTCGCATAAAAACTCCAACCGATTAACCAAGGGCTGAAGGATCGCCCCGGCATCGGTCCGACCTTGGGACGATCGCCCCGTGTCAGAAGCTCGGGCCGATTGAACGGATTGACAGCGCTCCAAGGCTTCTTTTACCGGCAGCGTCGCCCACTGCGAAATCGTTAATTCGGCAAACTGGAATTCGTTGACCCAATCCCCAAACCCGCTTCCCCCACAATCGGCGCAAGGCTGGCCCTTGTTCACCCCGTTCCCACCGCACGACCGACATGCCCCAGCAGGGTGTTGACGCTGGAAAAGCCGTTGGTCAGGTTTTGCGAATTTGTGTTCGCATGTGACGCAGACCAATGATCGAGTAAACGTTAAACGACGCCAGAGGACGTCGTCCACCATTAGATTCCGGTCCTTGGTTAACGTGCCATTGCCAGAGAGTACCACTGCAGTGCCTTCGCCGAAGTGCATCGCCAATTCTAAAGACTCTTGAATCCGTTGCTGATCCGTTTTTCCTGCAAGTACCCGGTCGGCGACCACGAAGATCTCTCCGCCTCCAATCGTCGCCAGATTCAAATCAGCAATTTCAATAGACCGTCCGTCAATTTGCATCTTTCCATTGGCGTTATTGACGACAATCGCTCTCACAAATCCCGCCCCGATGGCCTGCTTCAAAACCAACGCCGCATCGTCTCGGGTCGACAATCGATAGCAGATCTGGACCTTGGTCCCCACCGGCCAACCATGGATTTCCTCCGCAATCGCGGCTTTAGTTTTTGGCGCCGTCACCGCCGAACAATTTGGACACACCGCAACCGCCGACCGCGCGAACAGTTCGGATAATAAGTGCATCACTTCGGTCGCCGTCCCCACGGTTTCCTTAGAAGCGGAAACCACCGACGGCCTAATGGCAATCGAAGGCGGCACTCCTTCGATTTCATCAGCGTCTGGTTTTTCCATTTTCTGGATAAACTGGCGAGTCTTAGGAGACAGGCACTCTACGTACCGGCGCTGTCCTTCGGCGTATAAGGTGTCAAATGCGAGGCTCGACTTCCCGCTCCCGCTAAGCCCGCAGAGGGAAACCCATTGTCCGTGCGGAATCACTAAATTGAGGTCTTTGAGATTGTTCGAACGCGCGTTGACGATTCGAATTTCGTGGGCCCGGGGCCCCGCTGGATCTTTCGTGCGATCTAGATTTAGTAAAGTTCTTGTGTTAATCGGCATGGTTGTCATTGTCGCCTAACAATAGCGTGCGCGTCTACACGGTCCTCAGCATTCTTGGGCGAAGTAAAATTAGATTTACTGACGATTATTTATGTCGTGCTTTCTCAGCTACTGCGTGACAAGTCCTAACAATCCCGGTACAAACAGGTACCGAAAACCACATCCTTTTTCGTCGAGCGAAACTATGAAGAACTTTCTTGCTTTAACACTGATGGCGGTAGCAACCATTGCTCTTTCCAACAACTGCGACGCGATTCAAGGCCCAGGAGGAAGGAAAGGAAGGCAGGGACCGCCGGGTGGAGGGCCGCGCGGGGGCGAACGTGGACCGCGCGGAGGTGATCCCATGGAAATGATGGCAAGGATACCCGTCATCAAGGCGCTAGACGCAAACTCCGATGGGAAAATATCGACCGCCGAAATGAGATCCGCAGCCTCCGCGTTGGCAAAACTTGATAAAAACAAAGACGGCGTGTTAGACGCTTCGGAAATCATGCCGGCGCGTCCCCAGCGCGGCGAACGAGGAAGTGCTGCCGGTGGTGACAATGGTTTCGTTGACCGTATGCTGGAAAACGATGCCGACGGCGACGGCAAAGTCAGCCACGATGAAGCCCCCCAACGAATGCAAAGAATCTTTGATAGGCTCGACGCCGACGAAGACGGATTCCTCACCGAAGAAGAAATTGTCGCCGCCAGCAAACGATTCTCAGACGGGGCCCGCGGAGGAAGACGCGGCGGCAAAGGGAAAGGCGTGAAAGGCGGCGTCGACGGCGGCCAGCGCCCCCGCAGACCGGCGGCCGAATAGCGGTCTCTATCGACAACAAAACGCGCCTCCGGTGCCAGCCCAGTGCCAGCCCGGTGCTGGCAGTCGATGTGATGGTCATTAACGCCACCGACGAATCCAGCTCCATCGTTGGGATCGACAAACGCACTGGCAAAGAACTTTGGCGCAACCAAGGCATCGAAAATGCTTAGAGCACCCACTTGGTGGTCGAACAAGGTAGCCAAAAGCCATCGTGATGTCGTTGCCCTGTAACGTGTGGGCGACGATCCCCCAAACGGAAAAACTAAAATGGTTTGCCACCAACGGTGTCCAAGACACCTCCGTATCCGCCAGTCCGATACTCGACGGAGACGTGATGGTTTCAATGGGCGGGCGTTCCAACAACGGTATCGTAGTGCGCTTGGGTGGTGAAAAAGGCGCAGACGTAACAAAAACGCACACTCTCAGCGAAGGCAAATCGTTGGCATGCATAATGACACCCAACCGCTACGACAGTCACATCTATGCCATCTCCAAAGGCATCGCCAGTTGCGCTGACGCAAAACAAGTAAACAAATTTATAAAGAACGTTTGCCTAGCATCGGAAAATCGGTCCAACGCCGTGGCCCCAGCGATAACTACGTCCCCCCGTTGTCGCAGACGGAAAACTTTATCAGTTCACCAAAAACGGGGCTGCTACGTAGTCGACGCGCCCCCCCAATTCGAACTGCTGGTCAGCAACCTCATCGCAGAAGACGGTTCGGAATTTAACGCCACACCAGCAATCTCAGACGGAAAACTGTTTGTCCGTTCCAACCGCCGGTTGTACTGCATCGGGGCCAGCTGATCTTCAAACACAGTTCGATTCGCCAGAATTCAGGCCAGCCACAAGTGAAGTGAACAAGATTCCAGCACCCGCTCCACAAATTCCCACCTGACAAACCACTCGCGTTCTTGCAAGCGGTGCAACAACGACCACGACCGCTCACCCTTTTTTTTCCAATCCCCTTTTACGGGGGAGGAAAATTTATGGAACTGGTTTGATGGTCCTGATTCGATCGTCTTGCGCGTTGGTCGTTCGCAGCATTTTGGGCGCAGAACACACCCCCTTCGGACAATTTTTAACCGCACCGACACTACCCTCAGTCGTACTTGCCACGCTCCCAGCCATTAGAAGTCAGCGGCGGGATGTATCGCCCCAATCCCAACAACATCGTAAAATTTAACGCCCTCCGGCGCCAGACGCATCCATTGAGCAAGCGGTCTGTATTCTTGAAAAAAAAACAACCATTGTTATGCTGTTGATCAATGTCTGATTCATCTACATCACGAACCTACGAACTGGTTGAGGAACTGCGTGCCGAGATCGATTTCGAACTCGAAGACGTAATCACTGAAATTGTGCGCGAATTGCCAGAAGATTATTTTCAGCGCATCAAGCGTGTCGACCAGATCGTCCATCTCAAGGCACTTCTAGCGCTCAGTTTCTGTAAACTCCAAGAAGAACTGATGTTCCGAAGCGGGGACGGGGTTCACATTGCCGTAATCGCGCGGCAAAACTACAGCGGCCAATTAGCCAACATTCTTTCGCGCCTTCCCCACGACCAGAATTTGACAGGTGCAAAAGTTTTCACCTCTCGCAGCCACAACTTCATCATCGATCTGTTCGAATTCGAATCCGCAACAACCGTCCAGCCATCTCCGTCGGCGCGATCGTCCCTACTGGCGGCAGCGAAAAACGTTGCCCAGAAAGTAAACGAAGAAGTTGATGTCATCTCTGAATTTCTGTCTCACTACGCTCCCCGCAGCCAGATCTTTGACAACACTGAAAGCCTTTGCGAACATTTTCGCGCCTATCAGCAATTGTGCGAAACCGCCAAACCAGCGGTCCGTGTTTCCGAAATGGACGCCGAAAACCGGAGCAAGGTAACCGCGGCATCACGAAAGATCGACGCCCGGACGCTCGTCCATCGTGTAGCGGAATTCTTTGGGCAACAATCGATCAACATCGAACGGGCCTATCTGAATGATCTTTTGTTCGATGATGCCCAACATATCGCGATCGCCAGTTTTTTACTCGATGCTCAAACTACCGAATCGTTTTCGCAGTCCTTGAAGACCTTAACCGATCTACTTCAGTCAAGCGTTAAGTAAGTCAAACGTTAAGTAAGTCAAACGTTAAGTAAGTCAAACGTTAATGGCTCTTCCCGGATTTTAGTCGCAAGCTTCGAAATTGTGTTGGAGTTCTCCGGAATCCCGGTCGGTTGTGTTTAAAGGAATTCAGTCCAATACGACTACATTGGCAGAAAAAGACGAGCCTTGTGTGCCTCTCGTGCCGCAAAGTTCCGGAGAGAAACACGTTAGTTAGGCAACAACAATTTTCAGATCAGTTTTGGGCGCGATGTTCCCAAGGTGGAGTGGGGTTGGGATCAGCCCACAATCCCAACCGTTGCTGCATGGCGCGTTGTTGAAGTTGGTCAAGTCGGCGATCCGAACTGTGCTGCGTTGCGTGCCACGCAAACCCATCGGCAACCATTTGAGCGTTCACTTGCAAAGGGCGCTCTGAAACACCATCAGCGTTGGAAACACTAACGTACATGAATACGACTGCGCGTTGGTAACGATCGGTGTCAGTCTGATAGAAGGTCGCAGATTTGCCGGCGGTGATCGATCTTAAATGCTGCAACGCCATGCGTCCGGCCGATTGACGTAATTCAGGGGCATCAATCGACGCCAAACGTAAATCGATGGTTTTCCCGGGGCCAGTCTCAATGCGAATAGAATCTCCATCAACAACTTTAAAAGCATCCGCCGAAAACTGAGCGATAACGGGTAACCCATTGATCTCGGCGACATCCAGCGTTGCGCCCGTTGCGATAACGACAGGCCGCTGAGGCGCGGGGGGCATTTGGCTGAAAAAGACCAACGCCCCGACCCCCACCAGTAAAAGAAACACCTCGAATTTGCCCATGTCGCCTCCTGGGGATGTCTCATTGATTGTTAAAACTGATTTTGGTCTCACTTGAAAATAAGTTAGCGTATTCGTTTGAGGAACTCAAACGGC
>CALDYR010000023.1 GCA_937944405.1 uncultured Pirellulaceae bacterium
CGAAAGATTTCGTTGGGGACGACCCCTTTCTCCGCTTGGTCAGTGATCACGTTTATCTCAGCCGATCCGAAGCCGGTTGCGCCAGACAGGTTGTCTAATTGGCCCACCAGCAAGACTGCGCGGTGTCGGCGGTGCAGTCGACGCGCGAACATTTGTTGACCTGTTTCGGTGCTGTCGGCGGGCAACGAGAGAGCAACCGGAACGATCTTTATCGAATAACATCGGTGATTGAAAACCGATGCCGACCGGTGCTGGACAGGATTTGATCGTTGCAGGGCTACAGGCCAGTCATTGTCTGTGTCTTTCGGGCGTGCATGTGCTGACTCCAACGATCATGAAATTGCTTGCCGATGAATTGCAAAACACGTCAACAGGCCAAAGTATCCATCTTTCATCAGCGCTCAATACATTGGCCGGCGGAACAATGCCAATCCGAATACGGCGATCACTTCTGGGGGGGCTGGATGCTGGGTGGGATGGCCGGCGGCATGGGGGGCTTTTTGATCCGGCGGTGAAACCCGAAGCCCAGTTGTGGTTGCAACCGACGATGTTGGACACCAAAAAATCAATGGAACTGCGTCTGCCGTTTGCGATGGAGCCAGTTGTTTACGAATTTGAGATCAATGACCGCGGTACTTGGGGAACGTTTGCTTCGGATCAATCGCAACGAATGTCCAATGATTATTATGCCATGATGGTCCCGGCATGGTTGCAACTGTCGCCACACGAAATCCTCAAATCGGTTCGATTTGAGATGGAACAGTTGGGCAGTGATTATCGAAACCTTGGCCACTTCGATGCGTTCAAGCGGATCATCGAAGGCATCCGCGCGGGCGGCAAGGCGACCCGCGAGAAGGTCGAAACGATGTTGAAATGCTGAAACGGTTGGGGTTCGATCACGAACAGCACGAATCGATTCGCGTTGATTTGAAGTTGGGGCGGTTCCGATTGGCACAAAACCGTTTGCCCGCCAACACCAGTATCGAAGACGTTGAACCTAGCGACTTCGTCGATACCCGCGGGCTGGTTTCTCAGGATTTGATCGCGGCCGGTCAGGCTGTCATAAACGCCAGTGAAATCGCGGTTATGACTTTAGCGGCCGGAGTGGGCAGTCGTTGGACTGGAGGCGCGGGGGGCGTAAAAGGGCTTCATCCATTTGCTCAATTCGAATCGAAGCATCGCAGCTTCATCGAAGTCCACTTGGCCAAAAGCAAGAAGGCTTCGCCCACTGATGGACCCGCGATTCCGCACGTTATTACTACCGGATATATGACGCATCTGCCAATCGAAAACGACTTGAAGAAGCACAATAACTACGACTATGCCGGTCGTGTCTATCTGTCGCCTGGCCGTTGTGTGGGATTGAGGATGATCCCGATGCTGCGGGATCTCAGGTTCTTCTGGGAAGAGATGCCGCAACAGGTGCTCGATCAGCAGCAGCAAAAGATGCGTGAAAGTGTGCGGACGGCGTTAACGCGTTGGGCACAGGGTTCCGGTGAGGGTTCGGATTATCGGGAAAACATGCCGATGCAATGTTTGCATCCGGTGGGCCATTGGTACGAAATTCCGAATTTGCTGCGTAACGGAGTATTGCATCAAATGTTGAGGGATCGTCCACCGTTGAAGCATGTTTTGCTACACAACGTTGATACGTTGGGAGCGAGTGTCGATCCGGGCCTGTTGGGAGCTCACATTGAAAGTGGTAAAACACTCTCCTATGAGGTAATTTCCCGTCGTTTAGAAGATCGTGGCGGCGGTTTGGCTCCTGTCAACGGCTAGGTGCGGTTGGGCGAAGGGTTCTCTATGCCGCACGAAAGCGATGAATTCAAACTCTCGTTCTACAATTTGATGACTACATGGGTCGACATCGATCAATTGTTAAGAGTTTTCGATCTATCGCGCGCAGATTTGGACGATCAAGTGAAAGTCGATGGTGGCGTTCGGAAGTTGAGTTCCAGGATGCCAACCTACATCACGCTCAAAGACGTCAAAAAACGTTGGGCAACGCTCAAGAAGACGTCCTCCCGGTTTCACAGTTCGAAAAACTATGGGGCGACATGTCGGGATTACTGGACGTTTCCACGAACTTCTTTGTTGTTCCATTGCAGCGCGGCAAGCAACTCAAAGAGCAAGCCCAATTAGACGGTTGGTTGCGTGACGGCACCGCCGATTACGTGAACCGGTTTTGCCAGTGGAGCTAAGACAGCGGAACAAACTGCGGAACAAGGTCCGTAGGATTGGGGCTGTTGGACGAATCCAAGAGCACGAAAGTCGGGGTGCCTTCATCTGCCGCCGCTAGTATTGCAGAACGCTAAACAGCGGGTACTTCCCCAGTTTTTGTTTACCGTCTAAGAAGCCTAATTCGATCAGGAAAGCACAACCGGCAACGGTGGCGTCACAGTCTTCGACCATCTTGCAACAGGCTTCCACGGTACCGCCGGTGGCCAGTAGATCGTCGACGACCAGAACCCGTTGGCCTTTTTTTACACCATCGACGTGCATCTCAAGCGTGTCCGACCCGTACTCTAGGTCGTAGGTGTAGGAATGTCGTTGGTAGGGCAGTTTGCCAGGTTTACGGATCGGGACCATGCCAATGTTCAATCTCTGAGCCAAAGATGGGGCGAAGAGAAAACCCCGCGCTTCCGCGGCGGCGATGACGTCGATCTCCTCATTCGCCACTAACAACGCAAGCTGATCGATTGCGGTGCTGAATGCAGCGGCGTCAAGCAACAGCGGAGTGATGTCCTTGAACGTGATGCCAGGTTTAGGGAAATCAGCAACGTCACGGATGTAATCGCGCAGGTTAATCGTGGCTTCGCTCATCAATCGGTTCTCCAAGGCGTGGTTGATTTAAGATTAAAATATAACGTCGCCACTTCACTAATTAAAGGTGCCGTCGTTGGTGGTAGGTCGAACGTTTTGCGTTTGCTATCGGGGCGCAGGTTCGTCTGTCGATGCCCCGGAATCTGGTGACGGGGTTGACGAAAGGACTTAGGCTGTCGGGGGAAAACGGACGCTGGTACGATCGTTTCCCCAGGGTGGTTCTGCTGGGAGCATTATCCTTCACCGATGGTGCGGTGACCGATTGCGACGCCCCGCGCCGACGCCCCTTGGTCGTCAATGCGGGTATGTTTTGGCTCTTCCCGGATTTTACTGGCACGTTTGGAGGTCGTAGCGGGATTCGCCAAAATTCTCGTCGCCTGTGTTTATAGGAACTTGGGCGGAAGCGTCACGAAAAAATGTTATAAGTTGAAAATTGGTCTCCTGAAGGGGACACTGTCGCCCTGCGCGTTTTCAATTTGAACGTCGGTTGACGGCGACGGGGAGACCAACATGGACGACCCTAGTATTTTTGAAGCGCTTGGGCAAGTTTCTTCTGGTGAAGCTGGCGTAATCTTTCTCAGTTTCCTTCGCGGCAGCGTTCGCAGATGATTAGTGAGGTGATGGCGGAGGAAGTCAATGCGCTTTGTAGCCCTAAGCTTTGTGGCCCTAAGCATCGGCCCAATGAAAGCGACTACACCCGAGCAGGCTCGAGTCCCGGACGTGTGCTTGTCGACGGAGGACACGAACAAGTGGTTCGGCCACGTGTGCATCAGACAGCCCAATTGGCCAAACCGCGTGAAGTGCGACTGGCCAGCTATCGGGCCGCGTGCGATCCAGAGCAGTTGACCGGCGCGATGATCCAAGCCTTGGCTAGTGACGTCAGCACGCGGGAAGTGAAGAAAGTCAAATCTTACTCGCCGGGAGTCAGTAAATCTAACGTTTCGATGCACTGGCAACATGTCGGCCAGAACTTCGTTAATTAGTTTCGCAGCAAAGATCTATCAAAGCCAAACTGGGTGGCATTGCTGCTTGACGGTATTCGCTTGAGCAAAGACCAACTGGCGGTCGTGGCTTTGGGCATCACCGCCGAAGGCTTGAAAGTGGTGTTGGATTTCGAACTCGGCAGCAGCGAAAGTGCCGAGGTTAGCAAGGATTTGACGCGTCGATTGAGCAAGCAAGGGTTCTCTTATGTCACCGGATTCTTCAGTAGATTGCGTGAATGAGTTTAAGCCAACAGAATTTGGGTTTAACAAATTTAAAAAGGGTGTAAAACCTGTTGACTCCGATACCGGTATTGCTGATTGGAATTTAACAGTTCTCTCTTTTTCAACAAGCACAGATGATTTCTTTAATCGGTCAAGATCGAATTCAACTTGCTCAAACACTGGCAACCGTTGGCGTGCCGTCAACCCAGTTGAAAATGCGTGCCCAACAAATTTGGCATTGGGTTTACGTGCGCGGCGTAACTTCGTTCGATGAGATGCTGAACTTGAGCAAGGCATTGCGAATTGAATTGTCGAAAACGTGTTCCGTCGCGCTGCCTGAGATCGTTAAAGAACAGGTGTCGGTCGACGGGACACGTAAGTGGCTGCTGAGATTTCCGGCAGACGGACCCGATCGGCCTACACCGGTAGAGGTTGAAACGGTCTATATCCCCGAAATTGAACGCGGAACGCTGTGCGTTTCCAGCCAAGTCGGCTGTTCGCTGACGTGTACTTTCTGCCACACCGGCACTCAGAAGATGGTGCGTAATCTCGACGCCGGTGAAATCTTATCGCAGGTGCTCCTGGCGCGGCGCCGGTTGGGGGATTACCCCGATGCCGAGGAGGATTTAGAGATCATTGCCCCGCTTTCAGGACGCAAGGTTTCTAATGTGGTGATGATGGGAATGGGAGAACCGCTGTTTAATTTCGAAAACGTCAAACAGGCGCTGTTGATCGCACTTGACGATGAAGCCTGTGGTTTTTCGCGTCGTCGGGTGACCCTTTCGACATCCGGCGTGCTGCCGGCGATTGATCGTACCGCCGAAGAGATCCGTTGCATGTTGGCGATTTCGCTTCACGCGGTCAACGATGAACTGAGAGACGAACTGGTGCCGATCAATCGAAAGTATCCAATCGCTGAACTATTGGACGCCTGTCGCAGGTATCCCGAAACCGCTAACTGTCGGCGGATCACGTTTGAGTACGTGATGCTCAAGGATGTCAACGATAGTTTGGAAGAAGCCCGTGCTTTGGTCAACCTGCTACAGGGCATCCCAGCGAAAGTGAACTTGATCCCATTCAACCCATGGCCGGAATCTAAGTACGAATGCTCGTCGAAGAAGCAAATCGTTCGGTTTGCTAACTATTTAATGGAGCAGGGGTTTGAATCGCCAGTGCGGACGCCGCGCGGAAGGGACATCTTTGCGGCCTGTGGCCAATTGAAAAGCGTTAGCGAGAAAACGGTAACGCTGAAATAAGACAACCATTTACGGAACAATTTGCGACTGGTGGAGCGTAGAAAATTCAGCCGTACAGCACCACGGTTTTTCGCCAATCACCAAGCTTCTCGAGATCGTTTCAAAAATCGCAAAATCTAACTTCTATCTTCTATCGACCTCGGTATCCTATCGGCGAACATTGTTCTAGGGAACGTTTATCCGGCCAAACGTCTGGCGATGCGATTGGTCGGGACTTCGACTTCGGTGGGCTGATGAAAGTGGTACTGCATCACGTACGCGTCTTCGACGGTGTCGTCGTAATAGTCACGTAGAACTGAGATTGCTTGGAAGCCAAGATTGCGGAAAAACAATTGGGCGGCGAGATTGGTTTCGCGAATCTCAAGCGAAATTCGGTTGCGACGTTGTTGAGATAATTTACCCAGCAACTTGGTCACCATCTGTTGACCGACGCCGCGCCGTCGAACGTCAGCGCCGACCGAGAAATTGAGCACGTGAAGTTGATCGCGATGCAATTCGTAGATCATAAACCCGACGACTTTTTCGTCGTATTCGGCTACCATTCCGATACAGTTCCGTTGTCGCAGGCAGCGAATGAAATCCTCTTCAGACCACGGGAATTCGAAGCTGTTCTGCTCAATTTCCAGCACTTCGGGCATGTCTCGCCGAATCATCCAGCGAATATGAACATTCATATCGAAATCCCGTTTAGCATCCATCTATGACATCCTTTGTCAAATATGAGTCGAGGTACAACTCGTTGTTAGGAATCCATTCCATCAGTCACCACCCCCACCTTGAGGATTCAAACGCTCTGTCGATGGGCGTCCGTTGTCGCAACCGTTTGCCGTCAGCATAGTTAAGTGATTCAATGAACGTTTTCACCGCTGCAGCAACTACGCGAAGATTATCAGAAGGGCGTGTTGGTGCCAACATGGAACGGAGAAATTTTGGCTGGTAAAAGCAAAGCTGAGCGTGTGTTTTTTTCTGTCTTTTTTCGGAAGAGACTCAGGGTATGCAGAGGGCGTGATGATTGCAGTTATGTTCCAGCATTCCCCGTCCTGCCCTTGATTCGTTTTCTTAATTGCAGCGGCGGCGATGATAAGTCCACAACTGCTGTCACTACGGAGCGTTGAACAAACTTTGCTATTCCAACTAAACCATTTGTGGGTGAAAATCGTTATAAGCGCTAAAGCTTAACGCGGCATGGTATCGATAACCTACCGAGAGCGCGTTTTGGATGCGCTAAATGTATTTGGCGTCCCAGGTAAATAGAGTTTTTCATAGAACGCGCCACGGGCGTATTTTCAAGCTTGGGAAAAAGTTTTAATGTTACTGAACTCATTTATGATTTTAGCCGTGGCGTGCTTGATCTGCAGTTGGATTTACTCAATTGCGTTTTTGACGCTGGTTGCGGAGAATTATCGGTTTTGGCGAGTGCACCAGAAGAAAGCAGTTCCCAGCACCCACACATACGCACGGGCAAACGTAATCATTCCGTGCAAAGGCATGGAGCACCAGCTGCGTGAGAATTTGACTGCGTTTCTGCATCAAGATCATCCGAATTACGAAGTTACCTTCGTCGTGGAAAGGGCTACCGATCCAGCGGTCCAATTGATTCGCAACCTACAGAAGGAAAACCGTTGTATTAAGACTCGATTGGTGATTGCCGGTCGAACCGAAGATTGTGGGCAGAAGGTTCACAATCTACGTCGTGCTACTGAGGATCTTCCAATCGATGTGGATGTATTGGTTTTTGCTGATTCCGACGCCAATCCTAAAAGCACTTGGCTGCGTTGGATAGTTAATCGTATTGGACGCGAAAAACTTGGAGCGCGGACCGGTTACCGTTGGATGATTCCCAAAGATAAAAAAGTGCCGACGTTGCTGGGGTGTACGATTAACAACGCGTTGGCCTCTTTCTTGGGACGTGGCAAACACTATTTGGTGTGGGGCGGATCTTGGGCGATTCACCGTCGAATTTTCGACGCCGTCGGAGTTCGGGAAGCTTGGTCGGGCGTGCTTAGTGATGATCTTGTCGCCAGCCGCGCACTGCAAACCGCAAATTTAGAAATCGAATTTGAACCTCAGTGCGTATGTACAACGGTTGTGCAGTTCGATTGGGCAACGTTAACTGAATTCATGCGGCGGCAATTGTTGATTTGTCGACGTTATTCGCCGATGTATTGGACGGCTTCTTTGGCGATTGTCGTGACGTCACAAATCGGATTTTGGGGTGGTTTGATCGGTGGAGTGCTCGCGATTTCGGCTGGATTTTCGATCGGGTATTGGGCGTTGTTATCGACTGCCGGATTGTATTTAGTTGGCGTCGCGCGGGCCGGAATTCGCCAAAACATCGGTCGCAGTAACGATCACACCTGGCGTAGCTACCGGCGAGCGCGTAAGTTTGACATGTTCTGTGGACCTTTTACCGGTTTAGTTACTGCTGTGATGATGCTGATGTCAACCTTTGGGAATACGATCTCATGGCGCGGCGTTAAGTACTTCGTTGGACGCGGCGGTAGAGTGCTGTTAGTGGGACGCAAGCTTGAAACCAAACAATGGCTCGTTAACACCAAGGAAGGTCCAGTGCCACCGGGGTTCAAGGGGCACCCGCACTACAAAACGATTACGGCCAACGCGACCGTGACACGCGAATCGGCGAAGGCTGATTCGATCAGAGAAGGATCGACGCAAAGCCAGTCAGCGTCCGATTCCCGAGTTGCGTAACCGGGCGTTTGATCGCAAGAGCATTTCTTTTCCAATGCGTCTGGTGACAGCGACCGAATCCTGCGTTTTCATCCTTCCTCTTTGCCCTTCCTCTTTGCCCTTCCTCTTTATCCTTCCTCTTTATCCTTCCATCGCTTGTCGTTCAACGACAGCTTAAATTTGAGAAAACGTACTATGAAAGTATGCCTGTGGGACACGCGCAAAAACGATGTTCAGAAAGACTTTGCCGGCGGGATGGGGGTAGGAATGCCCACCGGTGTCGGTGGCAAACGCAGCAAATTCATCCGCCACATGTACAAACGTGACTTCCGGCCCACGGCATTGAATTTTGCATATTTGGCCGCTGTGTTGAAGCAACTTGGGCAACAGGTGCAATATAGCTTAGACGAAATTGTGCCGGCTGATGTGTACATTTTCAATCCTGCGTTGCTGACTTTGGATTTGGAGATGCAGACCGTTGAAACGATTTCACAGCGTTACCCCAATTCGAGAATTTTGATCGTTGGCCAGGTGGCGTACGCGATGGCCGATACGATCGCCGAAGTTCAGGCCCAAAACGTGACGGTCATCAAAGGGGAACCGGAACAATTGCTGTTCAAATGGGATGATGTTTTGCAATCCATCGATCGTATTATCGATGTCGGCGTAGTCGCCAATTTGGACACACTGCCGATGCCTGATTGGTCGTTGTTTCAATATAAAAACTTTCGTATCCACTATGATTTTTGGCGATTCCCATCCACGTTCATTCAACAAAGTCGTGGTTGCACTTTCAAGTGTAACTATTGTCCCTACATCATGATCGAAAGCAAAACACGCTTTCGCAGCCCTGACCTGGTTGCCGCTGAAATGCAGCACGGAATAGACCGTTACGGATTTGAATCGTTTAAATTCCGCGACCCCTTGTTTGGATTGAATCGTAAGCAGACGCTGCAGTTGGCGGACGCGATCGGTCGACTGAGTAAGCGGGTGCAGTTTTCAGTTGAAACGCGCGTCGATTTGATGAAAAAGGAAACCTTGCAGGCGCTCAAATCGGTAGGCCTGACCAGTATCACGATCGGCATCGAAACGCCCGATGAAGAGACGTTGAAGAAGTACGACCGCGTGGCGATCAACGATGATCGACAACGCTCATTTGTTAGTATGTGTCGTTCGATGGGAATTCGGACGGTCGCAGGTTTTATGGTTGGATTTCCAGAGGATACCACGGCGAGTATTTACGGGGTTTTGAATTACGCGCGAAAGGTAAACCCTACCTATGCGAACTTCAACATCGTCACTCCTTATCCCGGCACTCAATTTTTCAACGAGGTCAAAGATGAGGTCGCCGATTTTGACTACCGGAAGTATTCGGTGTACCAACCGGTCATGAAGTATAAACATCTCACCGCCGACGAAGTCAAAGAACTGCACGGAAAATGTTTCTCAAAGTTCTATTTCCGTTCGCGCTATTTCACAGAGAACGGAAGATTGCTTTGGCCGCAGTTGAATCGTTTCTTGCCAAAGCTCAAAGTCGGTACCAACTTCTCACCGGTACAGAATTAACGCAAGATAGTCGCTTAGACGCATCGGTCGGTGGGGGCTGTTGGATCGGTGACTGTGGTTAAACCCATAACGCTGGTTGCTGAAATTGAGTGGAGTCTCTGATAGCGATTACGAAATTTACCCGCGTTCCCTTTTGCGGTTGCTCCGTTTGCCGTGATCGTGCATTCCAGCAAAATCTATTGGCAGCGGAGGCAGCGGTGGAGACACGAGGGCAAGGCAGGGGGGGCCAAGCGTGCGGTAGGTTTCCGGCGATCATGATTTACGGTTGGGACATACGTTTGACGATTCCGTCTCCATCCAGCGTAATCGCGTAGGGCACTCGGTTAACGCCACTAATTTCCAGCCACCGTTTAGACGTTGAGTTGTCGATGAAACGGAAGGTAGGGAACTTCTTCTTCAGAACGATGATTTCGTCAGGCAGAAGTTCCGCGATCGGTACTAACAACAGCTCGGTCGACCATCGATCGTAGAGACGGGAGTCTTGGACGCGCACTAGCGCATCGATCGATGATTTTTCGTCGGGATTCCAAAATATGACTACGGTTCGTTCTTTTTTTAGCGGTTCGATGGGTGTGCCTCTGACGTCCAATCCCGCAAGCGGGAAAGGATTGCCAACCAAACCGATACGAGTTGATACTTTCTGAATTTTGGCCAACACGTACTGGCGAATGACTTCATTTACATCGCCCGCAGCGGCATTGATTTGCTGAAGAACTCTACCTGCGACTATGGTGTTGCCAGCTTGGAGGTACTGTTCAGGAAGGTCCAACAACACGTTGTAGGTTTCTATTGATTGGGGCGGCGTTTTTTGGATTTGCTTCAATAGTTCGATCGTTTTTGGTAAATAATCGTCGCTTTCGGTGCGCCCCAAAGAGCTGTCCTCGTAGTAGGTGAAAAAGTTGGGGTGGTCCAACAATTCCAATCCAATATCTTTAATCTTCTGTTCTTTGGCCAGCAGCATCTTCATGCCTAGCGCCTTGAGGATTTTCCCTGCCGCAGCTTTGTCGGTGCTGTTGGCAAAGTAAATCCGCGCCGCTCTAGCACAACCGGCGGCTTGGGCAGGGGGGACCAAGCTTGTTTCACGGATCGCGTTGATCGATGCCATTGCCATGTCATACAACTGGTCATCGCGACGGTTGGCCAGCGTCGCCATATCGACGTAGGCCAGCAGATAGTGGTATTCGTCTTGTTGTGCTTCGGTTTCGGCTGATTGAGCGGCTTGATTTTTTAGCCGTCGGATTTCGGCAGTTGGATCGATCCCATTTTCGGCCAACAGCACGCATTTGAGCGCATGCAACGCGATCAGTTTCTCTTTAAGTTTGTCCGCGTATTGATTGTTTTGGGTTAGTAGATGGCGGCAATTTTTAATCATCGCGTCCAGTTTTTCGATACGTTCCGGATAAGTGAATTTTGAAAAATCTTTGGGGACGGTTACCGCATCTACAAAGTTTCCGAAGTCCGATTTTCCGGAGTCGAACTGAGTCACTGGCGCATCAACCGCCGTTCCCACGGAACCGTTTCCGTCTTTCACGACGTAGTAAATCAGTCCACCGACCAACGCAATTACCAATGAAATCGACAGCAATCGCGACAGCGGTATGCCCGTTTTGGCAAACACGGCATCAGACATTCTTCTGTATCGGCTTCGACTTCGACGATGTTTGCCCATACGCTGCTGCTCTGATCTGATGAAAGATTTTCTTAAACGTACTATACTGGAAATCACAGCACTTTTTGCATCAGTCTATCAAGGGCCGCCACCGTTTTCTACGGACAAACATCGACTTCTTGAATTTACTGAATCTGTTACTTTTGCGCCAGCGGCGCCGATTCGAGAACCAAATTGAGTTTCATCAAAGTTGCAAAATTCCGAAGTCCAATCGCATGGGCCTTGATTGCCGTTTGGTCCCTGTTGACCAATGTTGGGTGTGATGAATCAGCTTCCCCCGTTGCCACGGTTCGATCATCAACGAAGGACGCGTCATTTGCGGGCGCTGGTTCGGCCGACGTTGGTTCGGCCGACGTCAGTCGCGATGCTGAAGACGAAGAAAAAACGACAACGCTGCGCCGTCGGAATCGAGTTTTAGACTATTCCTTTTTGCACCCGGACCATTTCGCAGTGACCTTGATTGACGTTGTGCAGATTTTTGAAAACCCTGACCTACAAGATTTTCAGTGGGCTCGTTTTTCAAGCCTGCTACAACCTTACGTCGGTCGAAAGAACGCTCATCCAAGCCGTCTTTCGGCGGTTTGGATTTTGTGCGATCGAGAGATTGTCGACGCGGATAAAGCGGAAGAGGCCAAAGAGTCGGATTTCGTAATCTTCGTCATCGATTTCTTGGAACCCTACGACCAAAACGTGTTAGCCAAAACGATCAACAATCGTAACCAATCACAATCGCAAGCCAACGACGCACCTTGGCGATCCCAGATCGTATCCCGTTCGGATCGGCAAATTGCCATCGGCATCCCGGCGATGTTGGCGAAACTGTCGGAGGCAGACGGGGGCGGCGATGTTGCCGCCGCGATCTCGAAAGTCGCTCCTGATGTTGACGTGGCCTTAACTTTAACCTTTGAACCTGTGCGCGGCGCTTTGAAGGGCGTGATGGCGATGGCGACTCAGTTTTTGGGGGCCGATATGAAACCGCTGCTGCAACTTCCGAATTCGGCGCGGCATTTCGACGCGACGCTGTCGCTTTCCTCGGATCAGCTACTAATGACGGATTTAAAGATGAGTTCAGGGGATTCAGCCGAACAGGTGACTGATGTCTGGTCCAAGCTACTGGGGTCAGGGAACATCGGCCAGTTGCTGACCTTGTTTAGTTTTCAGTTCAGCACTCAAAAACGCATGTTCGAATTTCGTAGTTTGCCGATGTTGAATAAGGTCAGTCGGCAGATTGAAACGTCTAGCCTGTATCAGGTTCGCAACGATGGACCGGTTATCAAATCCGAATTTACCCGGCCTCGGGATTTTGGCAAATTTTTAGAAACCGCCGTTGATGACGTTGAGCGGACTTTGGCGTTGCGGGCGCGGATGAAGCGCATGCAGGAAACTGCTAAGGCCTTGAAAAATTACGAAGAGGTACACGGGCATCTTCCAGCCCCAAATTTTCAACGCCCAGACATTGCCGACGGCCCTGATTTTAGTTGGCGATGCGAGTTGCTGCCGTTGCTGGGCTGGCAGCGTATCTTCGACAAAGTGGACTTTGAATCGGCTTGGGACAGCGCCGCGAACAAACCAGCGCGGCCCTACATCGTTCCAGCGTTACATGATCGACGTGACCTACAACCGATGGCGGTGATGTTGCCTGTGAATCCGAACTGGATGTTTCCCGATCGAACGTCGCGGGCCGAACGGGGGTCGATCACGGATCGCCCCGAACACACCGCGATTGCGCTGGAGGTCCGTGTTTCCCCTGATTTCCATAGCTTTCAGCCCGCCGATTTAACAGCCGATGATCTGTCGCTTTGGGGGCGCGCCGATGAAGCAGGGGCGATTTTCATAGATGCGAACTTTGACGTGCGTGTGGTCGCTAAAAGCGCGGAAAACATGAAGGCCGTGTTGTCGGTCAGCGGCGGGGAAAGGCTTAGGAAGTCAGACTTTATTGAAGCGCTGGGGTACTCCAACGACTGAGATTCAATGACGGGAACGAAGAAGCTTTTGAGAAGACTTCGGAATTGGAGCCATGGCTTGAGGGGGCGCGTGGGGAATTAGCCAAGAAACGATCCCCCCGACGCAGTCGAATTTACCCGCGCGTCATCGAAACAAAGGTGTCAAAGATGGGCCAAAGCACAGCCGCATCACCGAAAACAAAAAACTCAAAAAAACATCCCAACAGACAGTGGGCATGCTTCATTGAGCGGCGAAATGCGACGCGAAGCGCCGTAGCAGTATCACCGCAGCAACTCCCAGTCCGATGGTCAAACCGTACCACAGGCCGATTCCACCCCAACCCAATCCGAAAGCACAGAAGGCGCCGGACGTCACACCGAACCCCCAATAGGCCAACAACGTCAACAGCATCGCGGCGCGCGTGTCTTTCATCCCGCGCAGCGCCATTGATCCGCCGACTTGAATACCGTCGAAGACCCCGAAAGCGGACGCGACCAACAAAAATGAAGTTGCTTGCGCAATTACGACTGCGTTCTGTGGCTCATTGAGGTCCAGATACAATCCGATAATCCGACTCGGGATAAAAATGAAGCACAGGCCAGAAACCAACATGATCGCGCCTGAAACTGCGATTCCTAAATAACCAACAATCTTTGCGCGGGTGACTTGATTAGCCCCGATGGCTTGGCCGACACGCACCGAGGTCCCGATCGAAATTCCTAACGGGACCATAAAGGCGATCGAAGCAGTTTGCAACGCGATCTGATGGGCGGCTAACGCTTCTTTGCCAAACCAACCCATCGCAAACGCGGACGCCGAAAACATACTGGTTTCAAATCCGATCGTCATCCCGATGGGCACACCAACTTTGATTAACTCCCACATCTGCCGCCGGCTTTCTGGGCTGAAGATTCGATCGAATTTAAAAATCGACAGATGTCTGTACTTCCATCTCATATAAGAAATGGACGATAAACAGGCACACCACATCACAAACGCGCTGGCGTAGCCGGTTCCCACCAACCCCATCTTGGGAAATCCGAACCGTCCGAACATAAAAATTTCGTTGGCCACGATGTTCACCAACACATTTAATAGACTGATGATCAGTATCGGCCGCGTGTCGGCCAAAGACTCAAGCGCCGAACGGATCGACAGGAAAATAAACGCAGGAAACAGCCCCCATGAAATGGCTTTTAAATAATCGCCGCTTTGTTTTGCCACGTCGGCAGGTTGTTCCATCCACCGAAACAGGTGTTCCGCGTTGTACAACAACAACCAACTGGGGATGACCAACCAAAACGAAAGCAAAAACGCCTGCCTTAGCACGCAACTAATTTTAGCTTCGTTATTGGCGCCTTGGGCTTGTGCGACGATCGGGCTGACCCCGAAAAGGACTCCCGAAATCACGAAGATGACCAAATAAAACGTCGTGCTGCCCAACGCGATTCCTGCAATCGCATCGTTGCCCAGCCTACCGGCCATCAAAGTATCGACGAAGGATATCGTGTTTTGAGCCAAATGAGCCAGCACCAAAGGCAAGGCTAACTTTATCAGCCCGGATAATTCTTGTCGGTACACGTCGTTGGTTGCTTCGAGGTAAAAAAATTACGGCAAAAGTGCTCGTGGAACGCGAAAACCAAATCGGGAAACGGGAATCACCGATCGACGGCTGTTAGCGTAAAAAAACCAACCTCAGGCAAACAATTGATACGAATACACTTATCCCCCGCGATTCCTCGGCTGACGTGCATCAACATTTTTTCCATCATGAATGTTCCCGACGCATACTTAACGCCATAGCGACTGGGGGCGACGATCGGACCGACCAAGGGAATCTGTATCTGACCTCCGTGAGTGTGTCCGGCCAACATCAAATCGAATTCAAAACCTTGCGCCCACTTTAACTGATCCGGTGCATGGCTGAGCAAAATCTTGAAAGGCCGGGAATGATT
The DNA here is from genome assembly GCA_937944405.1 of uncultured Pirellulaceae bacterium. GTDB lineage: Bacteria > Planctomycetota > Planctomycetia > Pirellulales > Pirellulaceae > Mariniblastus. Next base: position 15,107 of record CALDYR010000023.1, read on the forward strand.
TGGAACCGCAGGCTCCGTCCCACCACCCGATTCTAACTCAATGTCAACATCATCAACGGATTTACTATAGGGCTGTAACTTTTCAGCTCCGCCAAACCAAGGAAGTTCGTTGCCCGCGATCGCGACGTCGACGCCATTGATACCCTGAGTGACCCATCTTCCGTTGACCGCGATCAATCCGCTATCAGAGAGCATCTTCCGTAAAAGAGGTTCGTTTTTAATACGTTTATCGTGGTTCCCCAATACATAAAACACGCCATGTTTGGATTGCAGTCCCCCAAAAACTTTGTCAATCCAGTTTAAGCATTCGTGTTCGTCGATCAGATCACCGGTGATCAAAACCAAATCAGCATCAAACTGATTTACTTCTTCTACGATCCTTGTGTAGTAACCAATATCAAGTTGACCGGTAAGATGAAAATCCGAAAGATGACAAATTTTCAAACCGCTTAACGATTCGCAAACCCCCGGCAACGCTAACGTTTTGCGTTCAATCGCGACCAAATGCGATTGGTTGCCGGGAACTAATTCCAAGGCCTTGGCGAGAGGTCCAACGTAGATAGGATTATCGTTTAATTGCCGCACATCGATCACTTCAGTTGCCGACGCCGATAATTCGGCCGGACGTTCTGCAATAAACTTTCGGTAGCCCCATCGCAAGGCGAAGTAAACACCAGCCAATAAATTGGTCGATAGGTAAACGCCGCTGAAAAAAAAACGATTGACAATGGTCTCAACAGAGATCGTGCCGTTGAAAAACATCAAATAGGCAAACCACACAAATCCAATCAGCACCGCAACAACAATTAACTTCTCAGTCAGCTTTCGAAACCACCGCGGCAATGCGGTGGCATGAATGCGGTTGAAAATAACGCACCAGATTGCTAAGTGGCCAACAAACATCAGGGCCCATAACATGTAGTCCATCATCAAAACTCGTTCGCTCTAAATCTTAAAACAGAAGTGGAACACATGGTCAAACGAGTACACAATTTTTGGGAAGCGTTACGGGGCGGCCCGTTGTCAGGTGAAAACACACCGCGACTGGGGCCGAAACACTTTAAAACGATTATGTAACACGATAAAGACCGCGGCGGCAACCAATTCGCACAAAACATTGACCCCGAAGGCGGGCACAGCAAAAGTGCTGCGACACCCTCCGAGGTCAACGGTTGAATTCATTGCTTTGCTGATTCAGCTCAGGGGCATAATCTATTGGGAACGGCCCAACCTGTCGCAAGATGGTGCCCAAATGGGGATAGCTAGATCAGAGGGGCGTAAAAACACCTTTCAGAGACACCATTGCCTCTTTCAGGAGAGGGGTTACGCTGCGACCTTCACCATTGGAATGACCGACGGTTCGCGGATCAAGTCTAAGAATTCTTCGAAGATGCGGCTGTCGAGTGCGGAAGCGGCTTCGTTTTCAGGATGAAACTGGGTTCCAATTGCAATCCATTGGTCGCTGGTGCTTTCGATCGCTTCGATCACACCGTCAGGGCAAGTCGCGGTCACGCGGAAACCGGGCGCCACTTCGTCAATCGCCATGTGATGTCGACTGCTGACGCGAATTTCGCCGTCTCCGTATACGCGTTCCATTAATGAATCAGCGACAATTTCTAAACTATGGCGATGGCTTTTGTCTTGTGAATCACGATGTGGAATCGCCGACGGTACGTCTTCAGGCAGATGGAGAAACAGGTTTCCACCCATCGTCAAATTTAACAATTGGATACCAACACCGATCGCCAATACGGGAAGTTTTTCATCGGCAATGGCGTGCATTAGTTTGCGATCGAAACGCTCACGGCGCTGATCCATAGGTCTCACCGAAGGGTGCAACATGAAACCGTCACGACGAGGATCTAAATCACCGCCGCCGACCAGCACAAAACCGTCCAGTGTCTTGAGCAACGCTTGGATGTCATCTTCGCACTCCAGTGGCGGAACTACAATCGGAATACCGCCCGAACGCACGATACTGTCGTAGTATCCAGATGTGATGACCGAAAGTGCAGGCTGATTTCCCTGAGCGGCACGATAGTCTGCATTGATTCCGATAAGTGGCTTGCGTTGCATATCAAAACTCCTTGTTTCTTTCTTGATCCGTCTTGGATCGCTGTCAGCAAGTGAAACGACTGAAAGGCAAGTAGCGGCCGAACGTTCGTTTCAGAAATTGTGGAGGAACAATCTCCGTCTACCATCGACTGACATTCAACGCGCGTTAATCAACCAGTTGCAGAAACAAAAACGTTATTGCGAGTGTATCGCTGTTTTGGTATCAAATGCTGAAGGTATTAACTGCACCGAAAGATTTTGGGCCATACATGAACGTAGGGAAACATTCCCAACGCATCCTTGCATTGTCCGAAATCACCGCTGGTAACCTCGAATTGTTCCATATAAAGTTGAATCGTTGCAATCATTTGCAATCGATGACAGTCATTCTGATGATGGATTCCGCTTCGTCAAGAATTTTCTGTATGTTTGTGGCGGCCGAGTGTTTGCGCGCTAGATGTTGTGCAAGCACAGGTGGTTTGCTAGCGGGGTTGGTGTTTTCTCTTCATGCTGCGGCGCAAATTGGGCCTCCTTATTTGCTCGTTCTGCGTCGCTGTTTCTGTTTCTATCTTTATTAGTTCGGTTTAATCCATGGATTTTCAGCGCGTCTGCATCGAATCGCTCGGCTACACGTTGCCTGCGGAGGTTTGGACCACGGATCTGGTTGAAGAAAAATTAGACCCGCTTTACCGCCGTTTGAAGTTGCCAGCAGGACGTCTGGAATTGATGACGGGCATCGAAAAACGAGGGTTTTGGCCGGTCGCAACGCCCCCCAGCGCGATCAGCGTCAACAGCGCACGACTAGCGCTCGATGCCGCCGAAAATCTTTCCGTAAACGTTGAGTGTTTGATACACGGGTCGGTGTGTCGTGATTTTTTAGAGCCGGCCACCGCTTGTACCGTTCATCATCAGTTGGGGCTGCGGGAGGACTGTTTGATTTACGATGTTTCCAACGCCTGTTTGGGGATTATCAGCGGCATGATTCAAGCGGCCTGCATGATTGAATCAGGCCAAATAAAATCGGCGATTGTTGTCGGTAGCGAAGGCGGCCGGCAATTGGTCGAAGCCACCATCTCCGCGCTAAACAGCGATAAAACCCTGACCCGAAAATCGATCAAGAACGCGATCGCGAGCCTGACGATTGGCTCGGCCAGCGCCGCGGTCGTTCTCACTCACGAATCGATCAGCAAAACCAAGAACCGGCTCACAACGGCGACTTCGCTGGCCAACACGAAGCATCATGACCTGTGCCAAAGCGACCAAGACCAAGCCGGTGCCGCGATGCAGCCTTTAATGCAAACCGATTCCGAAGTCCTGATGCGCGAGGGTGTCGAGACTGGAAAGCGAAACTTTAAGAATTTCCTGAATCAATCGGGGTGGCGAATCGAGGACATCGATCGCACGGTCTGCCACCAAGTAGGAACGGCGCACCGCAAATTGATGCTTCAATCACTGGAGCTTGATCCTCAGCACGACTTTCCTACGTTTCAGTTTTTAGGCAACACGGGCGCTGCGGCGTTGCCTTCCGCTTTTGCGATCGGGTGCGAGCAGAACTTTTTTAAACCCGGTCAAAACATCGCGTGGCTGGGTATCGGATCTGGTATCAACTGCACGATGATGGGAATCGAGTGGAATGAAAGCCGAATTGGATCGGGGAAGATGTAGCCGCCCTACACGTCCCGATTTTTTTAAAGCGGCACCAATAAATCATCGTCGGTGAATTCTTCTGCGAACCGAAAGCGGGAAGTCCGAAGGATAATAGCGGTATAGGACAGGATCATCTGCGCTTCAAACATTGGGATGACACACATCAGCCACGACGTTCCCAAGCTCGTCGCCGCGTTGAAGGTCGTCAATGAAGCTTCAGCGTTGGTCAAGTAGACAAGGTTTGGGAAAATTGAGATTGAAAACTGTGCAACCAGACAAACGGTACGGAAGCACAAATGAACAAACGCTTCTCCTTATTTTTCTGCAGAATCCGAACGGAAAATGTTGAAGACACAAACCGGAATGGAAACGACTACGGCAATGCCCCAACGCATTCTTCGATGTTGGCTACGAAGCATGGGGGGCTCAATCGAGAAGCGTCCTAGTGGCCGATTCAGCTGATCTTTTCAACACCTCTGTCAATCTTGTTTGTTTACGAGATTGACGTGCTTCTCTGTGGGTGATTCTTCCCAAATCTTAGCGGTAAGCTTCGGAATCTCATTACATCCACTGGAAAAGGCATCCCGTCCGCACACCGGGGGGCCAGCAAAGTTCCGGCAAGAACCATAAAAAAAATCAGCATTTGAGTGCTCGGTCGAAGAACGCAACTACTGGTAAATATTGTCGAGTCTGCTACTCACCATGCGGGCAAGTTCTATCGCCGTCTTCGCCGTCCCAGCAGTCCCAGAGTAATAAATCCGCAAACCACACAGCAGTTGGGTTCGGGCACTGCGACCGCGGTCAAAGAAATGTTGTGAAAGTCCGTCTGCAACGTCGATACAGCACTATTACCAATAAAGTCGATGAATTGAACATTGGTTGCGTTCGCCAAGTTGTCAATCGAAACAGTCCCAGCAGCACCAGAACCCGGAATGGCAAAATCGTTCGTGATCAGGTCACCGTTGTCATTGAGGATATCAAAGGCATTACCAAAGCCGAAGGACGCAAAATCAATTTGATTCAAACTAAAGTTCGTCGCGGCCCCGTCTTGGGTCAGTGAAAGACGGAAACCGGTAACTCCGGCGCCGAGCGATGTATCTGAAGAAAAGAACGCCTGATCCCCACCGCCAAGATCAAACAGCGCTGCCCCTGCGCCAGAAAAGTAGGACGCGGTCAACTGAAAATCGGTTCCGCCAACACTGACCGTTTGTATCACGTCGCCGCCAGAAACGGTTGCATCGTCAATGCTAAACAAGACTTGACCGTACGAATTTTGAGATGTTAATACTGCTACTGCTGTGCAAATTGCCAATAAAACCGTGGTTGTTTTGGCGAGCGAAGTCTTCGTGTTACTTTTCATTTTTAAATTTCCATTAAAGATCTTAAGAAACGTATCCAGCGGGAAAGACCGATCTCAACTTTGTTGGCCAGTTTTTTATTGCTGGCAAACGCAGTTCTGGAAGTCAACATGTCAGCGACTTGGTTTTATCGTTTGTGCACAGCACCAACCGGGCCAACAGAGATTGAATCCACGACAGGAGATTTTCGACATCCCAGATTGTTTAATATATTATGACTCGAATCAGTCATTAGTCGACAGCGGCAACGCGCTATTTGGCAGTTGAGCGGTAAATATAATTGCGGTTTGATGTGCAGAAACTGACAATTAATCGTCTTTGGCGATGGAATTACCGGCGACGCAGATCACGATCGCTTTACCAATTCGCGATAGTTTGTCGAGCAACCTAAGCCCCGCCCGGTATCGTTAGACGCGGTCGGTCTCGATATCATGGGTAGTGTCCATTAAAAAAACAAGTTTCTTTTGTAACTCATTTTACAAACCCCTTGTCGTCAACTTGACCGCCTCGGGCGTGGATGCGTTTTCAAAGTGTTTGTCAAAGCGCACCTTCGCAATCACCATACGTGCTCGCCATACGAGAAAAGAGTTCTTTGAACGCCTTGGTCATCAGGCCAAACCGGCCAACGGCGACCGCAGAATTAGCAGTGAACGCCTTCATTCGATTCCCGTTTCATTCTTTGCGATCGATTTCACCGGTTTTGTGAATTTTGATCAGCCACCTGTCAGTAGGTTTTTGATATCGCACCGCTTATTTGCGATTTAAACAGCACCAGTACCTTCCTTGCTTAAAATTGGTGACTGAAGTTGTTCTAACCCTCTAGCAACGCTTGGTAAGTTTCGAAACTTCTAAGAGCGGGCTTAAAAGCGCTGCCTTAGAGCGCTTCACCGTTGGCGAGGAAGCGGTCCAAGACCGTCGACGGTCTGTGTGTAGACCGTCCATCATCTGAGGCAAAGTTGCGCCGTGGTGGAGTAATGCGTCGCTGCGACGTTAAAACGTTAATGCGGTCCGCAACCAAGAGATTGCGGACCGCATTTTAAACGGTGGCAAGGGTTCGATCTGCTCGATTTACCGAAGAGACGAAACTTGCATGCAAGTCATCTCACGATTTATTGAGAGACTGAGAGTCTTTAATTGTGAAACAGCGCGCTGACGACGCGTTGGCCCCTTTAAATCAGTTCCTCAGGATCACCCCACGCCTCTGCACGATTTCACTCAAATCGTCGTTACGGTGACGCTACGGCGCCTCTTTTCCCAATATAAAGAATCCGCCCATTCCACCCGAACCGGCATCGTTGTTAATCACGTAGGTCGAATCAACCCATTTTTTAACGCGATGGAAAGAGTCCTCAATGTGAGCTTTCGTGTAAGGGTCGTAGCTATCATTGTCCTTTGCGGTTTCCAGTTTTCCCATCAAATCCCGCAGTGTCATCGAGGCTAAATTCGCGATCGGTTTCATGGCCGCGGTCGCGCTTTCGCTTACTGTGGCAAGGTCGAACAGACGTTCGATGTGTTCAGTCTGAAGATTGCGGCGGAGACTGCTGATTGCCGGTTTTCGTTCGGTAAAATTGCCCTCTGGGACGTTTTCGACTTCCTTCCAGATTGTGGCGTTCACTTTCTTAAACAATTCGTTCAAAGTAAACGCGTCTTCGCTGGCTGGCACGCGGAATTCGTTGTCGTAAATCTGTCGCAGCGTCCACGGTTCCAAAAGATTCGACAGCAACGATGCTTGAATTCCCATCACGCGATCGTGAATCGGCCACGAGGGACTGGAGGGGCGCGAGTGGTTTTTCAACGGTTCGTTGGTCATGTACGCCAATAGTTCCGGTGTCAGGCCATAAGCAGCGTCGAAGAAAACGTTTTTCAAAATGAATTCCAATGCGGCCCGTTGCTGATCGGCGGGCACAACGACGATTGGTTTGCGATCTCCGGGATCCCCTTTTTTGTCACGGTTTACAAAGGTGCCACCCAACCAGTTCGACATCATCGCTGCGGATCGTGTTTGTAGACCCAGGGTCATCAGATATCCCTTGCGAGCCTTTCCCCAAGATTCGCCGTCTTCGACAAACTTATCTAGGATCGTTTCCCGGTGTTTGTTCGCCATCGCAATTTGATCCTGAGCGTAGTCAAGCGGGTTTTTGCCAAAATCGTATCGGCGGGCAAGTGGATCGGGGCCCCAAGTGTCTTCATCAGTTGCGTAAGCGAGTTCTGGTTCGGAGACCCGTTTGAGAATCTTCGGCAGTTTCTTTTTGTCTAAAGTGTAACCGTATTCAATCGCCCACATATCATATGGACCGACACCAATCATCGCATAATCGCCCTGAATTTCCCCGTTTTCGACTTTGAAATTGGTAGGTAGGTAATCCATCACCGAACCGGCGATCGGCTTTTTACCTTTCATTTCGGCGCTGTTGACGGCGTTTACGTCGTAGACGCTGGAGGCTTTGAAGTTGTGACGCAAACCTAAGGTGTGACCGACTTCGTGGGAGACCAAATCTGACAGCAGCGGGCCGATGAAGGATTCTGGCATGCCGTCTAGCATTTGTTCTTCATCTTCATCTTCATCTTCATCGGATTCGTCGTCGTCCTCGTCGGCGTCTTCACCATCTGAATCGTCGTCCTCGTCGGCGTCTTCACCATCTGAATCGTCGTCATCTTTGTTGTCTGATGATTTGTTCTTCTTCTTCTTCTTCTTATACTGCATTTCCGATCGCATAATCGCCATCGACATACGCATCAGTGCGACATCGAAACCACGTCCTTCGGCAGCCATACAACCGCCGTTGATCTGGCTGGTACGGTTGACCAACCCATCCGATGGTTCGTCTCCCATCAATTTCGTTTTTTGAACACGTGATGGATGGTCGCCGAAAGGCTGACTGGCTTGATAAGCGAACTGTTGCCGTAAAAAGTTCCGTTGAGACGGTTCGGCAAGTCGCAGGCGCGGATCCCAGTTAGGATGTTTTGCGTACCAAGCGAGCGTCTCTGGTGATTTTCCTTCCATGACAATTTTAGGCATCATGTCATTGAATTGGTCTTGGAAATGTCGAATCCAACCGTCGGTTAGAACAATGTCGGCGTCGAGAATTTCGCCCGTTTTTGGGTTAACGCGACTGGGGCCGATCGCGGTGCTGACGTTGTTGTTTAACCATCGGACGAAGTTATATCGCACGTCCTCAGGCGAAATGTTCATGTGTTCGCCAGTTTGTTTGTCCTGTTGTCGAACTTCGATTGCGCTTGAAATTCCGATTTGCTCGAACGCTTTGTTCCAATTAAGAATTCCGCGCCGAACCCAACGCCGGTAGCGCACCGGAGTCGTGTGTTCAATGTAAAACACAATCGGTTTTTTAGGAGGGCTGAGCTTCAGGCTTTCGTCGCGTTTTTCAAGATGCCAACGATTGATGTACTGCACGCTCGTTTCGTCAGATTCGTATTTTCCGTAATCAAAATACGAGGTTAGGAAGTATCCGATCCGTTGGTCGGCGGCACGCGGCTTAAATCCTTTGCTGCCTTTGATTTTGCTGATGGAGTAATGAATTGTTTTCAGGTTTCCTGAGCGCATCGGAACTTCGTACGCGATCTCGATGTTATTGGGGTACGCCTTAGCTTTGCTGATGGATACAAGTTTACTTTGCGGCGTGACGCTGCGTCCAAAAAACACGTTGGCGTTGCTGACCAAAAGCGTGTTGAGATCGATGACGGGTGAATCTTTGTCCATCGTCAAAATCGGCACGTCCAACAACACTCGATCGGTGAACAGCCTTTCAACGGACGACTTAGATTCTTCATCGGAGCCTTTAATTTTAAGGTTCTCTTGCATGAGAGCCAGCCGTTTTCCGTAACGACGCCAGTAAACATAAAAGTCATCGGACTGAAGACCTGCGAAAATCTCGCCGCCAGATACGGTTGGTGCGATGAACTGGCGAGCCGATTGGGAGGCGTAGTCTTTTGGCAGCCGCGCTAAAATGCGACCTGTGTCATCATTCTTCCACAGCTTGAAGAAGGTTCTTTTTCCGTCTTCAGATTTGATTTCTTCGTAACCCTTGGTCACAGCATCCAAAGGCGGAAAATCGTCTTCCTCTTTGCTGGCCGACGATTTCGACGAGTCATCTTTACTGTCCCAAGCTGCCGCCGAATGCGGTGTCCCCAACGACAGTGTTGAAGTCGCAACCGCAGATAAAATCAAAATGCGAAAAGTTGAAGCGATACTCATCCAATGAACTCCTGACAATGTTGGCCGACGTAGTTACGTCGGACTTGAAATCTAGTTGTGGGGATTACTGGGCCAGCAGAACGAATTGAAAACGCTTCGATCCGCCTACCTAAGTTAGACTTTTTCCAAGTCTAGCTCACCGTCGGTGAAAGCTTGAGCAAACTAGTTTTTTGCGGTCGAATAACGGCAAATCACTGATCACCAGAAGTTCCCTCCGACGGCTAACCCGCATTATAGCTACTTCCCGACTAAAGAAACCGATAAGCGGTACGAAAAGTTCTGCAAAACATCACCTGAAGTTGTGAATTATGCCCGTGTGCGGTTTTCCCACGGTAATCGTAGATCGAGTATGGCCGCAAAGCTGGAGGGAAGGCCATCTCAAAGGAGGGGGGCGGTTTTGTATCGCGCCGACAAACTGTGAAACCAGTGACCAAAAACTCTTGCCGGTGGAAGATGCCGGGGAAATTTTCCGCAGTACAAAGAGTCAGTCGAGGAAAGTTCAAACGTGCGGCGAACCGATGGGGAATGAAAACTTCCCGGCATTGCCGTGTCAACGGAGTCCAACATTTCTCCGTATTGAAAACGAAAACGCTGCCGATGCAAACGGACTTAAACTTCGGCGTCGACCGGAGCATCAATGTGCGGAAATTGGGTTTCGCGCTCCATCGCTTCGGCAATGGCTTCGGAAACACTTTTGGCTTGTAATCGCTTCACGCGCTCTTCCATAATCTTTCCGGGTTTGAAGTTCACAACAAATCGCTCGGGAACGATCAGCTGGTCGCCGGTACGTGGATTACGTCCCGGCCGCGCCGCTCTTTTTTTCACTTCAAAGATGCCAAAATTTCGAAGTTCAATGCGTCCCTCGGAAACAAGCGTATCAATAATTGCGTCAAACGTTTTTTGCACAATTTCGCGGGTCTTGGATTTCGGCAAACCGAGTTCCTGCGAGATCGATTGTACGATTTCCTTCTTAGTCATGAATAGCTCCGCTATGTTTTGAAGATTGGGGAAAGGCGATGAGGAGAAGGGTCGCAAACTTTATGCTGAGTTTCGGATTCCGTCAACTGTCGCATTTGAGTCGCCGGAAAGGCAAAACAGATCGTCGCGCTACTGGCGACCTAGGCGGTATCCTGCGCGGATTTGATAGATAAAAACATTTGAAAAAAATTCTTTGAAAGTCCTGTACACTTGGACGATCCAAGGACGATCGAAGATACGCAATCGAATCTTTCATGGTTCATCCGGATTTAGATCTTTTTTTCCAAACGCTGTTGTTCAATCGATTCCAAGGAATAAAGTTTCCCGGTCCCACTTCCGGGGCATTCTTCACAAGTCCGGTTCCAATCTTCTGGCGTCCTGAGGTTGCTGTCCCAGAATGGCCACGTTTTGCACTGTGTTGGTCGGGCGTCGTAAAGTTCACACTTTCGGGATCGTTCGTTGAGGAAAACGCAGTCGTAATTTGGTAATTCCTTCAGCGACTTTCTAACGCCGATTTTTCTTACATAGATCTTTTCGAATTCATCGGCTGATACGTTAAGTGATTTCGCCATCACCGCGATCTCATCAGCGGTCACCCACACGAATCCCGGGCTGCCCGAACAGCAATCGCCGCATCCTGAGCAGGTGAAGTTCAGCCCGTCTTGGTACCAAGGTTTCTTTGACAGCATAGTGATGATTCCATTAACCGCCGATTTGATACATCGCGCGGTGGGGACGTTGGAACTGAACATCGTCAGTTCCATGCCCCGCTTTTTTTTTCGAAATTCCCAAGCGAATAGATTCAAGCAAACTCTGATCAGAGCAACCGTTTCGCATGGGGTTAATAAGGTTCCATTCTTCGGTCCCAAACAAACAATTACGCAAACGACCGTCAGCAGTGATCCGCAACCGATCACAGGCCGCACAAAACGGCGAAGTCACCGAATTGATAAAACCAACGATGCCGCGTCCGTCGGCATAGTGAAAGTCGACTGAGGGTTGGCTGCGGTGCGCGGTTTCGTTGGGTAGAAGCGCGCCGACCTGCGACGCAATCACGCGCCGAATGTTTTCGCCGTTAATCACCTGATCCCCCTCCCATGCCTGGTCACCGTCCAGAGGCATGAATTCGATGAATCGTAATGTCAGATTTTTTTCACGCGCAAAGTGGGCTAATGGGACGATCTCCGAGTCCGTAATTCCCGCTAACGCCACGGTGTTAATACGAATGTCTTTGAAGCCGACCTCCTGAGCCCGGTCGATTCCACGCAAGACCTTTTCGAGGCCTTTTCTTCGCGCGATTTGTTGGAAACGTTTGGGGTCGAGCGTGTCGAGACTGATGTTCAGACGATCTAAACCCGCATCCTTTAATTGCTGGGCTTGGTCCTGTAAAAGAATGGCATTGGTCGTAATTGCGATGTCCACAATCCCGTCGATCTCACGAATCATTTCAATCAAGCGGTGGATCTGAGAACGAACCAATGGTTCGCCGCCGGTGATCCGAATTCGGTCGACTCCTGCAGCAGCAACCACACGCACGATCTTTGAAATTTCCTCAAAGGTTAAAATCTCTTGGTGCGGTAAAAACTCAACCGATTCAGGCATGCAATAGAAACAACGTATGTTGCATCGGTCTGTTACACTGATTCGTAAGTTTTTGTGAACGCGGCCAAAGGAGTCGGTTAACGGAGTAATGCCGTTATCGGGTCGAAAGATCATCTAAGGATTCACCTCGGGCGAAATACGATTGGGCTGCGCGGCATCCGATTGAGGGTGGACCCATTGAGTTTCGCCATCGGCCCAGTGTTCCTGTTTCCAGATTGGGACGACTTTTTTCAGTTGGTCCATAATCCAGTTCGCGGCTTCGAAGCTGGCGACCCGATGAGGAGAACTGACCGCCACCGCGACACTGGCGGATTCGACTTCGACGACTCCAATACGATGTACAATTGAACAATTTTCAATTTCCCACCGATCGAAAGCCGCGTCTCTTAGTTCTTTCATTTTCTCAATCGCCATCGGTTGGTAACACTCGTATGCCAACTGCATCGTTTCGCGCGTTTGGGTGAATTGCCGAGTCGTCCCCACGAACAAAACGGCCGCCCCACAGGTCGGCGACGTGACCGAACGCAACACCGCATTGGTGTCGATCGTTTTGGAGGTAATTTCAATCATTCTAAGTTCAAATTGGAATCGACTGGCGCAGAAGCATTTTGTCAGAAGCACATGCTGTCCAACGGTCGGCTATCCGCCGCTGACCGGCGGAATCAACGCGACTTCAGATCCTGAAGCGATTCTGGTTTGTTCCGTTGCGTAGGATTGGTCAACTGAAAATGCAGACCGTTTGGTAAGTTCTTCGAGTTCGGGGCAATGGGCAATCAACGCCGTTTTCAGTTGTTTGACATTGCAAGGTTCGTGTACCTCTAACGCCAACGATTCGGTTCCCGCGATTTCTTTGGCGGCGGCAAAAAGAAGTAGGTTTACATTCATGATATCGTGAGTTCACCACTGCGTCGATCAAACAAATCATCCAGCTCCGGCATCAGCCCGTAAGCCAGTGCCAAAATTTTAATGGGGTGGATCGTTGGTTTGGTTGTTCCTTGTTCCATTTGTACTTTGCAGGCGCTACATTCAGTTGTGCCGGCCACGATCGTCGGCGACCTCATCGCTTGGATCAATTGTAATCCCATCCGCAATGAACGGTTGTAGTTTTTGCGTTTGAGGCCGTAAGTCCCAGCCATCCCGCTACAACCCTTTTGCATCAATTCCACTTGCAGCCCCGGAATTAAACTCAACAACTTCATTCCGGGTATTTCAGTGTCACAGTCGGCTTCGATCAGGGCGCGTTGGTGGCACGGTAGATGATAACCGATTGTGGCGTTAACGGGTTTGAAGTCGAGTTCTAATTCGCCACTGCGATGCAGGCTGAGCAAGTAGGAGCTTGAGTCGGTGGTGTTTTTTGACACCATTATCGCGTCTTCGTCGTCCATTAAATTCAAATACTCGTGTTTGATGGCCAATGCGGCCGAAGGTTCGGTGGTCACAATTTGGTAGCCCTGCCGAACCCAATCGGCCAACATTTCGACGTTGCGAGATGCAATTTTTCTGGCACGCGGAATTACGCCTTCAGATATTAGTGACATGCCGGAGACGTCCTGTCGGCTGGGAACCAGCACGTCGATGTTGTTATGTTTAAGAACGTTGCAAAACGCGATACCCAGTTCAACGTCATTCCAATTGGCGAACACATCAACAAAGAAAACAACTTTGCGCGAAGATTGTTTGGACGCGACATTCAATTTTGCCCGTTGGGCCCAACGTAAAAATGTCCCTGTCGCAAAAGTTGGCAGCTTCCTCCCCTGGGCAATTCCCAGCAAACGGTCTAACAACCATCGTGTGGATCGTGTTTTGAGCATGTGATTGACCAGCCAAGGGAAACTCCCAGCAAAACCATACAGCCAATCCAACCGCGTCAGCAGCGAATCTGAAAGCTTCATACCGTTGACCGAAATATATTGTGCTTTGGCTTCGACCATCAACTGTGGAATATCGACTTGAGCCGGACATTCAAAACGGCACTGATGGCAGTTGACGCACAGATCGGCAATCTCTTTAAAGCTCTCTTTGGTGATTGTTTCGGCAGGCAGTTGGCCGGTTAAGACTCCCCGCATTAAATTCGCTTTTGCCCGTGGAGAGGCTTCTTCGCGTGGCGCTAAGCGAAACACTGGACACATGCGTTCGATTTTCACGCCGGTTCGACAACGGCCGCAGCCATTGCAATTTTGGGCTGCTGCGGCCATCGATTCAAGCGACCAATTCAGTTCCGGAGTGATCACGGGCAAAGCCGTCGAAGGTTGGCTTAAAGGTTGCGCTGAGGACGCCGTTCGACCCTTGGCCCGGTTTTTTTTCGACGTTGATGACGGCGGGGGCAATTCAGAAAGTTGCTCGGTGGACCCGAAGTCGACGTCCGCGTTGTCGGAGGTGATCGCAGGTTGGTTGTCGGCCGATGCGCGTGGACCGACATTGATTTCAAAGTGTCTTAGATTGTCGGTTAAAGCGCTGAAACGATGGCTGGCGACTTTGCCGCTGTTGAATATATCGCCTGGATCGAAGAGGTCCTTGATCTCCGAAAACACTCCGTTCAGCTTTCCGTACTGCCGTCTCAGAAACCAAGAACGGCTCAACCCATCACCGCGCGTTGCCGATACGGTGCCGTCGTACTGCAATACTTTTTCGAAAAGGTCGGTGGCGACCTTTTGCATTTTGTCGATTTGGTCGTTGCTGGCGACCTCTAAAAAAGGCCTTACATGAACGGTGCCTTGAGGCGCGTGACAAAACACCGACGCCGTCAATTCGTGCCGATTTAGGACCGCATGGACCTCTTTTAAAAATTCGGCTAATCGTTCAGGCGGGATTCCAATGTCTTCTACAAACGGGATCGCGCGTCGGTTACCCTGCATTCGATAAAGCGTCGGCACACTACGACGAGCAATCCGCCAGAATGCGTTTCTTACATCGCGCTGCGTTGTCGTTTGCGAATTGAAGGCCCACTTTTTTTTTCGAACAACCCGTTGGACAAGCTGTTCAGTTTTGTCTCTTAAACCGGCATCGTCCGCACTTTCGAATTCGACTAACAGCATCGCTTCGGCATCAACGGGAATCAGCCTACGATTCTGCGAGTTCGATTCCCTTGCCAAGGACAGCAATCGCCTATCTAAAAGGTCGCACGCAACGACACCCGATTTTGAAATCTCAACCGCCGCGCGAGCCGCCGTGTCCAAGGAGTGAAAAAATAACGCCACGACTCCCCGATGTCGAGGAACCGGAATGGTGCGCAGCTTCGCCTCCGTGATGATTCCTAACGTCCCTTCTGAACCAACAAACAATCGCGTCAGGTCGATCGCGTTAGCGTTTCGTAAATCGAAAACGTTGTATCCAGCTTGGTTAACTTTAGACGCTGGTTTTTCTTTTTGGATAAGGGAATGGTGGCGTTCCAATAGGTTCAGTATTCGCAATTGGTATGGCTTCGATTTTTTGTTAGCTGTTCTCGGTTCGCCGCCGGCGGTTTGGCATAGCGCCGATTCCACCTCGATCACGGTGCCGTCGGACAGCACGATCTGGAGACTGATCACGTGATCGCGCGGCGTTCCCGTTTTCTGCCAATGACTGCCCGATGTGTTTAAGGACAGCATTCCTCCGATGGTCGATACGTTTCGATTGGAAGGGTCCGGTCCGAACATCCGGCCGTGCGATGCAAGGTGATCGTTTAGGTCTCCTAACACTAAACCCGGTTGAACGGTGACGCTTTCTCGATCCACCGAAAGGATCTGTCGCATCGAATAAGAAAAATCTAAAATCAACCCGTTGCCCAGCGTCGCACCCAAGACGTTGGATCCTGCCCCACGCGGGATGATGGTTAAATCGTTTTCTCGAGCGTAATTGACGCATGCAACCACGTCGGCGGTGTGTAGCGGGCGGACGACTCCGATCGGTTTGATCTCATATAGGCTGGCATCGCTGGCGTAGAGATGCAAAAAGGTTTCGTCGCAACGGACTTGCCCTTCGAGCAGACCTTTGAGGTCATCTTCGATTCGTGCGCGATCTGGATCCATTAGGCGAATCTAATTCAGAAAATTTGAACAATGTGTGTTAATGGTGAACGAACGCTGGTTTACTCCAGCGATTCACCTTTTCCCATCGCGGTAGCAAACGCGGTGGCGAACAAACGGCAATGGGATATCGTGATCAAGATCTCTTCAATGCCGCGATCGGCACAGACGTCGACGGCCTTACCATTGAGCTTCACATAGGGTTTTCCGCCCATTTGATTGATCACTTCGATGTCGGTCCACTTAATTCCCTTGGACCAACCGGTCCCGATGGCTTTGAGGATCGCTTCTTTGGCCGCCCATCTTCCGGCGTAGTGTTGGACCGCGGATTTGCGGGGCCCGCAATACGTGATTTCGCCGCTTGTGAATACTTTTTCGATGAACGTGTCATCGTGTTTCTCGATCATGTCGCCAATCCGAGCGCATTCGACGATGTCGGTACCGATGCCAATAACATTCATGGTTAACTCCGGTGAGTTCTATTTGAGACCGCAGGCTTGTTGCGCTCTTAGTAAAACTTCGCCGGCTTTCTTTCGCGCCGCTGCGGCTCCGTCGCCAAGAATTTGTTTAACCTCTTCTGGTTTTGCGGCAAGCGCCGCCCGTCGTTCAAACGCCGGTGCGAAGAAGGTTTCGGCTGCGCTGGCCAATTGTTTTTTGATGTCGCCGTAGCCAAAACCACCGGCCTGATACTGCGCCGCCATTGCCTCGACATCGCTCTGATCACCAAAGAGGGAGAATAGTTGGAACAAGTGATCGGTTTGCGGATCCTTGGCTTGGTGCATTTCGCGTGAATCCGTCGAAATTCTCATCACCTTCTTCTTCATCGATTTAGGCGTTTCGAAAATCTCGATGAAGTTGTCGTAGCTTTTCGACATTTTATCTCCGTCGGTACCTGGCACCTTCGCCGACGAATCAAGAATTTTTGCTTCGGGAATCACGAAAACTTCACCGTACTGGTGATTGAAAGCTTTCGCGATATCGCGGCACACTTCGATGTGTTGTTTTTGGTCCTCGCCAACAGGGACAATGTTGGCATCGTAAGCCAAAATATCGGCGGCCTGCAAAACCGGGTACGCAAACAGGCCCGCAACAACGGGTAATCCTTTGGAGATTTTATCTTTGTAGGAAACGCAGCGTTCCAGCAATCCCATCGGGGTCCCTGCCAACAATAGCCAACAAAGTTCTGAAACTTCGGGGACGTCTGATTGGATGAATAAGTTCGCCTGGTCGGGGTCGAGCCCCAGCGCCAATAAATCCAACGCCGCATCCCATGAATACTGTTTCAGCATTTCCTTATCGCGCACCGTATTTAGTGCATGTAGGTTGGCGACAAAATAATACGCTTCATCGGCTGATTGCAAATCAATATACTGCTTGATCGCGCCGAAGTAGTTTCCCCAATGGGGCCGACCGGTGGGCTGGATGCCCGAAAGAACACGCATGGATGTCTCGTGGATGTCTCGGTAAGTGAAGATGATACCCCATCGATTTTAACCGATTTTCACGAATTCAAGAATGACCAACCCCCCCAGATTGAACAACGATGGAAATCCAAGTTGCGGGATGCGGTCGAACGGTGGGGTTGTTACATTAGTAGCGGCAAACCAGTAGCTGGTAGCTTTTGCTTGGTACTGTTCTTCCGTAGGCTCCGTTAGTTTAATCAGAAAACGCTTGAACAGTGTTCGAGAGATGCCGGTTCAACACCGGTACGGGGCGCCTTTTACCGCTGTCAGCTTTCATTTCGGTTCGGTAGCGGTTGAGCATCGCTTGGGCAACGGGTGTTTTTTTTCCGGCTCCGCTGGATTGGATATCACGGCTTTCCATTTATGTTCGTCTCCCACGTTCATCAATCATATTTCCGTAGAGTGACCATGAGCAATTTTGAAATCGCGGTTCCCCACACCGTCAAACCAGGGGCCAAGGTTAAACTCAAATCGATCGCGACGTTGCCACCGGACGCGATCAAGTTCAACAAAAAATCAGCGCGAGCTCAAATCGCGGCCAATGCGTTGGAGATGGCGGAGCTGGCGAAACGGCTCTACGCGGAAGACAAACGCAGTATCCTGCTGGTGCTGCAAGGGATGGACACCGCAGGGAAAGACGGCACGATTCGCTGGGTGATGCGGGGCATGAACCCGACCAGTTGCCAAGTCCACTCTTTTAAAGTTCCGTCTGCCGAAGAAGCCGATCACGATTTTCTTTGGCGGAACCATATCGCGGCGCCTCGACGGGGCAATATCGGAATTTTCAACCGGTCTCACTACGAAGAGGTTTTAGTTGTCCGCGTTCACAATCTCAAACCCGAATCGCGTTGGCAGAAACACTACGGGTTAATCAATGATTTTGAAAACCTATTGTCGCAATGCGATACGAAAATCGTAAAGTGCTTTCTACACATCAGCAAAGACCGCCAACGGGAGCGACTGCAAGCGCGATTGGACGACCCGACAAAGCACTGGAAGTTCAGCTTGGGCGACCTCGAAGAAAGAAAGTTGTGGGACGACTACCAAGCAGCCTATCAAGACGCGCTGGAAAAGTGCAGCACACCCTTTGCACCATGGCATGTGATTCCGTCGGACAAGAAGTGGTATCGCAATCTGGTCATCAGCGCGCTTTTGAAAAAAACGCTTCTCGAGATGGACCCGCAATACCCTCAACCCGAAAGCGACTATGCCGGGGTCGTGGTGAAATAGAAACCTAGATCTTGAGGTTCGATCCCGGCAGCTTACGATCTGGTGCTGCGATGAAATTCGTGGGGCCTAACCGCCTACCGGGGGGTATAGCGGGGCAGTTCCGTCGTCGTTATGCCCATTCGCCGTAATTCCCCCTGCAATGAATCGACTTGAGATTTTGGAGGATCCGACATCGCCGACGAATTTCCCATTAAGCTCCCTGAAGCAACTGCGATTTTTCGTGCGATCAAAAGATGAAGCCCGCAGCGCCGATCTATAGAGCCGATCTATAGAGCCGCCAAAAACGATTCTGCGTTTTTCAAATGTGTATCAAGTTTGGATTGATCCATTTTTTTGGCCATGCTGCACATCATCGCCCATCGCGGATTTTTTGCCAGCGCATCGCTGTGCCGCCAAATCCAACGCCAATAAAGCCCATCCCAAACCTCGCACCACGGCCCCGGTTTGTAGTGGCTCATTTTCCTCACATACGACGAACCCGAAAAATATGGCTTGGTCGTAATCAATCCGCCATCGGCATGTTGGCTCATGGAGTATGCGTTAGGAACCATCACCCAATCGTAGCTATCGATGAACATTTCCATAAACCAGCGATAGATTTCGTCCGGATCAAATTCGCATAGAAACATGAACCCGCCCAACACCATCAAACGTTCGATGTGATGGCAGTATCCAGTTTCCAGCACACGTTCAATGGTGTCGTCCAAAGGCAGAATCCCGGTTGTCGCGTCATAAAAAGACTTAGGAATTTTGCGGCGGTGATTCCAGTGATTGGTCGTCCGCATCGTAACGCCCAAATCTTGATAGGTCGCGCGAATGAACTCTCGCCAGCCGATGATTTGACGCACGAATCCTTCGACCGAATTGATCGGCACGTCATGCTTTTCTACAAACGCCATGGTCTCCTTAATGACCTGATTGGGCGTCAGCAAACCGGTATTCAGCATCGGGGTCAGCACACTGTGCCACAGCCAAGACTCTCCTTGGAGTATCGCGTCTTCGTAGACGCCGAAGTTCTCAAACCGATTTTTCAAAAACTCCACCAGCCACCGTTGGGCCGCGGCGTGGTCGGTTGGGTAGTACATCGTTTCCGCATTGCCGTAATTGTCGCCAAACCTTTTCAGCACATACTGCCGCGCTTCACTGTCGATCGCGTCGGTTTTTACCGAAGGTATGGTGGGGATGTCCCGTAGCAGCGTCTTGGGGATCTTTTTCCGATTGTCATCGTCAAAACTCCACTTGCCGCCGACCGGTTGGTCGTCCACCATCAACAGATCCAACCGGCGGCGTTGGAATTTGTAAAAATCGGCCATGAACCACCGTTTTTTTCCCTTACGATAATCTGTGTTCTCGTGCGGGAGATTGATAAACCCAGGACTGTCTAGGTACTCGATCGGCAGCTTTAATTGCTTACAGAATCGGGCAATCCGTTTCTCCAACATGTAATCGGTTGGTTGTGTCGTTATCAGTTTTTTCGGGGATGACTTGAGACCCTGCTTAATTCTCTTGAGATGACGCAGCAGCGCGTCCTGTTTTGGGTCGTAGTCCAAATACAGTGTTTCAATTCCTTTTTCGTTCAGGCGATTTTCGAAACGCTTCATCGTTGAACGGTGAAACCATAGCTTTTGCTTGTGGAACGTCGCCGGGTATTGGCTGTCACCGAAGAAAAGGCTGTCTTCAATTAACACCACGCGCGAAGGACGAAGTTTTAACCCCGGATGATCAGCGAACAACTGATGCGGAAAAATTAGTAGATTCAAATGAGCTCGACTTACGTTATAACGTGATAGATTTGCGTGAACGAATGAAGGAAAACACAATACGATGAGAAATTTGGTTTGGTTCCGTCGCGACCTACGTCTCCACGACAATACGGCGCTGTTCAATGCCTGTAAAGACGCAGAAGACGGCGTGGTGGCGGTATACTACCTGACGCCCCAGCAATGGAGTTCGCACGACGATGCTTCTTTGAAGGTAAATTTCTGGTTGGAGAATCTGACCCTGCTTTCGAAGGCATTAGAAAAAATCAACATCCCGTTGCTGATTGAAACCTGCCATCAATTTTCCGATGTGCCCGAGGCGATGATTGCATTGGCCAAAAAACACCAATGCAACGATATTTTCTTCAACCGAGAATACGAATTCAACGAACAACGTCGCGACGAATCTGTCCTGCGTGCCGCCGAGAGCCCTAAAATTGGCGTGCACCGATTCCACGATCGCGTCATCGTTCCGCCGCACGAAATCAAAACCAAGGAAGACAAATTCTACTCTGTTTTCACTCCCTATCGCAAACAGTGGGACAAAATCGCAGCCGAGTGCGCCACCGTTTTACCGGAACCGACGAAACAGAAATCGATTAACATTTCGCCAGACGACATCCCCAAACGCGTCCAAGGATTTCATTTGGAAGGTTTGCCAAACGCGCTCTGGCCTGCCGGGGAAGTCGAAGCCCATCGGCGTTTGGAAACATTCCTAGAAAAGATCAACGGTTATGGCAACGCGCGCGATATCCCGGCGGTTGATGGTACCAGTCAGCTTTCGCCGTATTTGGCCGCTGGAGTCATTTCGCCTCGCCAGTGCCTTGTACCTGCGATCGAGGCTAACGGCGGTTGCGTTGGCGGGGACTGCGGTGCCGCGACGTGGATTTCCGAACTGACGTGGCGTGACTTTTACACACATGTGATGGTCGGGTTTCCGCGCGTTTGCAAAACTCAACCCTTCAAACAACAAACGGAAAAACTGAAGTGGCGTCGGTCCGAACAAGACTTTGAGGCGTGGAAAGCGGGCCGCACCGGTTATCCGATCGTAGACGCCGGAATGCGGCAGTTAAATGCAACAGGTTGGATGCACAATCGTTTGCGGATGGTGACTGCGATGTTTCTGACAAAGAATTTGCTGATCGATTGGCGATTGGGAGAACGATACTTCATGGAAAAGCTCGTCGACGGTGATCTTGCCGCCAATAATGGCGGCTGGCAATGGTCGGCCTCTACGGGCACCGACGCGGTCCCTTACTTTCGCATCTTCAGTCCCTTCAGCCAAAGTAAACGATTTGATCCCGACGCAATTTTCATCAAAAATCTATGTCCGGAATTAGCTGACGTGCCGGCCAAAGCGATCCACGATCTCGCTAAACTGCCGATTGCGTTACGGAATGCAGGTTCGGATTACCCCGGCTATATTGTCGATTACAAATCCAGCCGAGCCCGTGCGTTATCCGCGTTTAAGGCTCTGTGACGTGGCGTTGAATTGGAGAAGTTTTACCTGACGTGCCGTGATATGATAAGGTTTGAAACGGCGTCTTTGATCCTGTTGATCGCGTTGGATCCGTTTTTAGCCCCCGTTGATTCCATTACCATACTTAATTCATCACATTCGAACCCCAGAAAAATACCATGGCGTCTGAAAGCTCAACACGAAGATCAAATGTCCCGCCCATTGATTTAGCGGTCCCAGTCAATCTTGAGACCGCGACTTTTGCGTTAGGCTGATTCTGGGGGCCTGACGCCCAGTTTGGGGTCATCAAAGGAATCTACCGGACGCGCGTTGGTTACACCGGCGGCAAAAAAGCGAATCCAACCTATCATAGTCTTGGCGGTCACACCGAAGCGATTCAAGTTGACTTCGCACCTCAAGAAATTACATTTGATCAGGTTTTGGACATGTTTTGGAAGTCACACAATCCGATCGGCGCCGCTCGGAGCAGCCAATATAAATCTGCCATTTGGTTCGCAAACGAGGCACAGCGCGAAGCAATCGCAAGTTCTGTCATTCAACTGGAACAGCATTACCAGCGCGATCTTACGACCGAAATTTTACCTCTGACGACATTTTTTAACGCCGAAGACTATCATCAGAAGTACGTGCTCCAACGCCACGACGCCGTCATGCAACAGTTGAAGTTGGCCTATCCAGATTTTAATGGCCTCGTTGATTCAACCGCTGCGGCGCGGTTAAACGGTTTTGCTTATGGTGCGGGGCCGAAAAATCTTTTCGAAGCAGAGAAGTTAGAATATGGGGTGGACGAAGATTTACTTGCGCCGTTGATGAAACGCTGAGGCAAATCATTCACCAACCGCGCGAACCAATTTCCTCAACTCGACCCAATGGAGTATCCGCCGACGGAATCGAAGTCAGCCCAACTCAAAGCAACTCAGCGCAGATCGCACGTGATAAAGCGTCTGTAGCGGCGTGCGATGATCCAATTTGGTGGTTTGTCAGGGAAACATCGAGGGCTGATTTCTGCTGGCCTTGATTCTGCTGAATCCAGCGAATCTGAGGTTGAGTTGTGGCGAGCCACGAGGTTTTCAAAACAGGCTCTTTTCGGATTCGTATGGCCAGTTTGGAAATCGTGGGAGGATCGGCCCGAACTCCCGTCGGCCGTGTTTACGGCAATTCAGGCCAGTCCTACTATCGCTGACTGGAAACGGCAGGCGTGGTGCGTGTCCGATGCCAAAAAACACTGGGAAGAACCTTAAAACAAATCGTGGAATTAGTCTATGTTTGGATAATGATTGAATCCTGTATCGGTCGATTCATCGCGGTCGACGACTTCGCCATCGATGATGTTTGGATCGTAAGGTCGATCGGCGGGGGGGCCCTGGTTAGGCGTTAGGATCTGAAAGTTGAAACTACCTTTGAACTGTTTGGCGAAGAAACTTTTGTAACGAGTCCGACAGGCCGGTAACAGGAGGCTGAAGCCAAACAGATCGGTTAACAGTCCCGGTGTCAGCAGCAACCCCGCAGCGAACATGATCATGGCACCGTCGCCAATTAAGTCTGTCGGAATTTGACGCTGGTCGAGCCGGTTTTTGATTTGGCCTCGCACGAAAGTACCTTGTTGCTTCGCAAGCCACGCGCCAATGAAGCCGGTTAAAATCACAAGCCCGATCGTCGCGAGGGCCCCCGTAAATTTCGCGATCCACATCAGCAGATACAGATCAACCAGTGGCACAATGATAAACAGCAATAGTAAACGGGTGAACAACGTGATCCCTTAAAAAAGGTTCTTCCGACAGCAGTATAATATCTTTAAACCAGCCTATCGTTTGCCCGCATCTATAGAGTTAGGAGCGACGACTGATTTCTTTTCGATGAAAGGTGTGGGAATTATTGCCGATCTCGATACGCTCTTTAAGCCTGCCACTAAAGTTTGGGAGCCTTTAAAGAAAGAAATGGTGCCGATGATTGTAGACCGTCGATTGCCTTCGGCGGCTAAAATGGAATTTACTTACCAATTTGAAACTTCATTTCTACGAACTCGCTTCCACGTTGAACCGTCATTTCCACGGTACTGTCGCGGTCGATACTTTGGAATTGGTTTTTTACGTCTTTGATGCTGGCGGTCATCCGACCGTTGACCTCGATAATTAAATCGTCTGGCTCAAGGCCCCCACGGGCGGATGCAGACCCGGTCGCGACCCGGTCCACGTACGGCGGCGTTTTTTGGACAATGTCAGCCACAAGTGCAAACCCCAACAGTTTCGCTGAAATCGGTTCGGTAGGTCGATCCAAGATCGGGCTCGAAGCGATCGGCTTGCCTGACAAAATACGCTCGATGGAATCAGCTAATTTTTCAATCGGCAGCGCGAAGTTCAACCAGTCTCCGGTGCGGCTGTCCTTGAGTTCTTTACCAATCATGGCCACCAATTGGCCTTTGCGATCGGTCAACGCACCTCCCGCAGCACCAGGGTTGTTGGTGATGGCGTCAAGTAAATAAGCATCATCGCGGTATGGGGATTCAAAGGTGCCGCGTTTGGCGGACAATTGAACCTTCGCCGCGACGAAACCGCGCTGGACGCTGACCGGTTCATTCCCGGTTGCCACGCCATAGAGGTTGCTGAATGCTAAGACTCGGTCTCCAGTACCGACCGTCGCGCTGGCCGCCAAATTAAAATGGGGTGTGTCGACAACATCGATTTTCAGGATCGCGATCTCTAGCCGAGGGTCGAAGCCGACCAATTGTGCGTCGCGTTTCAGGCCATCGTCCATCGTCAAAGAAACGACGTCACTGTCTAGAACGTAGCTCCAGGCTGTTAGTACGTGGCCGTTGTTGGAGATCAAGAAACCACTCTGATAGGCTTCTAGACCTTGAAAACCTCCGCTGCCGATGATCTTCACGATCTTGGGCAGTGTCCGTGAAATGGTCTGGCTCAATTCGGATTGCCGTGTCTGCCCGTATGAGGGACTGTTGGGCACTATCAGCAAAATTACGCCAAACGCAAAAGCAAGAAAACGCATCATGGTTGGTTCCCATCGGTTCGTTTTTCCATGAATTCAATACGTTCGATCACCATCGTTTTTGCGGGTGAACTAAATCCAGCGTCAAATTTAATCTGACGTGGCACTAACAGGTCACCATCGCGCTGGTAATCAGAAAACGTCAACCGGCAAGGGTCTGAATTGATTTCGGGAAACATTTCGACGCCTCGTAGCAGCGACTTTTTTCGACCAAACAGAAAATGAGTTTCCGTAATACCGCGCGCCCCGATCAGAACGTCGTTGTTTTCCTGCTGAGGTGATCGTTCAACGGTGCCGGTGGGGAGGCTGCCGAAGTAATAGACATCGCCAAATTTCTCCGGCCCAGTTATCAACATCAACCGCCACACATGCAACGCAACCAGCAATCCGCCGGAACCAGGAGGGAAAAGCTGCTGCGACAGGTCCTCTTGGA
The DNA here is from genome assembly GCA_937944405.1 of uncultured Pirellulaceae bacterium. Classification (GTDB taxonomy): domain Bacteria; phylum Planctomycetota; class Planctomycetia; order Pirellulales; family Pirellulaceae; genus Mariniblastus. The sequence goes on from CALDYR010000023.1 coordinate 40,333, forward strand.
GATCCAATACAAAAGACGAATCGCCAATCTTCAAACCCGATTTGTCATCGCCCAATAGCAACTGAAACGGCACTTCGTCGGCTAAGGCTGGATCGTTTACCGTTCCGATGATTCTCCAGCGCCCCGGTTGTTGTTGCCATTGTCCGCCGACGGCGGTGAACTGTTTCCAAATGCGATCACGGATCTGCCGATTGAAATAGTAATTGATAAACCCGGGCCGTTTTATGTACAAATGGTTGAACGCGTGGTTTTCCTCAGCGTCGCGGTCTTCGAACTCATCTTCATCGCCGGACTGAGGCGGTTGAGGTTTGTCCGGTCCGGGGGCGTCGGGAGCAGGTGGTTGACCCGGGGGGGCGGATTCGGGAGGCTGGCCTTCGATGATCGCTTGTAGTTGTCCGGTCGCATGGACACCCGATAGACGAACCAAAATTTCGGACCGTTTGTTTTCGCGCTCATAAACGACTCGCGCTGGGAAACCTTTGGGCAAAATCCCAAGCACGTTTTTGAACTGGTTGACCGTTGAGATGGGCCGTCCGGCGAAAGAAACGATCACGTCATCGTATCTCAACCCGCGCCGAAAGGCGTCAGAGGCAGGCAAAACATCGCTGACCCGCACGACGCCTTTATCATCCGATTCCACCGTTGCCCCTAAAGTCGCGTGGTCAACCAGACGCCCGCTTTTCAGATGGTCTAGAAAATAATTAATTTGATTGATGGTGATGGCGTAACCGACACCCACGTTGATGCGGCCTCGTTTTTCAAAGCTGCCGCGACCGTTGATGCCGATTAGGTTGCCGTCACTGTTGAACAACGCACCGCCAGAATTGCCGGGGTTGATCGACGCGTCTGTCTGCAAACAGTCGGCGTACTCCAATAACGTTCCTGTGGGATATTGATAACGGTTTTTGCCAGAGATAATTCCCATGGAAACCGTCGGCTGAAAATTGGTGGCCAATAGGAAAGGATTCCCAATTGCAAAACACCATTGGCCGACGTTTACTTGGTCGCTATCGACGATCGTGGCCGTCGGGAAATCGTCTCTGCCCAACAGTTTTATCAGCGCGACGTCTCCGGTAGGATCAATGCCCACGATCACCGCGTCGTACAAAATGCCATCAGGCATGCTGCATTTCATAAACGCTCCGTTGCCTTCGACGACGTGAAAGTTGGTCAGTGCGTAACCATCGGGGGAAATCACAACACCGCTGCCGCCGCCTTGTCCCTTGGGAGCGAAAACTGCCACCGTCGCTTGCGTGGCTTTCGCGATCGCCGCAACGCGCTTCTTTTGAGCCTGTAACAGAGCATCGGGAACATCGACCCCAGCGGTCACAGAACCAGACTTCAGCGATTCCTCCAAAGGGCCCGCTGGGGGGAGATCCGAAGGTGTGCCCAATGCTTCAACCGAGGTGTCGTCTTCGCTGGCGGGCGTTTGAACGAAACAGAGGCCGAAGCTGGAATTGCAAAAAAGCAATATCAGAGTAATGGAAAGTACTTTCAACACGACGGTCATGCTATGGTCCGCTGGCTTCTTTGTGATGAGCTGGATGGAACCATCATAGCAAGCCTACCGGGCAATGACGAGCCAGTGCTGGGGTTGTTTTTATCTGATCGCTGATTTCGATGGTATTGGCGGAAACGAAACTGCGAGTTTCGCGCCCCGTGGTGAAAGAGACTACCGACAGTCAACCTTCGGCGTAATAATCGAAAGATCATGCCGTCGAGCGATCTCTTCGATCAGCGGGCCGAGCTTATTGGATTCAAGGAAACGAGAGCGTAACAAATCAAAGCTCTTGTTGGACCGCACCTGCATGCGCTTCGCGACCGTCCTCCATCGCAAGTCTAATAGACTGACCTCTAGCGGCCGAACATCGAAAATGCTCAATGTGTCCGATTCAATCGCGTATTCCACCGAGTACTTAATCAGCCGACTGGTTGCTGAGTCGTCCCATAATAATAGCAGGGTCTGCATTTTCGCGGCCTTATGTTTGGTTTGAGGGAGCATGGAACAATTGCCAACCGGGTTCGAGAAAAGAGCCCTCATTATTGGAGCCGAGATTGGGCATTCAATGTTTTTTTAGCCCAAATCTCCAAAAAGTTAGAAGTATAATCAGGGTGGAATTGCCCTGCCATTGCACCGTCCTGTGGGTGCGGTGGTTTACTTAAGGGTCGTTTGGGTGCGTGTTTTGAATTGGTGATATCATTTTACAGCCCGGTTATCTTTGAGTGCGGTGCGACACTTCGGACGTTTAACACATCCACTGCGATCAGCGGAACCAATGGGGTTGTGGCGATTCGGCGTCCATTTACGGATTGAACTACCATCCTTTGGTATCTAAACTCCTTGCTTCGATGACGATGCAGATTGCGGCGGTTCAACAAATTCGAGGCCGCACACTTTTGAACAGACCTTTAAACAGACCTACCGACTGACTCGAAGGCCCAGAACTGATGGCAGACATTTTCGACAAGTGCGATGAATTTTGGGACCGGATTAAAAAACTAACGGGTGAACATTTCGAGGACGGTGTAAACACTTTTTTTCGTGAATTCCCGATCATCAATTGTTTGCCTGAGGTGACCGTCAACGGCAAGCAATACATGCAGGTGGCCACCAACGATTACCTCGGACTGGCCACTCATCCAGATGTGGTCGCCGCCGCGACGGAAGTTTGCGAGACGTCTGGCGTCGGCACCCCACTGGGGGCTCGGCCTCTAACTGGCAACACGTCGTTGCATTTAGAACTGGAATCGAAACTGGCGGCGTTTCGAAAAACTGAAGGCGCGTTGGTCTTCAATCTTGGTTTAGGCGCTATGACCGGCACCGTCGCGTGCATGGTGGGACGAAAAGAGCGCGTCTTTGTCGACGCCTACGCTCACGGTTGCATTTCCGATGGTGCAAAATTGTGCAAGGGCGAAGCGACTTGGTTTGGCCACAACGATCTTGATGAACTTGAGCACTATTTAGAACAGTGTCCAATCGATCAACCGAAAATGATCGCCGTCGATGGTGTCTACGGCATGACCGGAGATCTGGCGCCGCTGCCAGAACTGGTGGAACTGAAGAAAAAATACAACGCGCGTTTGTTCGTCGATGATGCCCATGGGACTGGAGTGTTGGGCGATAACGGACGCGGCACGCCCGAGTTTTTTGGCGTAGAAGATGAAATCGATTTGCACGGTGGGACGTTCGCCAAAGCGTTCGGGACTTTTGGGGGGTATCTTTGCGGACCGCAGCACGTTTTGGATTTTATTAAATTTGTTTCGCCTGGGTTCGTCCTGACCAAAGCGCTGCCGGGCTGTATTACAAACGCGACGATAAAATCGTTGGCATTAATGCAGTCGATGCCCGAACGCCGGGAGCAGTTATGGGATAACTTGAATGTGCTCAGGAGTGGACTGCGCGAAGCTGGTTTCAATATCGGCAATCCCCAAGGAGCGGTGACGTCGATCTTCACCCGCGGGATGACGGCATTGGCGGCGGTAAAGCTGTTGGAGAATCAACACGGTATCATCGTCAACAACGTGATGTACCCGGCGGTTCCTTATGGAACTTCGATCATCCGAATCACCGCCAGCGCCCTGCACACGACCGATCAGATGCAGACGTTGGTCGACGCCATCGTGGCGGTGTCCAAGGAAATACCGCTGCATCAAAGCAATGAGGCCGCGGCCCACATGGCCGCGTCAGCCGACAGCGCGTCAACGAACGGACAGGCGTGATGACCGATGAAACTGTTGGCATGGTCCAAAAGACATCCGAAAATCTCCGCATTGAGAAGGTTGAATCGGTTCAGCAGTGGCACAACTTCCATCGGTTAAAGATCGACCTCTACAAAAACGATCCAGCTGCTGCGATCCCGCTTCAATCGATGGAGCGCGATAAACTGGACCCTCAATCGGCTTTTTTCGAGCATGCTCAACGGGAGGCTTGGATATGTTTTTCCGGCCCACGCTGCGTCGGTCGTGTTGTGGCGATTTTAGATTCGCTGCACAACCAATACAACGAAGACACGTTAGGCTTCTTTGGTTTTTTTGAGTGTGTCGATGATGCCGACGCGGCCCAGTTGTTGCTGCAACAGGCTCAAACGTGGTTGAGGGGACGCGGATGTTCTTCGATGCGCGGACCGATGAGCCCGTCGATGAAGGGAGAAATGGGGGTGCTGGTCGATGGATTCGAACACCCGCCGTCGATCATGATGGCCCATTCGTTGCCGTACTACGACGCGCTGTTGCAGAAGATAGGTTTCGACGTTGTGAAATCGTTTTACGCGTTTCGCTTCATCAGCGACGATCCCCAGCACGCTGATAAAATTCGGAAGATGGATGAATTTGAAGCCAACGTTCTTAAACGATTTCCGAACCTGCGTTTCGAACAAATTAGCAAACAGGAGTTTGCTCAAACCGTTCACGCGGTCAATACGCTTGGCAACGAAGTCCGCAAACTGGGCTGGGGGTTCGTACCATCAACGACCGCTGAAATTGACACGATGATTAAAAATCTCGGCCCTATCATTCGGCGTGAAGCCTTTCACGTGGCCTATTATGGAGATGAATTGGTCGGTTATGTGATCGCAATTCCGGATATCAATTGGGCAATGCGGCGAACGTTCGGGAGATGGGATTGGTTCCGGAAGATTCAGTTGATGTTTTTACTCTCTCGAATCCCCAAATCGCGTATCATTGCGTTGGGGGCCGATGCTAAATTTCGCAACAAGGGAATCGCGATGCTGCTGATTAAGCGTTTGATTGATCGTCGGCAAGTCTTTCAGGAATGGGAGATGTCGTGGGTGCTTGAAGACAATGTCCGATCGCTAAGAGCGATCGAACGCGCGGTGAACTTAGATCGCTATAAAACGTGGCGGCTGTATCAGAAGTCTCTCTAACCCTTCGCCGAAGTCCGATTTTTTAAACACCAAAGGCGTTAAAGCGTTAGCGCGTCGATCGGGGTGGTTTAAAGCCTAGGGCAACCTTGAGCTAAACGTAGTTTTTTAAACGTAGTTTATGGCGTGGGATTAGTACCGAGCCGTCGCCTCAATGGAAGATTTCGGAACCGATGAACACGGCGCTTACCTTGGGTTGATCAATGATTATTCACATCGACATGGATGCCTTTTACGCGTCCATCGAAATACGCGACAACCCAAATCTGGTCGGCAAGCCGGTTGTGGTGGGGGGATCGGTGAAGGGGCGCGGTGTCGTTGCGGCCGCCAGTTACGAGGCCCGTAAGTATGGCGTTTATAGTGCGATGTCGTCGCAGGTCGCGTTGCGAAAATGCCCTCAACTGGTGTTTGTAAAAGGTCGCATGGAGCATTACGCGTCTGTTTCCCGGCAAATTCGAGACATTTTCTTCCACTATACTTCGTTGGTAGAACCGTTGTCATTGGACGAAGCTTTCTTGGATGTCACCGGGTGTCAAAGACTATTGGGCGACGCGCTGACGATCGCACAGTCCATCAAAAAACAGATCCGCGATGAAACCGGTCTGGTTGCTTCGGCCGGCGTGGCTCCTAATAAATTTTTAGCGAAAATCGCCAGCGATTGTGATAAACCGGATGGGTTGACCTTCGTCGATCCGCAAAACGTTCAGGATTTTCTTGATCCCTTACCGATCTCCAGAGTTTGGGGCATCGGGCCAGTCACGGAGAAAAAGTTCGCCCGGCACGGCGTCACCCACGTTCAGCAATTGCGAGCGCTGTCGATGGAAGTGCTTCAGCGCGATTTTGGGATCAACGGCGATCATTTTTACAAATTGGCCCGTGGTATCGATGACCGCGCTGTGGTGCCTGATCGGGTGGCAAAATCGGTTTCCCACGAGAAAACATTTCCGTTGGACATCTTCGACAGCGAAGTCCTAGCGGCATGGTTATTCGAGTTGACCGATCAGGTGGGCCGCAGGCTGCGCCGCCACGACCTTTTCGCAAAGACGGTGAAACTGAAGTTTCGTTATGATGACTTTGAAACGCTGGTCAGAAGCCGATCCATCGCTGCGACTAATACGACGCAAGTGTTGTTTGATACCGCCGCCGATTTGATGTCCGAAATCAATTGGCGGCAGCAACGCGGGGTCCGTTTGCTTGGAATGGGAGTCAGCAATTTAGCGGCTCAGGCGCCGGTCCAACTGACGCTGTTCGATCAGCCAGAAAAAACGAAACAAGCGCGCATCGACGATCTGGCCGATGCGATTCGCGATAAATTCGGTTCGTCCAAACTCCATCGCGGTAGCAATTTAGAACATGATATTCGGTTGCAGCCTGACCCCACAATAGGCAACCAGTAACCGCTCCGTTGCACTGGCCGGCATGCTGGGGGAACCGTGACCGGTGCGAGTCGCGGTCCGGTGTTGTGCTCCATTTCCATCTTGTGCCTAACTTCCACCAAACAAAATCAGTCGTTGTTTGGTTCGTAGCTGCGGAGTGGTTTGCGGGTTGGGGGCTCCGGTTAATACGGCGGCCCCGGTTGGCAAATTTTGCATTTTCTCTTCGTAAAAAGTTTCGAAGTTTGGCCCCGACAAAAGCTTCCGATTCCGGTTAGAAACAGGCGTCAGAAACTCGACTCTCGGGAATTCGTCGGTGTTTAAGTTTTGCGTCGAATTCGCAATCCAATCACCCGCGTAGTGCTGCCAGAGCCGAGTTACCGAACTCACATGAGGATCAACGGCCTGGCGATTGAGGTTGACCGATTCAATGCGTTGCGACAGTTGATCAGCGTTTAGTTCGATAGAGGTTTGGCTGCCGACCAAGGCCAAGACGGGCTTACGGTTGCTCATTTGCCCCCACCAAATTGACGTGTGCGGAAAAACACTGGCAAAGCTATTGGCAATGGATTCAAATTCCTCGGCCCCAATCTGATACAGGGGTAACCACTGGCAGAAAACTCCGTTCTTGTTTAATCGCTGTGATGAAACGCGGTAGTGTTCGACAGTGTATAGGTATCCCGACTGGCTTTCCCATGGCACGAACAGGTCCGATACGATCACGTCATATTTTTTGGGGTGGGCTAAGAGAAAATGCCGAGCGTCGTCGACGTGGATTCTTGTTTTTGGATTCTCGATGATGTTGTAGTTGAACTTCGACAGCATTCGCACCGCGTCAACCACTTCGGGGATCAGTTCGACCGCTTCGATCGATTTCAATTCCTGGTGAGGGACTGCGCCACCGGCGGTCATGCCGGTGCCCAATCCTAAGAACAACACAGAGCTTGGGTGGGGGTGCAAAAACAATGGAATGTGAGCTTGCCTGAACTCGCGTACGTTGCTTCCGGTGCGGCCGAAGCGGTAGTGCAGATTTTGCCTAATTTTATAAACGGGTGACTCTTTGAGCTTCACCACGTCGATCCATCCATAGGGCGACCGGAAACGTTTGATTACTTCTTCGCCCAATTTTACCCTGCCGTATTCCGCATCGTTTGGGCTTTGCAAACTGACCACGGCGCAGAAGAGAAAACAAGCCGCCGAAAGCAATGCCGTCAATCGATTTTTCGTTTTTAGCAGCAAGTACAACGCACACAATAAAAACAGCGTCGCGATCACGGCGACCGACTGCCATAAGCCGACATGCACAAGCATGAAATAGCTGGCAAATAGTGCTCCTGAAGCGGCGCCCAACGTATTGAACGAGGTCAACGTTCCGACCGTATGCCCGTGAGACTTTGAGGTGCCCGCCATCGACCAAATCAAAGGCAACAACATCCCCAGACAAAGGACGCTCGGTCCGATCGTGGCGGACACCAGCAGAAAAGCGCCAGTGATATAGCCAGAAAATGAAGTCCCCGCTGAAAAGTATTTCAGTTCGGTAAAGTGAACGAAACCGATGACCGCCCAGAGTGTAAAAATGGCGCCCAACGCAGTCGCGCAGCCCGCCAGCCTGTTGGCTCCGACGAACCGCTGTAGCGCGCTGGCCATTCCCGCGCCCGCTGATAATGCCGCTAAAAAAACGGCGACCACGACGCCAAAGGTGTAGGTGCTGTTATGAAAGACCAACGCAAACATGCGGGTAAATAGAACCTGGAGTGCCAGCGTTCCAAACCCATAAACAAACGAAAGTATCCAAAAAACAACAGGAAGCAGGGGAGCGCTTTGATGTGTTTGTTGGCGGGCGTCAGCGGGTAGGGCAGGGGGGGCCAAAGAAGCGCAGTGTAACGGGGAGGGAGGTAAATTAGTCGCGGTTTTTGCGGTTCTTAGCGCCAACACCGCGCACAACAGCGATAGCCCCACCCCGAGGTAACTGCTGCCCTGTACGCCAAGGTTGATGATTAACCAAAAAGTCGTCAATACCGTTCCGGCTAAGGCCCCGAACGTATTGAGTGCGTAGGCGTAGGTGATTTGCCGAACTGATTTGGAAACGGCGCAATCGTCTGATAAAAGTTCGGCCATCAGTGGCAACGTCATGCCCATTGAAACGGTGGCCGGCAACAGCAATAAAAAACTAAAAGCGCTTCTCATGAACGTCTGCCACGCCCAATTTGAATCCGACAACAGCGGGGAAAACATCGGCGATTCTGATGCGGCGATCAGCATGGGGACCGCAACTGCCCACATCGCGATCACAAATTCGGCTATTGCGTATCCCAATAGCGGTTGAATTCGTTTTGCGGTTCGCGCCCCCAACCAATACCCAAGTCCCATGCCGGCGAAGTAACTGGCCAACACTGTTGACGCCGCTCCAACGGTGTGGCCAAACAGGAGCCCGATCTGTCGGGACCACGAAATCTCATAGATCAAACCCGCCATTCCCGACAGAAAGAAGATCCAATAAACCGACAAAGTGGTGCGCGTCTGTAGTTTCATTTACGGTAGGGTGGACGCTGAGGAAACTGGAGTTGGATATGGGCAGTAGGAAACAGCGATCCCTGTGCTTTCCGCGAAGGCATGCACAACGCTGCGGGGTGGGCTGAATTGCTCACCGATGCCTTGAACGGAGCGTTACCGATGCCACAGCATCCAACGGTCGTGCCGCTTTATTGGCCGATCGATGTCGATTAGCTTTTACGAACAACCGATAAATCAACCAACAAATGGGATTGTCCCGTTGCCGATTTTATCGGATTTAAAAAAATCCGTACAGTCGGCACGAGCGTTGTACTTTCGCGATGGTCGCTGCGTTGGGGATGGCACGGTGTTAAAATTTGCTGGGAAGTTACAATAAACAGCCTTTTCGTGCGTTGCGTGTCACGTCATGAGTCGTTTCTCGTCGATATCTTTGTAATGGCGGGGCTTGGGATCTGGCGAGGCGCCCGATCGTTAGACCGGCGTTGTGCTAAAATTTCTAAAGAACCTTTTACTGGGGCGGTGAATGGTAAGCAGATATCCGATTTAGAACTTTCGATTCCCACGGCCATTTTTTTACATGGTCACGCTTCGGTTTTTACGTACAAAGCGTTTTTTCAGCGCCCTAAAATTCGATTTATATATCGGAGCCTTCAACAATGACAACAGACACCACCCATCGGCGGCGAATCGATCGGCAAGCGATCGGGATATTGGTTGTGATGCTGTTGGCGGCGGCAGCATATGGAACGCGCAGCACTTGGACCGGCACTTTCTACAAGGCCGTCGCGTATTTAAAGAACCAGCCCTCCGCGACGACCGGCAACCTCTTTTCCGACCAACATGACATGCCGGCCACGATAGCTATGAAGACGACAACAGTAGCCGCGGGCATGCCAGTCATGATGACGATATAGCATTAGGTGAGAGCGTAGATTCAATTAGGCTAACGCAAGACGCATGGGCCAATTTGGGGCTGGTGACGGGCGTCGTTAAAACGTCTAACTATGCTCGGTCAGTGCGGGTTGCTGCCACAGTGGTCGAACGGTCGGGGCGGTCTCTGGTTCAAATTCCAGCTCCGGTGACGGGAGTGGTTACAGAGGTTTACGCAGTAGAACGGGACTTAATTTCTCCGCAACAACCACTGTTTGAGATTCAGTTGACTCATGAGGATGTCGTGACCGCGCAGACGGATTTTCTCGAACACCTTCATCACAAAGCAGCAAGATTGGCGGAACTTAAACGATTGCGAAAGATCGGGTCGGAAATTATCGCGGGCAAAAGAATCATCGAACAGCAGTACAAGTACGATGAAGCGGTGGAAAAAGTTGAAGGCTTGCGACAGGGCCTGTTGCTGCACGGTTTGTCCAAAACGCAGATTGCGACGATTGAGTCTTCTCGTGAATTGCTGCGGAAGGTCACCGTTGTTGCTCCGCCGTTTGCGGATTTGACAAACAGCGATCAAAGATTTTACCACCTTCAAAAATTGGAAGTGCGTCGAGGTGCAATTGTTGAAGCCGGAAGCCCGCTTGCGGTTTTGGCGGATCACAGTTTACTGTTCGTCGAAGGCCAAGCCTTCGAAGGTGATGCGCAGTGGCTGTTTCGATCGGTCGCTGAAGGGGCAAAGGTCGAAGTCGTCCCGACCAGCACCAGCGCGGTTTCAAACGACCCGCTTCGATTGGAAATTCAGTCCGTTGCCGATCGTTTCGACCCGATGTCCAGAGCGCTGAAGTTCTATCTGCTGTTGCCTAACGAGAAACTAACAAGGAGCGAATCGGGGCAGTCGGGGGAGAAGGGCTTTGGTGGCGATTTCATTGGCTGGAAGTATCGTCCGGGCCAACCCATGGAGGCTTTGCTCAGAACCGAAGACACTTATGAAAACCATTTTGTGCTACCCGCTGATGCGGTGGTGATTGACGGGCCCAATGCTTTTGTTTTTGAACAGAATGGGGATAATTTCGATCGTGTCGATGTACGTGTTTTGTATCGTGACAAAGATACCGTGGTCGTGAAACGAAACAGCCGACTGATCGGGAGTGTGATCGCGATGACCGCAGCTTTCGATATGCATCTGGCATTAAAGAATGCGGCCGGTGGTCCTATTGATCCCCACGCGGGACACACCCACTAATGAGAGTTACGTGTTGGCCGACAATTTGCCGGCCAACGGATTCACTTGCTGACAATTCTCCGCTTCCGTTTTTCGACTAAAACCAACGCACCCTTCATGCTCTCTTCATTGCTCAACGGAATCATCCGCTTCGCGCTGCATAACCGAATGCTGGTCGCCGCGATCGCGACGTTCCTGTTGTTGTATGGTGGTTGGCAAATGTCACAACTGCCTATCGACGTATTTCCGGATCTCAACCGACCGCGCGTCGTGATCATGACCGAAGCCCACGGACTGGCACCCGAGGAAGTTGAAACCTTGGTTTCGTTTCCAATCGAATCGGCGCTCAATGGTGCTGCGGGGGTGCAAACGGTACGTTCGACCTCCGGCGTCGGATTGTCGGTCATCCAAGTCGAATTTGATTGGGGGACAGACATTTACAATGATCGCCAGATCGTCGCCGAACGATTGGCCGTCGTGGCGGAGCAATTGCCAACGGGCGTGCGGCCCCAGTTAGCCCCTATCTCTTCGATCATGGGCCAAATCGCAATGGTTGCCATGGTCAGCGAAACCCGCCCGGAAAATTGGCTGTTTGAAGTGGGAGTCAACGATTCGACAGATTTTAATACGCTTAATAACGGCAAACTTCCTGATTGTGTGCGCGATGCTTTTAAAGACAACGGCTACCAACGCGCAGGCGATTTCGATGTGAGAGTTGAATCAAGAAACCAGAAATGGATGGTAGAGAATCAGCGAACCAAAGATTGCTTTGCGCTCGTCCCCGTTGAAGGATCGACCAGCCTCATTTCCGTCCACCGCCGCACGTCACCAATGGTGATGCGGACAATCGCCGATTGGACGATTCGCCAACGTCTGCTGACCATCGAGGGGATTTCTCAAGTGTTCGTCATGGGGGGCGATCGAAAGCAATTTCAGGTTTTGATAACGCCCGATAGATTGACCAAGTTCGGTGTGACGCTCAAGGACGTCCAAAACGCATTGGAGATGAGCAACGCCAATGCGACTGGTGGCTATTTAGATCAGCAGGGGCCGAACGAAATTTTAGTGCGTGCTTTGGGACGCATTGATTCGATTGAGGAACTCAATGACGTCGTGGTTAAGCGTATTGCCGGTCAAACGATAACGCTCGATCAGGTCGCCAGAATCGTTGAAGCGGCGACGGTCAAGCGCGGTGATAGTTCTGTTTATGTCCGAACCCAAAACGCGTCGGCGAGCGGTGTTGGTAAATTCAATGGCGGGCCGGGGATCATATTTACGATCACTAAGCAACCCGATGCCGACACCCGGAAAGTAACCGATCGTGTCGAATTGGCACTAGCGGATTTAGCGTCCGGTATGCCCGGTGATGTTCGTATGGAAAAGGACGTCTATCAACAAAAACAGTTCATTGATCTGGCGATAGAGAATGTGATCGACGCGCTGCGCGATGGTGGCGTTTTGGTCGTGATCGTTCTTTTTCTGTTTCTGTTAAACTTTCGCACCACCTTTATTACCCTGACCGCGATCCCGTTGTCGATCGTGATGACGGCGTTGGTGTTTTGGGGGTTCGGTTTAACGATCAATACGATGACACTGGGCGGTTTAGCGGTTGCGATTGGCGAATTGGTTGACGATGCCATTGTGGACGTTGAGAACGTTTTTCGGCGACTGAAAGAGAATCGCAACGCGGGGGGGCCGAAAAATCCGCTATTGGTGGTCTATCAAGCCAGCGTCGAGATTCGAAATTCGATTGTCTTTGGCACCGTGATTGTGATATTGGTGTTCCTTCCGTTGTTCGCGTTGGATGGGATGGAGGGGTTGCTCTTTGCGCCTTTAGGCGTTGCGTACATTGTTTCTATTTTAGCTTCTCTGGTGGTTTCGTTGACCGTCACGCCGGTTTTGTCGTATTGGTTGTTGGCCGGCCCGCGTTCCAATAATGACCGGCCGGAAAGGGACTCCTTCGTGCTGTGGGGCCTCAAATGGATCGCTGGAAAATTGATCACCACGAGCACTAGGTTGTCGTATCCGATTCTTGTCAGCGCCGCGGTGATGGTGGCGATCGCAGGTTTTACCGCTTGGCATCTTGAGCGTGACTTTCTGCCGCCGTTCAATGAAGGGGCGATGCAGATCAATGTGCTGATGCCGCCGGGAACTTCGATGGCGAAATCGATCGAAGTTGCTGAAATCGCCGGGCAACGTATCCGTGAAGTGCCGGAAGTCAAAACTTTAGCGCGACGGACGGGCCGAGCGGAACTTGACGAACATGCGATGGGCGTCAACGTTTCTGAGTATATCGCCACGATGAGCGAATCGAGTCGATCGCGCGAAACGGTAATCAATGATATTCGCGATTCCCTACAAACGGTGCCGGGTATTATTTACGGTGTTGAACAACCGCTGACTCATTTGATGTCTCACATGATCTCGGGGGTGAAGGCGCAGGTTGGAATTAAGCTTTACGGGGACGATTTGAGCGTGCTTCGCAAGAAGGCCAAAGAGATAGAAACCGTGATCAAGACCGTCGACGGCGTTAAAGACGCTCAAATTGAACAACAAATGGAGATCCCACAGCTCCAAATCAAAGTTCGTGGTGACAGGTTGAAGCAATACGGTCTGCGGCGTTCGGATGTGACCGAGTTCGTTGAAACGGCGATGAACGGCCACGTTGTTTCGGAGATCATCGACGGCCAAAAAAAATACGATCTGTTGATTCGGTTAGAAGAAAATGTACGTGAGGATCTCAACGCGGTGGGGCGTTTGGTGCTGCACCGGCCCGACGGTGGCACCGTAAAACTGGAAGATGTTGCCGACGTTCGGCAGTCTTTGGGACCTAATGTTATTAACCGTGAACAGGTGCGCCGGCGCATCATCATTCAGTGCAACGTCAGCGGCCGAGGGTTAGTAGATGTGGTTAACGACATCAAACGCCAATTGACGCCGATTCGAAAGTCATTGCCGTTGGGGTACGTGATGGAATTCGGTGGGCAGTTTGAAAGCCAGCAATCGGCATCGCGGATGATCGCGGTGTTGTTCAGCGTCGCGTTGATCGGAATGCTGTTGGTCCTGTACACGATGTTTAAGAGTTTTAATTTGGCACTGCAAGTGATGGTGGCACTGCCGATGGCATTTATCGGCAGCGTCGCGGCGTTACGACTGACCGAACAGACGCTCACGATCGCGGCGATGGTAGGTTTTATTTCGCTATGTGGAATCGCGACCCGCAATGGAATTCTGTTAATCAATCACTACCTGCATTTGGTGAAACACGAAGGTGAAGGTTGGACACGTGAGATGATCGCAAGAGCCGGAAAGGAGCGTTTGGCGCCGGTGCTGATGACATGTTTGACGACAGGAATTGGATTGGTCCCGCTGGCAATGGCGGCGGGGGAAACGGGAAAAGAAATTCTGTATCCGGTTGCCACGGTGATCATTGGCGGTCTAATAACTAGCACTATCCTTGAATTTTTGGTGCGCCCTGCACTGTTTTGGCAATTCGGATTGAAAGCGGCTCGAAGGTCTTTGTACGAGACTGAGGAAGCGGTAGCACTGGTCCATGAGTCGCTTGATGACCATTAACTCCACTGGATGTCCCAAGATGAATCCCACTTTTTCAATCGTTGCAACTGTTGCTATTGCCTGTCTTTGTTTTCTAACGGTTGGTTGCGACGAACCGTCGACGCCACAAACATCGACCCAATCGACCTCTGATTCGAGCGATCATGGCCATGGTCACGAACACGGCGATGAGGATCACCAAAGTCATCAAAGCCACGACGATCATGGCCACGGCAGTCACGTGTCTCCGCGCGGCGGGCAGATTATCGAACTGGGGCGCTCACACAAGTACCATGCCGAAATGATCGACAACCATGACGACAATTCGATCACCGTTTTTATACTCGACGGAGAATTGAAGAATTTGAAAATTGACGCCCCAACGATCAGTTTGACCTTAATCTCCGGTGACCAGTCAAAAACCTTTGAGCTCGAATCGGCCGGCAAACCCAATGACCAAGGGGCTTCATTCACCGTCAAAGATCACGCGGCTTTTGAGATGATTGAAACCGAAGGTACTGAGGGCAAGTTAAGAGTCAGCATTGATGGTAAGCCATACACCGGCACGTTCATGCATCGCGACCATTGAGGAACGCGCGAAGAACAGCATCGCGATTGGGTGACGTCCCGCTTGTGCCCGTGTTTTAAGCGTCCTCAAACCCGGATGTCTGTCGGCTAACGGCTAACGGTGAAACGAAAGAGAAACGCTGGCTCCGAAAATCCGGACTTTATAAATCCCGCAATCTTATGCCGGGACGATTGGTGAAGGGAAAGTCCACGGGGCGAAGACGTCAACACATTTGGAATTCGGCGTCCTTCCTGTTCCAAGCGTTTTGGCACCCCACAAAACAAAGCACGGCATTCTGCGCGTTATCGCTTCATTACTCTGTAAAGCAGTAGGCCGCTGGAAATTGCTGCAGCGAAACCGATCAGCTGTGCAGGTCGATGGATGACCGACACCGCCGCCAGAGCCAATGTTGAGAAGACATAAACAGCCGCGATCAACAACACCTGCGTGCAGTAAGGTCGCGAACCTTGTATTTTACCGGTCCAGAAAACGGACGCGACAGTACACGCTGCGGTCACCGACAACGTAAAACCTAAATGGTCCAGCAACGATCTTAAAGATGCGAAGTACAAAACCACCGATGCGAGAATCGCTTGCATCCATAGCGCTGCGTGGGGAGGGGGGGACGATCGGGAATTCGCCTGGCCCAGCAGGACAGGGAATAAACCGTCCTCCGCCATCTTTGCATAGACGCGCGGTCCCGCCATCACCATCGACGACACCGAACTTAAAAGTGATACGCAAACGATGATTCGAACCAGCATCGCCAATGACGGCCCTCCGATCGCGTTGGCCGCTGCGGCGGCGATGTTCGGCACGCCGTCGATCGCAGACCGATCGGGGCCAAACAGAAAAATGTAATTCAAAATCAAATACAATGTTGAAACGGTTAGGGTGCCTATCAGCAACGCCAGTGGCACGTTTCTTTCTGGCTGTTTTACTTCACCGGCAACGTAAATCGCAGCATTAAATCCGCTGAAGCTGAGTGAGATCCACACCAGCGTTGAAGCAAACGTGAAAATCGAAAACGGGGTTGTTGAAGGATTCGGTTTAGGGGCCATGCGAAGACCATCCCAACCCGCCGGGAAGTAAGCGACCGCAAACCCGATAAACCCAATCAACAAAAACAATTTTGCTGTCACCACCCAGTTTTGAGCAGCGATTCCCACCTTCACGACAGCCCAGTGAAGCCCGGCGCAAGCCATGATGACCCCAATCCCAACCGCCCCTTCTGCAAGCCAGTCTGGTCGAAGGGAAGCGGGTATCGCATACGATTCTAGTGCCGCGGCGGCAAACGCGATTGCACCGGTGAACCCCGCCAGCAACGAAACCCAACCGGCAAGAAACCCTGCCACGGGATGGACGAAGCGACTGAGAAACAGATACTCGCCACCGGATTGGGTCAGCTGCCGAGCCAGTTGGCCGTAGCTGATCGCGCCGCACAAGGCAACGACAGCGCCAACCGCCCACGCTGCCATTACCATCCATCGGTCGCCGAGCGCGTTGAGCGAAAAACCGCTGGTTGTGAAAATTCCAGCACCAACCATGTTGGCAACGACCAAAAAAATGGCTGATCCAAGACCAAACGGTTTGTTGAAGCTTCGGTCTTGTGCGGTCAAGTTATCGTTGGACAAAACGTTGTTGCGCTGCCGCCCCTATTTACGTAGCGGATACAACGCCGGCAGGAATTCAAAACACTTACAACACTCTAAGTGCTTTCAAAATATCGGGGTAGGGCGAAACGGGCGAAATCCAGGCCGATTGAAAAATTCACCAACGCGAACTTGAGTTTGTCTATTGTTCAAAACGCCAACAAAACGGCTCGATCCACGCGCCCTTTTTTCGTGAATGGGATCGCAACAACACCCTTGAAGCCACCACATAGCGCCTCTTCATCGATCAAACAACAGCTTCCGCATGCGGCCATCTGGTCCACCGCCGTCTGTTGCCAGTCGATGTCGTCGTCTTCTTGAGAACTATTTTCGATCGAAGTGACGGTGATTGGGGGAAAGGGAGCGTCGTCTTCAGGAAGTGCGGCATCGACCTTCAACACCGCAGCATAGTTTGCAAGCGGGATCGACTGCGATGACATCAGCAACAAAATCGATTCCGGATACCCGTAGGAACGGCTGATCGGAAGCCCCACAACCGACGTCAGCGCCGCCCGGTCGCGGTCAAAGGAGCGAATGAAATTCGGATTGGTTCCGGGATCGCTGAGCATCTTAGGTACGCCAAATTTCCAGCAATATCCGGGCAGTCCGGCCCCCTTGGGAAACCTCACGTGCTGGCTCATGTACTCAAATGAATCCAAACCTCGATAGATGGAACCGCTGACCGACAGTTCATCACGATCGTCTCGAGTCCAAATTTCTGCCGCACCGTCCCCGTCAACCAGTCCTACGGCGATTACGTTAATCAGACGGTCTTCCAAGTAGACTGGAAAGGCCAGCATCGCGGTGACCGGCACGCCTGATTGGTCACGCACGCGCTGCAAATCGGTCGAAGGTAAGTCTTGAAAGATCACTGGCGACCGTTGTTTGACAGCGCTTCCGATCAACCCCTCTCCAAGTTGGAAGGTTGTGATCTGGGGAGTCAGTGCGCGTAGGCAATCCGCGTCAACCACTCTGGCGGATTCAAGAACAACGCTTCCGTCGTTCCCGGGCACCCAAATTTCAATGTAACGAATGAGGCAGTTGGTTGTGGCGGTCATCGATGGAGGATGGTCCTGTGTGGCGGTGGTCATCGTTTTAATTTTCGATCGGTAATGAAATGGAAAGCACTACGTTTTGATCTCCGTGAAAAACGGGTTGAGCTTTTTTGGTGCAAACGATTGACGCAGTTTTCTGGTTTAAACACGAGTCACTTGTTGATCAGTCGCAGAGTCGGCAGCGTTGAGTCGCTGTTTGACCTCTGCGACGTGCGAGTCCTTGGCACGCTCTTGTTTTTCCAGGAACGATATCAGTGCGAATCGAAAGTCGTAGTAATGTGGGTCATCCAAAACGTCTTGCCGAAGTCGAGGCCTTTGGAAGGGCACGTCTAAAATTTGCCCGACGGTGGCTTCGGGACCGTTTGTCATCATGCAGATTCGGTCCGACATGTAAATCGCTTCGTCTACATCGTGAGTAATGACCATGGTGGTGATACGTTCGCGATCGAGAATGTCCAAGATCACGTCTTGGAGATCCATTCTTGTCAGCGAATCCAGTCGTCCGAAAGGTTCGTCCAGTAACAGCACTTGCGGTTTCAGCGCGATCGCGCGGGCGATTCCAACGCGCTGTTGCATACCGCCGGACATCTCGCGCGGGAATCGCTTCATGGAATCCGCGAGACCTACTAAATTCAAATAGTACTCACATATTTCCTTGCGTTGTTGTTTTGATCCGTGCGGATAACACTGTTTCACCCCCAGCATCACATTGTCATACGTTGACATCCACGGTAACAAACAGGGTGACTGAAACACAACGGCTCTATCGGGACCGGGGCCAGATACCTCACGTCCTTGAACCGCCAGCGACCCCGAACTGATCGGGTTAAGCCCCGCAACCATCGTCAGGACAGTTGATTTACCGCAACCTGAATGACCGATGACTGAAACAATTTCTCCTTTCCTTAAAATCATATTGAAGTCTTTAACGACCTCAATGTCGTGTCCAAAAGGATTAGGATACGCTTTGGTCAGATTTGCAATTTCCACATAGCGCGAGTCATGCCTATTCATTGCCTGCTCCTGCGGATATGAGCTTTGATGATTCTTCACTGTCCTCCAACGTGCCAGGGAGGTTGGCTACCGGTTCCGACACCAGCAGTTCCTTCCGGGGTTGGTTGCCAAGTGAAAGAAAGTCGACCGGTTGCAGAGCAGGCAGGGGGAGGTTAGCGCCGGTTCGGAGTTTCTTTGCTTCCGCGTTAATGCCGACCATGTATTTCGTCACGGTGTTCCGTAGTCGAATAAAATCGGGATTGAAATTCAACGTCGTTCGGTCGCGCGGTCGATCGAGTTTGACTTCAAACGATTCCCCCAACGTCGCGTTAGGGCCGGGCGTCAGAGCGACGATTCGATCCGCCATCAAAACGGCTTCGTCTACGTCGTTGGTGATCATGACAACGGTGCGTCGGTCGACCTCCCAGATGCGAATGATTTCATCTTGAAGATTGGCCCGTGTCAGTGCGTCAAGAGCGCTGAGGGGTTCATCCAATAGTAACACCTCCGGTTTCATCGAAAGCGTTCGGGCTAGAGAGAGCCGTTGGCGCATGCCCCCGGACAACTCTTGTGGCTTCTTCCATTCCGACCCTGATAGCGAAACCATATCAATGTATCCCTCGATGTAGTCCTTGCGCTGGCTAGCGGACATTTCGGGAAAGACTCTTTTGACTGCCAGTTCGATGTTGCCGTAAACCGATAACCACGGCAACAACGAGTAATTTTGGAACAGGATGCCGCGTGCAGGTCCCGGTTCAGTGACAATTTCGCCGTTCATGTAAACGGCCCCTTGGGAGGCCGGTTGAATACCCGCCAGCAGATTCATCAAGGTTGATTTTCCGCTGCCCGAGAATCCAATGATGGCCACAAATTCATTGGGTTTGACTTTTAAATTGATCTTTGACAATACTTCGACGCGCTGGCTTGGTGGTCCAAACCCCACGTCGACGTTGTCGATCTCCATTGCAAATTCACTCATTGATTCTTCCAAAAAAGGTGGTCTGTTTTTTCAGCATGGCTACCGCGACAATCGGTCTTATGTGACCTACACAACGGCGGTTCCATCATCGAATGAAACGGATCGCTGTAATATGATCATCATGCGGTCGAGAAAGAAACCGATGATTCCAACCACAAAGCAAGCGAAAATAATGTTTGCAAAAGATGTGGAGGCTCCGTTTTGATACTGGTCCCAAACGTACTTGCCCAATCCCTCAGAACCGGAAAGAGCTTCGGCGGCGATCAGGACCATCCAGCCAACTCCCAATGAAATCCGCAGTCCAGCAAACACCAACGGCAACGACGAAGGGATAATGATTTTCGTCAGTCGTTGCCACAGACCGAGCTTCAAAACCTTGGCGACGTTAAGATGATCTTGTTCGATTGAAGAAACACCTAGGGCGGTGTTCACCAGCGCTGGCCAGAGGGCGCACATGGCGACCGTGCAAGCCGAATAGACCATCGCAGGGTTCACCTTCAGTCCGCAGATCCACGGGATTTGCCCCATCATAACGAAAAAGGGATGGCTCTCAGGATTTGGAAAGAACGCTCCGACAACGATCTGAAAAATCAGCAGCCAAACGACTGGCGAAACCGGTTTGAAGATCGAAATGATCGGAGTCAGGCAAGCCATAACGACGCGATTCAACCCACACATGATACCGATAGGAATCGCGACAACAGCCGCCATGATGAAACCAACGAACACCGTGAATAGACTTCGCCAAACCTGGAACCAAATCGTTGTGCCGCGCGGGTAAGATTGCTCGCTAATACGTTGAACTTTTTCTTTGGCTCGAACGATGGACTTCGCGGCGGCTAAAAGAGTTGCTGGTTTCTCCGCTGATTTCAGTTTCTCTTCTTTTTCAGCCAGCGCTGCTTCGGCGGCGGCAACTTTCGCGCTACGATTGCTGGTGCGGAGATAATCCAACCGCTTATTTAAATGAGCAATTTCGATTGATAACGCGCTGTATTGCGTTTGAGTACGTTTGAGGGCTTTGGGAGGATTGCTTTGGACGTCCGAGATCAGTTCCTTGATCACTTTTTCTTCCGATTTCGCTTCGTCATTAAGCACTGCGTCTTTCTGGAGCAGTTCAGTCAATTGTGCTTCGGTGGCTTCCCCGGCAACAATTTTCTCCGATAGTGTTTTGATTTCTTCTTTGCGAAGTTTCGCGGCCTGTCGGTTGGCTGATTTCAATTCTGCCATGCGTTGATTGAGCGGTGCTAGATTTTGATCGATTTCAGATTTGACGGCAGATTGAACTTCGGCCAATTTGTTCTTCAGTCCGATCTCTTGGGCCTGTTTGTCCTTGAGTAATGCTTCCACGGCAGCAATTCGACGTTCGCGATTTTCTCCGGTGGCCTCAAAGTCACCTTCCTTTTCGTTTTCACGATCGTGCAGCGTATCGTTAATGGTGTAAGCATTAAAAACTTGGATAGGATCTGGCACACGTCCGGCTTTCGTTTTGTGGCGCGGCGCGATCACGGCCCAAGCGGTAATACAACAGGCCACAAAAATGATGGGTACAACCATGTATCGCATGATCTCGCCGACTTGTTTCTGTGGCTCTTCACCAAATAATAGACGCACAACCGGATCAAAAACTTTGAATCCCGATAAGTCAATCGCTTTGAGCAAACGATACTTGAACGAATCCAATTTAGAATTTTCGTCTGGCATTTTCTATTTCTATTTGTAATGGTGGTTTAAAAGAGGAAAGTCCGGTCGCGATGGTCATAAAAAGCGCGCGATCGGCTGTCTTTGAATTCAATGAATCAGTCTTTGTTTCCAATCGCGTGGCTGTTGATGTATTCGATAGGCTTCTTGCCATCGTACTTAATTCCATCAATGAAATCGGTGCTTGGAGGACGGTACCCATCGGTATCCCAAGGAACGTCTTTTTCAGCGATCAGGCCGTCAGACAGCAAGCGTTTGGCAGCGTCCAGATAGACCGTTGGAAGGTAAACGCTTTTTGCGGTATCGTCGTACCATTTTGCCGGTTTAGCGTCCGGGATTTGTCCCCAACGACGCATCTGAGTGAGGAACCAAACGCCGTCGCTGTACCATGGATAGGTACATTGATATTTAAAGAACACATTGAAGTCCGGCATCTCACGTTTGTCGGATTTTTGAAACATAAAGAATCCAGTCATCGAGTTGCGAATCACTTCGAAGTCGGCGCCGACATAGTTGGGTTGGGAGAGGATACGACAGGCTTCTTCACGGTTGATCAGTTTTCCCGATTCGTCGGTTTCGTCCAGCCACTTACCCGCCCTGATGAGGGCTTTAATGACTGCGATGTGCGTGTTAGGGTTTTCGTCGGCCCACGCTTTGGTAACGCCAAAAACCTTTTCTGGATTGTTCTTCCAGATGTCATAATTAGTTGTTACCGGAACGCCGATGTCTTTGATGACCGCCTGCTGGTTCCACGGTTCGCCAACGCAGTATCCAGAAATGATGCCGGCTTCTAAAGTGGACGGCATTTGCGGCGGTGGAGTAACAGAGAGTTCTACCTGAGCGTTAGTGATTCCCTTGATGTCTTCTGGGGTGTACATGCCGGGATGGATGCCGGAACTGGCCAACCAATAGCGGATTTCGTAGTTGTGGGTTGACACTGGAAAAACCATTCCCATTTGCAGTTTCTCGCCACCGTCGAGTTTATCTTGAACGACGTTGACGAGCGATTTAGCGGAAATGGGATGCTTCGGCTTAGGCGTGTCCAATTCGGGATCGTTTTCCACCATCTGTTCCCAGACATCATTACTAACGGTGATGCCGTTACCGTTGAGATCCATCGTGAACGCTGTCACGACATGTGCCTTTGTGCCGAACCCGATCGTCGCGGCCAACGGTTGGCCTGAAAGCATGTGGGCTCCGTCGAGTTCGCCGTTGATAACGTTGTCGAGCAGCTGTTTCCAGTTAGGCTGAGCGGTAAGTTCGACTTGCAGACCTTCGTCGTCGAAATAGCCTTTCTCCTTTGCAATCACCAACGGTGCGCAATCGGTTAATTTGATGAACCCAAATTTTAAGGCGTCCTTTTCGACTTCGAGTTCTGGTAAATCGTCTGGCTCAATCGCCTTGGTTGTATTTACCAAGGCCGTTGAACACAGCGTCAAGAGCATGAGAAAAAACAGCGATCTGATCGAGGCTAACAATGTGTATCTCCAAATTTTTGAGCGGGAGTGCGGTAAAATTCAACAACAAGAACCTGTTAAATTTGAAAGCAACGTCCGTACCAACCTAAAAATCTTCGGGGGAAACACCGGGATGATCGACTGCCTTCCCCTAGCGCTGCGATAATGGCAAAACGAATGTTAAGACAAAGAGAAGGGTGCGTTTATCTTGGCGTACTGCACAAATTTTTGGCAATCACTTAGCTTGCACGCACGACTTGCACCCACGAAAGCACGCAATCCCAGTGCTTAACGTCCAGAGGACAAACTTCCATCCATCGCTTAGTAACCGAAGGGCTGCGTGAGAGCGGGCGCGCCTTATCGAATGGCCGGCGGTTTTTAATTAACCGTTGGATACGAAACAGACCGCCTCCAGCATCGCCCATTCGATCGAAGGCCAGTAAAGTTTTGTGCCCGAGACGATTTCCGCTTTGGTGTTTGGGAGACGGGGAGCCGTTGCGGAATTTTCGATCGCCACTCAAACTAAAGGATTAGATTACATTGATCCCTTTTCGTTGTTTGGCCCCATGGCGCCTATTGAAATTTCCATTTGGTATGTGCTGGTCGTATCGGGCCTAACCGCCGTTTGCACGGGATTTGGGATTGTGCCGTTCCTGTTCGTGGAAAAAATCAGCGCGCGTTTCCTTGGCGTGGGCAATTCTATCGCTGCGGGGCTGATGATGGGGGCCAGCATTGGCTTGGTTGCGGAGTCTTATCAGATCAGTGCCTCGAAGCTGGTGATTGGCTTGCTGCTGGGCGGGGTCTGATCATCGTGACGCGATTTGTGCTTCCGGCTTGAGGGATCAAGAAACCTCCGTTAAGCTCTGGCAGGTTTTCTCATCGCCGTTAGCGGTTGGTAAGGATATTTTTTTAGGGTAGTTGGATTCGCGAGAACGCTTGCCAGTCGCAAACCGCTGTTGATGATCGAAGACTCGCTGACCCACCATTTTTTCTCTAGGAGCTTATGCCGTGAGCTTTATTCAAGACTTTAAAAAGTTCGCATTAAAAGGCAATCTAATCGATATGGCCGTCGGTATCGTGATGGGAACCGCCGTTGCCGCAATCGTGAAGTCTTTTTTGGAGAACATCATCTCTCCGCTGATCGCGGTGGTGGCAGGTGTCCCAGATATGTCGTCCATGAAGTATCCCTTGGGCGACGTTGAAGTGAAGAACGCTGCCGGTGAAATGGTGACTGAACAAGCATTCCTTAAATACGGTACGTTTTTGCAGAACACGATAGACTTCGTAATTCTGGCTTTGGTAATCTTCATTGCCATCAAAATCGCCAGTCGCTGGATGGCGAAAGCCGACGATCCCCAACCTTCTGTTGAGGTTAAACTTCTGACCGAAATCCGCGATTCGCTAAGCCAAGCGAAATAGCCAAGCGAAATAGTTTCCCGAAAACTGGAGAACTGACCTGGCGACTGCCGCGTAGTTTGCTGCGATTCAAAATTAGAGGAGAACAGGGAGGCATGACCTTAGTTTTCCCGAGACGGTTCTTAATCTGGGCGAGTTCCGTTACTTTAAAATCGAGACTTGCCCAGAGCGCGGGTTGCTGGCTGCGATTTTGGATTGGTTTTGTCATCAATTGTGTCACATTCCAGCGTCTTCTTGCTCCGTTTGCAAGGCCCGCTGTCGCCGTTTTTACTACGTTTGTGGTTTTAGTGTGTCCAGACGACCTGGCTCGGGGAGTGTTATAAGATGGAGCAGTCATCTGAAAACGAGAAACCGCACCGTTCTGATTGCGGTTCTAAGCAATTGCAGGGCGAGGTTTTCGTGCGTTTGCTGATGGAACACGAACCTCAGGTGCGTGCGTTCCTGCGGGGCCTATTGCCGACGTGGAATGACGTTGACGAAGTCATTCAAGAGGCCAGCCTAATTGCATGGAGAAAATTTGATGACTTCGAGCCTGGCACTGCCTTCGGCGGGTGGTTGCTTACGATCGCTCGATTTGAGGCGCTTAAGTACCGGCGCCGTCTGGCGCGTTCGCCGCTCATTTTTGCCGAAGATGTCTGGGAGTTGATTTCTGACGAGGCAGAATCCGAACAGGTTGACTTTCACCGGAAACAACATTTGGAATACTGTTTGGGTAAACTTTCGGAAAAGCAACGAGCATTGATCATAAAGGTTCATTCTCCGGGGGTCGTTATCCGGGAGCTGGCAAAAAGTTCCGGCAAATCGGAGCACGCCTTCTATAAAACCGTTCAGCGTTTGCGAGCCACCGTTTTGGCTTGCGTCACCAAGAAGTTAGCGTTGGAAAATGAAAATGTCGGCACCTGAATTTGAATCGCTGATTTCGGCTTGGTTGGACGGCCGGATTTCTGAAGAACAATCGCAAGACCTCCAGGCCCGAATAAAATCATCGGCGGATGCCAGAAGGCAGTTCGTTTTGTTTGCGAATTTGGATGCAGCGCTGCGGCGAATGGCGAGTGGCGACGCTTCCTCTGATTTGCGACGACCGTCCCGTGTTATTCCAGACACATCACTCCAAGATGAGATTGGGATGATTGGAGCTAATCGTTCAATAGCGTGGGGATATATCGCGGTTTGCTTCGGGTTGATCTGCTTATGCGTTGGGGTGGCATATCAGTTGGGTAGAATCCGCACTGCAACGACACCGGAAAACACGGTCGCTCAAATCGCAATTGCCCCAGACGTCGAACAAACGATCTCGGGTCATGCTTCCTTGCGTAGAATCGCGGGAATTAAGTGGACGCAAGGGTTCCGTAACTATCGCGAAGGTGATGTCTTGTCAGCGGCCACGGTGGCGTTTGATGAAGGCATTGCGGAAATCGATTTCTTCTGTGGCGCGACGTTGGTGGTGGAAGGGCCGGCACGGTTGGAACTGGAATCCGATTGGTCGGTGCGTTTGGTTTCAGGAAGATTAAGGGCCAGCGTTCCCCCGGTTGCTCAAGGGTTTGTGGTGAAGGCGGCAGATGCCGAGGTCATTGACTTAGGAACTGAATTCGCGATGGACGTTGGCGCCGACCATGCGTTGGTCGAAGTTTTAGACGGCGAAGTAAAATTTCGTGGCGGCCAACACGATGGGAAGCACTTGACCACCGGTGAGAAGCAGGCCTTCTCGGGATCCAATATCGATCAGGTTTCGTTTGACGGGTTGAGCACGATTGGTGACGTCGATCGCCTTCGCCAAGCGGAACAACTCAAACGTTTCGGTCAGTGGAAGAATCATTCGGAGCATCTTAAATCTGACCCGCGGCTGATTGCCTACTACCCGATAGCCGAAGCGATAAATAATCGTGAGGTTGTTAATCGTTCAGCGGCGGGAAAGAAACGAAATGCGATCATGGTCGGAACGGTCAGCGTTCTGGACGGTCGGTTTGGCGAGTTGTCTTCTGCGGTCGGGTTTGAGCGTCCGGGGGCACGTTTGCGGACGCGCATCGAAGGCGAGTTCAGTGCGTTCACGTTTGCCTGTTGGGTGCGCATTAACAGTTTAGATAATCTGTATAACGCGCTGTTTATGGGAGATGGTTATGAGAATGGCGAACCTCATTGGCAGATTCGCAACGACGGCAAAATGATGTTTTCGGTTATGGTAGACGACACGCCGGGGGCTGGTTTGGGCAACTCTCCTGATACTCGTCTGCACCGAGTTTATTTTACCGATCCCATTTGGGATGCTTCTCAGAGTGGGCAGTGGGTACATTTGGCTGCTACCTTTGATCCTGCCAGCCGAATGGTCTGCCAGTACGTCAACGGAAAACAAGTCAGCGCGCAGTACATCGAGGATCTTTACGTCGTTGAAAAACTGCGCATCGGGGCAGCGGAGATCGGGAACTGGGGGCAACCGCTCCGCAACACGCCCAGGTTCGCGATGCGCAACCTCAATGGTTTGATCGATGAAATGGTGATTTTCGACGCCACGTTGGATGCGGGTGAACTTGCCCGACTTTATGAAAGCGGAAAACCGTTTGGTTATTGATTGATTGCAAAGTTAGGTTGCGTTCGGGCAATTGCACCGTCACTCCGTCGTGTGTCGGTCATGCCAATGCGTTACGTGCCGGCTGCATCGACGTGATTGAATTGACGCTCCGCACCGATTTAGCATTAGTTGCATTGCGAGCTATTTGCGATAATGTTCCCGATACGTTAGTTGGCGTTGGCACTATACTTTCGCCAAAGTCTGGCCGAGTCGTAAAAGATGTTGGAGCCAGTTTTGGGGTTTCGCTAGGCTATAACCCGAAAGTTGTTTGGGCCACGCAAGAGGCTGGATTACCCTTTGCAACAAGGATTTCGACGCCTTCGGATTTAGAGTGGGCGACCGAACAGGGGGGGCGATTGGTAAAATTCTTTCTTGCCGAATCCGCCGGGGGAATCGCTTGTCTACGCAGTATGGATTGGGGCGCGATGGTGTATGTGACGCGACCGGAAAAAGCATTTTTCGTCCCGCTAAATGCCGATGGCGATTACAACGCTTATCAGATCAAAAGCATCGTCGACCGAGTCGATGGCGGCGACGCGTTTGCCGGTGGTTTAATTTTGCGCTGACCACGCCCGAGCTGAAAGAGTCGGCCGAGGCGTTGAAATATGCCGTCGCCGCGTCCTGTTCGAAGCATTCGATTAAGGGCGATTTCAACTTTTCAACGCGAAAAGAAGTCGACTCCTTGATGGCGGGATTGGCATCGGGGCGCGTCGTGCGGTAAAGCTGGTATAAAAAGTGCTTTATCGTTGGCTCTGTTGACGTTGACTCAAGGTTGTCAAAACTAAGTCGCTGATTCGGTTGCCATCCATGACTTGGTTGGCGGCACATAAGCTTTTCGTTGTGGAGTTTTTTGTGTTTTTGCAATTTTGCAATCTTCCACCGACCGCTTTATCCTAACAACTGGTTGAGTTATGAATCCGTACACAAGAAATGCGTTTCTTTATGCCACTATTGTTGCGATGGGGGGATTCGTCTTTGGGGTGGATGCTGCGTTGATCTCTGGTACGGTTGATTACGTTATCAAGGAGTTTGGGTTATCGCCGGAACAGTTGGGGGTCGTGGTCAGCGCTCCTGCGTTGGGCGTTTTAGTAGCGCTACCATTTGCGGGCTATATCTGTAACGCGTTTGGTCGCAAGAAAGCAATTCTTTTAATCGGGGTCCTTTATGTTATTTCGGCGTGTTGTTCGGCAATGGCGCCCAATTATTGGTTTTTGGTGGCCGCACGATTTTTAGGAGGGTTGGCATTCAGTTCCATTTCTTTGGCATCAATGTACATCGGTGAAATCGCTCCGTCAAAATACCGAGGCAAATTGGTTTCGATGACGCAAATAAATATCGTTGTCGGTTTGTCAGTGGCCTATTTTGTAAACTATTTGATTCAAAACTGGGCAGCATCAGAGGCGCCTTGGGTGGTTGAAATTGGGTTGGATACCCACACGTGGCGTTGGATGTTGGCGTCAGAAATTCCGTTTGCAATCGTGTGGTTAGTGTTGCTGATGATGATCCCCGAAAGCCCGGCCTGGTATTTCTATCAGAACCGATTTGACGATGCTAAAAAAACGCTGTCGAAGTTGATGCCCCAAGAGGAAATCGAAGCCCATATCACGGAGGTGAGAAAAGCGATCGACGAAGTGTCGAATGATCGGTCGTTGCTGGCTCAATTGGGGGCGATTTTTGGGGGGCGGATGAGGCTGATTTTCATCATCGCTTTCACCATCGCCATCGCTCAACAGGCGACCGGAATCAACGCGGTGCTTTTCTACGCGCAGACCATTTTCAAGCAATTGGGGATCGGAGATGATGCGGCTTTTGTGCAAGCGATTTGGGTGGGACTAACGAGCGTCGCATTTACGGTGCTGGGACTGATTTTAGTCGACAGATTAGGCCGCCGGCCGCTGATCATTTGGGGGATGGTTTGGATCATTGCCAGCCTTGGGCTGTGTTCCTACGCATTCAATGGAGCGACCTACGCATTGCCGGCCAGCGCGATCGCTGAATTGCAGGGCCTTGAAGAGGACGTCGAACGCTTAAACGTTTTGGCTGGAAAGCAATTTCCCAGTGATATTGAATTTAAACAGGCAATCAAAGAAGCGATCGGTGAAGAGGCCGCCCGAACCAATCGTGGGCGGATCTTAGACGTTTCGATCGAGATCAACACTACGTTGGTATTATTTGGCATCTTGAGCTTCATCGCAGCGTTTCATTTTTCGGTTGGCCCGGTGATGTGGGTTCTGTTTTCTGAAATCTTTCCGGTTGCGGTCCGAGGCATTGCCATTCCCTTTTTTACGATCGTGACAAGTTTAACCAGTTGGTTGGTCCAGTATTCATTCCCTTTGTTGTTAGATCGGATGGGGATGAGTTCGATTTTCCTTGTCTACGCGACAACCGTGTTTGTCGGTTTAGTGATTTTGTTCTTCACGCTCAAAGAAACCAAGAACATGACGATCGAGGAAATTCAAGCATCATTGGCGTCCCAAACGAACTGAACTTTGAGCTTGAATTTTATTTCGCATGCACGCCGGAATCTAAATCTCGACCAATGTTCAAACTACGATGATTCTGTAGTCCCCGCCGCGCGCTTTGGAAATGGGAAAACCTTGTATGCTCGCCGGAGTGATTTAGATGCGTCATCGAGGTGGTGTCTGTTCGATGAAAGCTTTTGGAGTTAAAAGCGTTTGGAGTTAAAAGCGTTTGGGCGATTCAGTTTCTGTCCGGCGCAACAGAATACGTGCCGCATAAGTTGATCTATACCGGCCACCGGTGTCTGGTTGGAGGCCTTTGATTTGGTTAAACTTTTATTTTCCGTTCTCTTACACAACGCGCCGGGTACCTGCATGTCGCAAGCAGAAATTGAAAATCAGTCCAACGTTTTTGGACATCCGTCGGGGCTTTACACGCTGTTTTTTGCCGAAATGTGGGAACGATTTTCCTATTACGGCATGCGGGCATTGCTGATTTTCTACATGCTCAAAGGGTTCCTTGGGTATGGCGACACCCAAGCGTATACGGTTTACGGAGCCTACACGGCGTTGGTCTACATGACGCCGTTTATCGGCGGTCTTCTGGCCGACAAATTTTTGGGCAAACGATTAGCGGTCGTCATCGGAGGACTGCTGATGGCTTCGGGACACCTTCTAATGACATGGGAATCCGAATGGCCTTTCTTTTTCGCCCTTGCGCTGTTGATCGTGGGAAACGGATTTTTCAAACCTAACATCTCAACGACAGTGGGTTCACTTTACAAAGAGGGCAGTCGCAAACGTGACGACGGTTTTAATATCTTTTACACGGGAATCAACCTCGGCGCCGCTATCAGCCCGCTGTTGTGTGGTTACGTAGGGGAAACGTTTGGCTGGCACTATGGGTTTGGACTGGCCACGATTGGTATGTTAGTCGGCCTTGCGGTATTTGTTATGCCGAACCTCATCACGCAACTGTTGATTATGGCCGCAGCGATTGCCGCGTCGGCCGGCATGCTGATTTTTCGGCCCGACAACATTTACGCCATATCGATCAATGTATTCGTGGCCATCTGTCTGATGTTGGCAGCGGTTGTGGCTTGGATAGCGCTTTCGCGCGGTGGTCTCCCGACGTGGGCGGGCGCCAGACCAGAAGGCGTTGATTCTAGAAACGACTGGAAAATTTTTCTTGGAACGGCGATCTCGATTCCGATTTTCGCGCTCTTGGTGTCGGGGTTCACGCCCTTCACCCAACCACCTGAAGACGCGCTGATCGTCACCAAAGATCAATTGTTACAACAACGCGTTGAATTCCTCTCCAGCCTCAACGTCGATACCGCGACCATTGAGAAAGTGAGCGCTGCTGGAATCGACGTCGAACCCAAACTGCGCGGCGTTGCCTATCAGTTTATCGATCCCGAAACAATCGCTTCCGTTAAAAACGACTACGGGACCGTGCCCGGGATTTTCCTTGAAGAGGTCAGCAAACCTGCTGGTCTTGTTTTGACGGTGTTGGGAATTTTAGCCTTCGGTTACCTTATTTTTGAAACGTTTAAACTCAATAGGATTCAGCGGGATCGAATGATCGCAGCGCTGGTGTTGATTTTCTTTCAGATGCTGTTTTTCGCCTTCTTTGAACAGGCCGGCAGCAGCGTCAACAATTTCACCGATCGTAATATCGACCGCGTCAGCGAAACGAAATCAATCACCGCAGAACAAGTAGGGCAGGTTGTTACCCTTGAGCCAACCCAAGCGCAGTTGGGTTATGTTTATTCGGAGCAAGGCAGGGCGTTTACGAACTCTGATCTAGATGAAATTCGCAAGATCATCAAAGAGACAGAAGACCTCGATAAAATTGAAATTCCATGGAAAGTTTCTCAATCCAACGTAGGCATGGGCGTGGCGACCCGAATCGACGAACTTCCCGCTTCGATTTTTCAATCTTTTAACGCAATTTTCATTTTGGTTTTTGCGATTGCGTTCAATTGGTTGTGGGCCACGCTGGGTAAAAAAGGGTTGGACCCCAGCGCACCGGTTAAATTCGGATTGGGGTTGATCCAACTCGGTCTGGGCTTCGGCGCGTTTTGGCTGGGAGCTCAAAACTGCACGGAAGTTGGGATGGTCGCGATCAGTTGGTTAACGCTGGGAATTCTGTTGCAAACCACCGGCGAACTGTGCCTGTCCCCGGTCGGACTTTCAACAATGACCAAGTTAAGCCCAAAATTGCTGGTCAGTACTTTGATGGGGGCTTGGTTTTTGGCAACAGCTTTCAGTCAGTATCTCGCTGCCATCATTTCACAATTCACCAGTGTTGGTGGCCACGGAGGAGGCAGCGCTGGCGACCTGCCGGCGCCGATCGATACGGTGAACGTTTACGGAGACGTCTTCCAGTCAATTTGCTACACTGCGATCGGTTGTGGCGTCGTTTGTATCGTACTATCCCCGGTACTGAAATACTTGATGCACCAAGACGTTACGATTGATGAACACGGAAACGTCATCAGTGCATCCGAATTACAGGACTGATAACCTTAACCTCAAGCGATGCCACCTCAAGCGACGCGACGTGGATACTATGAATCCTTTGACGGCGGCGATAGACTACGGGGGTAAATGTATTCGGTCGCATTTTTCGTGTCGGAAAAACTTTGCGGCGACGATTGTAATAAATCCAATACAAGTCCGCTGCACGAGCATGTGTGTCAGATGGCTTTGTCGAACAAAAGGTCCTTTTCTAACAAAAGTGAAGCTCTTTGCGTATTAGCTGGGTCTAAAGGATTTGACCCGCAAGAAGGAGCGTGTCATGGCGAAAAAAAGAAACGTCAAAAAAACAGTTACCAAGTCACCAACTGGTCAGCTCACAACAAGTCGTTTTTTAATCGAGGCAATATCACATTCTGGTTTTCAGAAGAAGTGCTTGCCAATTGGAAGCACGCAAAGAAGGGCTTCAAAGTTGGACGGCCTTTTGTTTACAGCGACGCAGCGATTGAAGTGTTG